>NZ_JABBGL010000015.1:0-101562 GCF_012927365.1 Sphingobium sp. TB-6 | reverse complement strand
CCCTCCATGTTACGCTCTCAGCAGGGTCTGCGCTGCGCTAGGCCGATGGCTCCGCGCAGCCCCTGCTGTCCTCAAGAGTGTCATTTCTATCGGGGACAGAAAGTGTCTTCTCTAACCGGCAGGAACACGGATGCCTGGCGGTGGATTTAGATCGAAATACGAAATCCTAGTATTTATAGGGGTTTGATCCCCTTTCCAGGAAGGCACGCGATGAACGGCTGTCAGCATCTGGGTTTGGACGAGCGGCGGTACATTTATCGGTTGGTGGCGCCCTGGGTACATCGGGCTCCTATCGGACAAGGTGGTTGATCGCCTTAACCGGACGCCTCGCAAATCGCCATTCTCAAGGCCGGATAGATTTTGCCATCCAGGGTGGGGCGTGTCGCCGACCAGATTCCTCAAACTCGTCGCCATCGACACGCCGTTCATTCAGGGCGGCATGCACCTAGCCGAACTCGCGTCCGTGTCTCCAATACCGGCGGCCTGGGGGTGATCACCGGCCTCATCTAGCGCACGGCTGAAGCGCTTGCCAATGAGATTTCCACAACAAAATCCACTCCAACGTCAGTTAATGGCGTTGGAGTGCCCGCTTGACCTCGGGCGTGATCGTATAAACCGCCTCTCGCTGCGCACCACGATTGAGATGGTCGATCCGGTAGCCCTGATAATGACGGCGAAGGAGTCCAGCGCGGACCAGATCCGAGACAACCCTGCTCACATTGGTTCGACCGGACCGTAGGATCCGCGACTGGACTTCCGCTTCAAGCCGCCGTTCCATTTCTTCCGGATCGTCTGCACTGTCCGCATTCGACACCAGTCCAGAGCGGACGGCTTCGATCATCGCGCGACGCCGGCAATCCCGGTGCGCCAGCGGCGCCAGCGCCTGGCAAAGCCAGTCACGGACAGGCACCCTCCCCTTCGCGCTCCGGATATAAGGTCCAACGCTGCCATTGTTGCCCGCTTCCTGGGCGATCAGCTTGAGAACCAACAATGCATAGCGAGGACGCTTCGACACGACCGAAATCCGCTCGACCAGCTCGGGGAGTTCGGCCGCCGCCATCGCTGGCGCCGCCGCCGGTGGCATCTGCGGTTGCTCGAAAAGATCGGGTTGATAGAACATATCAGGAATCTAGCACATGCTGAGTCCCTGTGAATCCCCCTTTGCAGCCGCTTCTAACAAAAAGCACGGATGACACTTTACCGAGCCGGAGCGAGGGTTTTCGGGGCAAATGCCGTTTTCCGGCCAGCCATTTTCTGTCCTACGCATCGCACTCTAACAGAGGAAGCATATGCCAAAGGCCAGAAAGTGTCGCTGAACGGTTTTCCAAGTCCCAGCATCGAAGAAGCTGATGTTCACGCCCGGCAAGGTGGTGAAGGACCAGCCGAATGGTTGAAGCAAGAGGCGCCGCTGATTCCAGTCAGTGGAGCCCTATCCTGCAAAGATTCACTCGTGACACTTTAGCGCGAACCGGTAAAGTGTCGCAAATGACATTCGCGAACTGCTCGTTTCGCTCCTGTGCCTTCCCAGAAGCACGGAAGCGCTCAACGGCAAACGCACTTCAAGCCCCTGGCACGCCCAAAATCCGCGCCTCATCCCTGATCCGCCCCGCTTGCGCCGGATTGGCCGCCTTGGCATCCTGATAAGCTGTACCTGCCTTTGCCGTTTCGCCCAATGTCATGCGGCTGCGCATCAGCATGATCCAGCCGTCGACGTTGCCCGGATTCGCCTTCAGCTTGGCTTCCAGACTCGTCACCATCCCCTCGACCATCGCATCCTGCTGCCCTTTGGGAAGCTGCGCCGCCGCCTGCATCTGCTCCCGGCTCGGCCCCGGAATCGCCGCCGCCGCGACCGACATGCCATCACTCATTGGCGGGTGCGGTGCGACAGGCTTTACTGCCGCCAGCCGCTCGGCAACGTCGATCTTGTTGATCTTCCCCACCTGCTCGATGGTCCTGCGCAGATCGGCCTCCCACGGCGCGCCCGGCGGCGTATCGCGCAGCAGCGCCAGCCAGTCGCGGATCGCGCCTTCATGATCCTTGGCCAGATCCCTGCGCACCGCCAGGAAATAGCGCGCCCGCGGCTCCTTCGGGTCAAGCGCGATCGCCTTGTCGAAAGCGTCGGAAGCCTCCTTGGGCATAGGATCATGCTCGCTCGCCATCACCGCGGCTTCGCCCAGCGATGACCAGAAGGTCGCATTGCCCGGCACCAGCTTCGTCGCATGGCGATAGGCGCGCAGCGCATCGGCATGGCGTCCACCTTCGAAATAGGCCCAGCCCAGCCTCTGCCAGCCTTCGGCGTCGTTGGGATTGGCGCCGACCCGGTCCTGAAGCGCACGAATGACCGCTTCCGGATCGTTCGCCTGATCGCCCGTCAGCGGTGAAGGAGCAGCGGGCGCTTTCGTCTCGTCGGGCCTGTGCGTCATATTATAGCCGATCGACACGGCGGCAATGCCAACAGCGCCCATCAACACGACACGCCCCCAACTCCAACCCATTATTCTTTCACTCCCCGACCGATCTCCGCCGATCCTCTCTAGCGTGACGCTGCGGAAATGATAGAGTGCCGTCCGGGACAGGCATCCGGTAAGATCCGGAGCACAGGGGTATTTTGGGGGATAATCATTGACTGACCGCGTGCGTATCGCGATCGTCGGATCGGGGCCGGCGGGGCTGAGTGCGGCTGCGCGCGCCGCGCAACTGGGGCTTTCCCACCTGCTGATAGAGAAGACGGACCATCTGTCCGACACCATCTTCAAATATCAGAAGGGCAAGCATGTGATGGCCACGCCCAGCCAGCTCGTGCTCCGTTCCGACTGCGATTTCGAGGCAGGAAAGCGCGAATCGATTCTCGACCGCTGGAATGCGCAGGCGGCCGAACAGGGCGTCAACGTCGCCTATCAGGCGGAGGTGAAGGCGATCACCGGCACGGGCGATCCCATCCCCGGCAGCATCCAGAAGATCGTCGAGCGCAAGCGTGACGGCACGACCGATACCAAGGAAATGCAGCGCCTCGCCCCGCCCTATCGCCTGACGCTGAGCGACGGCCGGGAGGTCATAGCCGACGCTGTGATCATGGCGATCGGCACGCAGGGCAACCCCAATCTGATGCGCGTGCCCGGCGCTGATCTGCCTCATGTCCAATATCAACTGGACGATCCAGCCGCTTATAATGACGAGCATATTTTCGTCGTCGGTACCGGCGATGCGGGCATTGAAAACGCCCTCGGCCTCGCCGCCGACGAGGCGCAGGGCAATGCCGTCACCATCCTCAACCGCTCGACCGAATTCGCCAGCGCCAAGGCGGCGAACGTCAAGGCGCTGATTACCGCCGCCGAAACGGGCCGCCTCTCCATCATGACGGAGGCGACGACCGCCAAGATCGAGCCGGGGTTCATCACGCTCGACAGCCGCGACGGCGAGGTGAAGCTGAAATGCGACCGCATCATTGCGCGCATGGGCTCCGCCCCGCCCCGCGCCTTCGTGGAAAGCTGCGGCATCGAATTCACCAGCGGCGACCGGCTGGCCTTTCCCAAGCTGTCGCCGGTCTTCGAAAGCACCGCCCCCGGCATCTTCGTCATCGGCGCGCTGGCGGGCTATCCGCTGATCAAGCATTGCATGAACCAGGGCTATGACGTCGTCGAGTTCATCAATGGCAATCGGGATCTGAAACCTGCCGACGAACCGATCCTGGCGGCCAAATTCGCAGGCCTGCCGGAAAAGAAGAGCGTAGCGGAGTGGCTGGAGTTCCTCCGCAGCAACGTCTCTATCCTGGAAGGTCTCTCGCCGCTCCAGATGCGCGAGTTCATGCTCGACAGCGAAGTGCGCGCCTATCGCAAGGGCGATCTGATCTTCGAGCGATATGATTCCGGTTCGTCCCTCTTCGGCGTGGCGCAGGGCCAGGCGCTGGTGGAGGTCAGCCCTACCCTCGACGTCCCCATCGACCGGGGCTCGATCTTCGGGGAGGTCGGCCTGATCTCCGGCCGCCGCCGTGGCGCGACGGTGCGCGCGGGCGCGGATTCGATCATGGTGGAAGTGTCGCGCACGGCGGCGCTGAAGCTCATGTCCTCCAACCCGCCGGCCAAGCGCGCCATCACCCGCATCTCCACCGAACGGCAATTGCTGCAACTCTTCGGCGCGGGCCTGACTCCGGCGGACCTTAGCGAAGTTCTCGACACGGCGGAAATCCAGACGGTCAAGGCGGGCGAGCATGTCATCACCGAAGGCGACCTGGGCAACGACATCTATGTGATTCGCGTCGGCTCCATGATCGTGGAGAAGAAGATCGGCGGGAAGAATGTCTTCCTGTCCTACCTTCCCGCCGGCAGCTATGTGGGCGAAATGGCGCTGATCACTGGCGGCCCGCGCACCGCCACGGTCAAGGCGACCGTCAAGTCCGAAGTCATCAAGCTGCAAGGCGACGCCTTCGCCCGGCTGATGGCGGCCAAACCCGCTTTGCTGGAGCGCGCTCGCCGCGACATGGCCTCCCGGCAGGACGTCAATGCGTTCATCGAAAGCCGCAAGGACAGTTTCTCCACCGTTGTCGACATGTATTCGGAGACGGCGAAATTCCTGATCGACAATGGCATTGGCGAAGCAACCGACGTGCTGCTGATCGACGAGCATCTGTGCGTCGGCTGCGACAATTGCGAAAAGGCCTGTGCCGACAGCCATGACGGCCTCTCCCGCCTCGACCGGGAGGCGGGCCGCACCTATGCCCATCTGCATGTCCCGACGAGCTGCCGCCATTGCGAGCATCCGCACTGTATGGCCGACTGCCCGCCCAACGCCATCCATCGCGGCCCGGACGGCGAGGTTTTCATCGACGACACCTGCATCGGCTGCGGCAATTGCCAGCGCAACTGCCCCTATGGCGTGATCCGCATGGACAGCGTGCCGCCCAAGAAGCCGGGACTGCTGAGCTGGATGTTCCTGGGTGCAGGTCCGGGCCCTGGCGAACCCTCCAAGAAATGGCGGTACAAGAACGCTGAACCCGGCGTCGAGAAGCCCAAAAAAGCGATCAAATGCGATATGTGTTCCGGAATTGACGGCGGCCCCGCCTGCGTGCGCGCCTGCCCCACCGGCGCCGCGATCCGCGTCGCGCCAGAAGATTTCCTGACCGTCGCCCGCCTCGATGAGGAGGCCCGCTGATGGCCACTCGCGCGCCTGTCCGTACCCGCCGTGCCAAGGGCGAAGTGCTGCACGACGGCTTCCTGCGCCATGCCGGTTTCCGCTGGCTGAAGATCGCCACGCTGATCTGCCTGCTGTCGATCGTCAGCTATATGCTGGTGGATGTCACCCCGCATCATAATGGCGGCAGTTGGTACGGCTATACCATGGGCACGATCGGCGTGCTGCTGATCCTGTGGCTGACGCTGCTCGGCTTGCGCAAGCGGGCGATGACGCGGGGCCGCTGGTCGCTCAAGGCCTGGACCTCCGCCCATGTCTATCTCGGCATCAGCCTGATCGTCATCGCCACGCTGCACACGGGGTTCCAGCTCGGATGGAATGTCCATACGCTGGCCTATGTTCTGATGATGCTGGTGATTTTTTCCGGTTTGTTCGGCATCACCGTCTATGCGACCCTGCCCGCCGCGCTCAGCAACAATCGCGCCGAAATGACCCAGGTGCAGATGCTGGACGCCGTGCGCGCCATCGACCGGCAACTGCACGATGCCGCCCAGCCCCTGCCCCACGACAAGGCCGCCCTGGTGCGCCAGTCGCTGGAGCAGGATCCGTTCGGCGGCAGCCTGATCGCCCGCCTGTCTGGCCGTTACCCCCGCTGCGCCACGGCCAGGGCACAGGCGGCGTTACGTTATTGGACCGGGGACAAGCCCGACACCGGCAACGATCCGCTGGAACGCATTGACGCCCTGCTGGAACGCAAGCAGGCGATGCTGGCGCGGCTGCGGCGGCATCTGAGATTGAAAGCGCTGCTGGAAATCTGGCTCTACGTCCATGTGCCCGCCACCTTTGCCCTGCTGGCCGCGCTGACCGCGCATATCGTCAGCGTCTTCTTCTACTGGTGAGCATGAAATGAGCTTCCTAGTCCGTCAGATCAGCCTCACCGCCGATGGCCGCGAAATCGTCCGCGCCGCCACCTTGCCCAAGCTCCAGCTTTCGCTGGGCCGCGCGGCGGAGAATGACATCCACCTCCCCGACCTCGCGCTGGAGCCGGACCATGCCCGGATAGAGCAGGTCGACGAACGCACCATCCGCGTCCGGGCTATCGGCACGCTGGGCTTCGACCTTGAAGGCCGAACCGTCCTGCGGGCCGAAATCCACCCCGCCAACGGCGCGGAACTACGCTTCGGCGGCCATCGCATCACCGTGTCACAGGGGGAGGATGGCGCGACCATCCTCTCTATCCGCCGTGTCGACGCCGTGTCGGAGGCTTCGGAGGAAAAGGAGGAGACCAAGGTTTTCTCCTTGCGCGGCCTGCTGCCGGGCAAGCGGTTGACGGCCTGGGGCATGGCGTTGGCGATCCTGATCGGCTTTCTCGCTATCCCGATCTGGAGCTATGCCGGCCGCCCGGCGAACGACACGCGCAACATCTACAAGATGGTGGGCGACAAGGCCTGGTCGTCGGGTCCGCTCAGTCAGGCGCACCATGCGCTCGAAGGCCGCTGCGAAACCTGCCATCAGAAGGCTTTCGTCTCGGTCCGCGATTCTGCCTGCCAGACCTGCCACAAGGACGTGCACGACCACGCGCCAGCCGCCCGCATCGCCATGGCGCGGGCCGAACCGGGCCTTGGCGGCAAATTGCTGGCAGGAGTCGCATCCGCTTTCGGCAAGCCGCCCGAGGGCGCCTGCGTCGACTGCCACCGCGAACATGAAGGCGCAGGCCCGATGCAGCCCGCCCCGCAAGCCTTCTGCACCGACTGCCACGGCACATTGAAGGATCGCCTGAAGGACACCAAACTCGGCAACGCCGCTGATTTCGGCACCAGCCATCCGCAATTCTCGGCCCTGGTCCAGACTGTGCCGGGCAGGCATCCCCGCTTCTCCTACGCCTCGCTCGACGGCAAGCCCATGGACGATAGCGGCCTCAAATTCCCGCACGACATGCATTTGTCCGCGACCGGCGGCGTCGCCAAAATGGCGCGGACGATGAAGACGCAATATGGTTTCGGTGACACGCTCGCGTGCAAGGATTGCCACAAGCCGACCGCCGATGGCGTCCGCTTCCTGCCGGTCAATATGGAGCGCGATTGCCAGATGTGTCACAGCCTCGCGTTCGAGACGATCGGCGGCACGGTGCGTACGCTGCGCCACGGCCGGCCCGATCAGGTGATCGCGGACCTGCGCGCCTATTACCGCTCGACCGGCCCGGCCCAACCCATCGCCCTGGGCGGCATGGCCCGGCGGCGGCCCGGCAACTATGCGCAGGGCCAGATCTACCATGCCTATTTCGGCGCGATGGCGGCCCGGCCTTCGCGCGCCGACGATGCCGTTCGCGCGGTCTTCTCCAAGGGCGGCGCCTGCTATGACTGTCATACGGTCACGCCGCCCGGCGCGGACGGCAATGCGAACTGGCAGGTTCTGCCGGTGCATCAGCCGATGCGCTATATGATGAACGGCTGGTTCGACCATGCCGCGCACCGCACGGAAAAATGCGAAAGCTGCCACGCCGCGCCGAAATCGCATGACGCCAAACAATTGCTGCTGCCGGGCATCGATAGCTGCCGCACCTGCCATGGCGGGGAAAAGGCAAAGGCGGACGTGCCGTCGGGATGCGCCATGTGCCATAGCTATCATGTCGGTGACGGCGCCCCATGGATGCCCGCCGACCGCTCGGTTAAAAGGGATGGGGCAGACAGGCCGAAGGAACTCGACCGCCTCAGTCCACAACGTGCTCCAGGAACGGACCGCGAAATATAAAGGGGGAGCAAAGGCCATGCTGATCGCGCAGGTCACGGACATCCATCTGGGGTTCGATCCCGACAACCCCGCGGAATTCAACCGCAAGCGGCTGGACCAGGTGCTTCGGGCCTTGAACGACGGCCCGAACCGGCCCGACCTGCTGCTGGCGACCGGCGACCTGACCGATCGGGGAGACGCCGACAGCTATCGCCGCCTTGCCAATGCCTTCAGCCAGTGCGATTTTCCGGTCTGGCCTTGTATGGGCAATCATGACGGCCGGGCCAATTTCGCCCAGCATTTCCCGCACATTCCGCAGGAAGACGGCTTCGTCCATTATGTGATCCCGCTGGAGGGACGGCGGATCATCATGCTCGACACGCTGGAGCCAGATCGCCACGGCGGCGCCTTTTGCGAGCGCCGCGCGGCGTGGCTCGCCGCCCGGCTGGACGAGGATGCCGCCACGCCCACGCTGATCGTCATGCACCATCCTCCGGTCGAGGTCGGCATCGACTGGATGAACACCCATCCCGAAGAACCCTGGGTTCAGCGCTTCGCGGCGACTGTCGCGGGCCGGGCCAATATTCAGGCGATCATTTGCGGTCATATTCACCGCGCCATCACCGCACCGTGGAACGGCACGACCATCGCCATCTGCTCATCGACCGCGCCGCAACTCGCGCTCGATATGCGGCCCATGGACCCCGATGCACCCGACAACCGCCCGATGATCGTCGCGGACCCGCCCGCCTATGCGCTGCATCGCTGGACCGACCATGGCCTTATCACCCATTTCGAAACGGCGGACGATCATGTGATGCTCGCCAAATTCGATGCGGCCATGCAACCGCTGGTGCGAACGCTGATCGACGAACGACCGTCTTGAACGGTCCGCCCGTGCTAACCGAGGAGGTTGCTGAGGATATCGGGGTGGAAGGCCCAGCCCGCAAAGCCGCACAGGCCCATGAAAAGCCCCATCGCGCCGAACAGCCATGCCGCGATCAGCGCGCCTGAACTTTCCGCCAACGCGGCAACCGCGGCGATCGAAATCGCGGTCGATATCAGCGCATCGCTCGCATCAAACTGATCGTCATGCACATTGAGCGCGTCATAACAATCCGAAAATTGCTGCGCCTGCCGGGCAAGAAGCGGCGCCGCCGCCTGATATTTGACAATCTCTCCCTGAAGTGAAGCCAGCGTCGTCACGGCCATGGGGGAAGTTTTTCCATCGGCGATCAGGGCAATTTCGGACTGCGCCGTCCTGGCGATATGCCATTTGGTTCTGGTCGCCTGATATTCGCTCCAGCGGTCGACAGAGTCAGCCTTGGCCTGCTGCATGGCCTGAACGATATTGCCGTCCTTGATGTTGCACAGGCCCATGGCGACCGAGAGGATGACGACAGTCATCGCCACCCGACGGTTGAGTGTCTTGTCCTTGGCTTCGGCACTGACTTCGAGTTCCATCGGACGACCCTTTGAACGTCAGGCAGATCTGGGCTGGATCAATGCGCAACGCCAATGAATTTTAGGTCATCCGGGCGACAGAATCCGGGATCTTACCGCATCGGCGTCTTCAGGGGCGGGCGCCATCCCTTCATATCCACTTCGTCACTGACCTTGTAGGGAATCCCCTTGGACGTCAGGAACAGCCGTTCCATCTCCGGCCGGGTGAAGGGCCGTGAGCCGAGCCGTCCGAACACCGCCATCTGTCCGCCCGTTTCATCCACCGCTCGATCCCGATCCAGCCCTTTCGACAAGGCCAGCGCCGGTGAAGGCGTCCGCGCCCAGGCGATCAGTTCCGGCTTGGGCGCGGGCGAGAAGCCGTAGAAATTGGGCTGACTCGCCGGGCTGGTGAGCTGGATCACCTTCATCCCGTTGCGCCCATCCGCGACATAGGCGAACAGCGACGCATTGGTCGTGCCGACGATCACATCCTCCACATCGGTCATCTGCCCGCCGAACGTCTCCTTGGCATAGACGGACGGCCGCAGCGGGTTGGTGATATTGATGATCGCCAACCCCTCCGCCTTCGCCGCGACATAGGCATAGGTGCGGGCCAGATAGATGCGCCGCGCATCGGCCAGCGGCACAGTCGCGGAAGGCACCGCCACCGGATCAGTGAGGCGCGTAACATCGAACAGCTTAAGGCCCTCCGCATCCGTGACCCACAGGTAACGGAACTGGATCGCGCTCGCCCGCGCATCCTTCAACGGACGCACGGCGGCAAGGCGCGGATGCAACGGATCGCTAAGGTCCACGACCACCAGCCCGGCATTGGCGGTGATATAGGCGATCTGTCCCGCCAACTGGATATGCCGCGCGCCGTTCAGCACGCCATTGGGATTCCAGGTGACGGCCCGCTTCAGGAAATTGTTGCGGAACTCGCCATCGGCCATGGTCTCGATATTGACCATGATCAGACCCTCGATACTGTCCGTCACCGCCGCATAGCTGTAGATCGGCAGGAACGGCTGCTCCTGGTTGATCTCGCGTAGTTCCTTGGTGTTGCGGAGCGGATTGATCGGCTGGTTCGTGGCCAGCGCCATGCAGGTCGCGTTTTTCGAAGAGACGCCCGTATTATGGCCGAGCTTCGAGAACGGCCCGCTCACTATCGGCTCGGAAAAACCCTTGTTGGCGATGGACGCCACGTCATAGACGCGGAAACCGCCCTTCCCCTCCGCCACATACATATATTCGCCGCGCAGTTGCAGGCAGCCGACGCGATCCGCCGTGCCCTTCACGACATTGCGGAATTCTTCCACAGCATGCGTTTCACCCGAAGCCTTTTTGTCGAAGAACTTTCCGCGCACCCAATTCTTGAGTTCGCGCTTGTTCTGCTCGACATGCAGTTTCCAATAGTCGGGATAGGCATATTTCTGGAGATAACTGCCGATCACCGCCTGCGGCTCATCCCATTCGGTGACGCGGATCGCCTCGAACCCGCCTTCCAGGCCCGTCCAGGCATTCAGCCCCACGAAGTTCACGAAATTGGTGCCAAGCAACAACAACTGCGACATGATCGCGTTATTGTCATCCTTTGCCGACAAATGGCAGTCGGAACAGGTCTTCGTCTCGGTCCGGCGCACCGTATGCGGGAAATGGGGCGCGAACGCCTGAGACGAAAAGCCGATGCCGGACACCGGCGGCTGCTGGATATAGATGCGCTCCCGGTTGATATTGGTGGAGGACAAGATCAGCGCCGATGTCGACCGGACCGGGGCGGTTTCATTGCCCTTGGTGGTCATATGCTTGCCGAGTTGGAACATCTCGTCGCGCGCGACCTGCGGGTTATAGGTCGCGAAGTTGCGCGTCTCCTCCCCGTCATAATGGTGGAGCGTCGTCTTCCAGTTCGCCTCGATCGGCAAGTGACAGCCGCCGCAACTGGTCGTCCAGCTCAAATGGCAGGTGAAGCAGGCCATATTGTCGTCGCCATGGGCGCGATCTTCCTTCGCGACGCCGGGACCGAAGGCAAAGCTGCCATCCTCCGCGCCCGACCGGCTCATCAGCTTGGCCCGCGCCGCCTTGGCGTTGAAGTGCGGATTGGCCGGATCGACCGAATCCTTCACCAGGCTGACTTCCCATTCCAGCTTCGGGTCGACAATCGACCGCTGGATCAGCCGCTGCCGGCCGCTGGCGTCGAAATACCATTCGAAACGCCGCTTGCCATCCGGATTGCGGAGCAGCGCCAGGTTCGTGCCCTTGGGCGGCGCCGCCGGACCGGATGTCAGCAGGGTCGGATAGGCATCCGCCGTCCCATGGCAGTCCTTGCAGCCGATCTCGATCGCATTCGCCACCTCGCCATAGATGAAGCCATTGCCGTGGCTATCCTGCGCGAAATGGCAGTCTGCGCATTGCAGACCCTTTTCGGCGTGGATGTCCATCAGGTGCACGGCCTTGCCGGGGTTGGCGCCGGGCTGGACGAACTTGCCCTCCCCCTTTTTGCGCCACTTTTCCGGATCATCGGGCGAGACGACCTTGCCGTCGGCGTCGAGCAGATTGCCCTCGCGATCCCGCTTGAAGACGCCGCGGAAGTTCCAGCCATGGCCGTGATAGTCAGCGAACTGCGTATCCTTGGCCTTGTCGTTCAGATCATAGACATTGCGCAGGAAATCCAGGTCCGACCATTTGCCGCGCGGTCCCGCCCCTTCGGGATTGCGTTCCAAAGTCTGGTGAACTTCAGCGGCGGTGGGATATTTCTGCTTTTCCGGCCACATCAGCGGCGCGTCGGACTCATAGTCCCACATAGTATAGCCCAGATAGCTGTTCAGGAAGATATTGGGCTGATGCATGTGGCAGTTCATGCACTGCGCGGTCGGGATCGCGCGGGTGAATGCGTGGCGGATCGGATGACCGCTTTCCTTGACGGCGCCGACAGAGTGATCGGGCTCGATCGTTTCGCCATGGGAGCCTTTCAACCCGCCATGGCTGACTTTGTTCGCGATGGTGGGATCGACCGTGGCGGTCTGCCCGTCACGGCCATATTGGGCATAGATCAGGCTGTGGCGCGGCTCGCGGTCATTGGCATAGACGACATGACAGCCCGAGCAGCCCGAATGGCGATAGTCGCCCGGCTGATCGTTGGTGCCCATGAACCACATATAGGGATCGTTGAGGCGGGTCTTGTGCAGGTTCAGCACCGGGATCGCGACGCGCAGGCCCGTGCCGGGGCCACGGCTCGATTGCTTGAGGTCGGGGCGGCCCGGCTCCTCCAGCCGCTGGATGGAGCCGGTTGGATTGGGCAGGCCGATTTCCGGGAACTGCGTGCCGATATTGCGCCCGCCGCGTTCGAACACGCGGAAGACGTCGCCTGGAGGCACCACCTGCCATTGCGGCAGTGGATAAAGCTCGGCCAACGCGCCGCGTGTCTTCTGCTCGGCGGTCAGCGTGCCGGGCGGGCTGCCGGGCGAGACGATCTTCGCGGGCTTGCCGTCCTTGGTATAGGCTTCCCCGAAGATGTAGTTCTTGTAGGGAACGATGCCGTTATTATAGGCCGCCCCACCCCACAGCATCGCGCCCGACGCCATCAGCGAGCGCTCCGCCGCTTCGATAACCTGCATATGGCAGGAACCGCAGGCGTCCCGCGCGACGCGATAGTCACTGGGGTTGACGAAGCGGACGAACTCGGGCGCCTCCCGGTTGAGCAGCGTATAGGTCCGCTGCGGATTGGCTGAGGAGGGATAGTGCCAGCTTTTGGGATAGCGCGGCAGGACATGCGCCTTCTCCCGCGCTGCGACATAGGCGGGGTCTTCGAAACCCAACGCTGGATCGCCGCGCACTGCCGCATTGCCGCCGTGGCAGTCGGTGCAGCCCAGCATCACCGCCGGGGTGGCGTGCATGGACGGCTCGTCGGTCTTGGTGTGGCAGCTATAACAGCCGTCCGATTTGGCCGCGACCTGATCGGCGGTCTGGCTCATCGGCGCGGGCGGTGCGGGGGTGTAATGGCGCTCGACGGGCTTTTCCGCGTCGGAGGCGTGGAGGATGGCGACGGGCAACAGCAACGCCGCTAGCACCAAAATGCCGACGCCCAAGATCGTCATTCCCGCGAAGGCGGGAATCCATCTCACAGCCTTTCGCCTAGACGCATCGACGGAGATGGATTCCCGCCTTCGCGGGAATGACGAAAGAGTGTTGAAGAGCGCGCGCATCAATAGCTCAAAATCAAATTGGCAAGCACCGAATAATAATTCCGGTTGCGCTCGCTATTGGTGAAGAGGTCACGAAATCCTGCCCCCGGCAGCAAAGTCGCGCCCGACAGGCGAAAGACGATATTCTGGGTTGCATGCGGTCGCCAGATCGCCGCCGTCGACAAATCCCAGCCGATCGACTTGGCTATACTGCCTTCGTTGCGCAGCGCCTGAAGCGTGGCGGTATTCTGGAACCAGAGATGATTGGCATTGGCCGACAGGCGCAGTTGCGGTATCAGGTCGAAATCCGCCCCCGCGCCCAACAGCATCGTGCCGGGATTGTTGAAGTTCGACTGCCCCTGCTCCTTGGATGAACGCAGCGAGTTCAAAATGCCGTTGCGCCCGTTGATGCCGATCACCCGCCCGCCCCCGGCAAAGGGAATGGACTGCCTGATCCAATAGCTTGTATCGGCGCCCGCAAAGACCGGATTCTCGAAAATCGCATCGAACCCGTTCTCGCGATTATCATGAGGGTTGCCATCGCCGCTGGCATAGAGACCCGACAGGCGAAGCCGCATCCAGTCCTTGTCGTAACTCGCTTCCGCCGCGGCGAAGAAAGCGCGGATCTGCGCGGGTTTCGACGTGAAGAAGCTGTTCCGATCCTCCCCCAGCGCGCCATAGAGGGACGCCGTCAGGTTCATCCGTCCGACCCGCCCATCGGCATTATAGCCAAGATAGACGACATCATATTCCCGCCCCCGCAAGTCGCCAAGAAGCGCCGGGCGCACCGGAAAGCCGTTATCGTCTATCTCCACGTCCCGCTTTTCGCGGTTCATATTGTAGACGGCCGTAATCTGGCTGGTGAGGCCGGGAACCAGAAAATCCTGCCGATAGAGATTGGCGATAAACACCCAATCGTTACGCGGCGACTGCACGACCGAATTCAACCCGCTATTGGTATCCTTCTCCAGCCGCCAAAAGGCCGCCAGATTGAACTGGAAGCGGTTATTGTCGCGGTTGCCGAACAGCCGGATGCCAAGCTGCTGGTCGTTGAACAGGAAACCACGAAAATCCGACTGAAACGGCTGGATACCCACCCGCACCGACCGGAAATCATAGCGGTCCGACGTGTTGGCGAGGTGATAGTCGACAAAGGCTTCCTGCACGCCCAGAAAATGGTCGGTGCGGTGCGAGGGCTTGGACGGCTCGACGAACAGCACGCGCCGTTCGGGCACATTCACATGATTGACGTTGAGCGCCAGCGTCAGCCGATATTCGATCTCCGGCGGCTTGAACGCGGTCGCTCCTTTGATCAGCGCCACGCCGCCGATGAAAGTCTGGCTCAGCACGACGCTCGCATCCTTGCCGAAGACGTCGAGGCTGCCGGGCCGCTCGGTCGTCTGCACGCCGACCGGGATCGGGAAGGTGCGCGGCTCCAGCACCGTGTCGCTCACCGCATTGGCGACGAAGAACCAATCCTCGCCCTTGATCGGCAGCCATTTGACCTTCTCGCGGTCGATGGGCCGGTCGCCCTTCAGCGTGTTCTGGCCATAGGGATCGAACCAGCGCTCCTTCACCACGCCTAGGCTCTCGATCAAGCGCCAGCGATCCGGGATCGGCACCTGGTCGGTCGGAAATGCTTCGGGCGGGGGCGCGCGGACGGCGCCCTTATTGTCCTGGGTCACGGCGTCCGGCAGCGGCGCTTCATAGCCGGGACGGCGGCGGCCCTCTATGGATTGCTGGTCGGCGTCCAATATCTGCTGCCAGTTTTCCGGCGGAGGCGGCGGAACCGGCTCGCCCGGTTGGACCAGTGCGAACAGCGGCAGGAGTGAAACCAGACCCATCGCCTACAGCCCCGCGCAGACATTTTGCGACGAACTGTCGAGGAAAGGCGCAAAGGGGCAGCTCACATAGCGCAGCCGCACCGTCGCATTGCCCAGGTCGACGACGATCTGGTCGGACCGGATCGCGGCCGGCGCATTGCCGATCCCACCCACGCGCGCCCCGGCATTGTTGAGCCCGAGGAAGCTGATCATGTCGTCCTGATCGATGCCGTCACCCGACACGCCGATCGCGCCAACCAACATATTGCTGCGATAGATGGGCACGGAACCAGGGAAGATCTGAATGCCGTTCTGCACCCGGTTCTGATTGGAGACAGTCGGCACCGCCGAGCAACGCTGCGGCGTATCCGCCGCGCTGGCGCCGGTCACATAGGCGAGATGCGCGGCGAGATCGCCCACCACCAGCGCCGATTGCAATCCGGTGGAGAAGGGATTGAACTGCGCGATGGGTCGCGAGAAGGGGCCATTGGGTCGCCCCACCTCTCCATCCGGGAAATAGGGCCGCGACAGATTGCCATTTGCCCGGTCGCTGAACGCATGACGCCCGGTCAGAGCCGAAGGATCGTTGAGGAAAGTCCTGGCCTTGCCTACGAAAGCCGCAACATCGGCGCTGCTGCTCGCCAGCAGATCGGATGCAGTATGGGAGCCGGAGAAGAAGGCCGCCGTCCGCGCCTTCTGCAAGCTCACATCCGTGCCGAAGATCGGCGCGTCCGGCGAGCGGACGATGCCCAATGTCTGACCCCGCGTGTCGACCAGGCTGATCGTCACCTGCGCCCGGCTGTCTAACGGCTGTCGAATCTGCGCCCGCGCCCGGCTCATGATGGTGAAGGCTTCTTCGAGGATCGCGGTCGCTTCCGCCGCCGTCAGCGGCTGCGCCACATCGCCCGCATCGGTCGCGGCGCGGATCGGAAAACGGTCATTGCCCGATCCGTCAGTCAGGACGAAGGCGTCGGATTTGGAAAATTCGGCGGTTCGCGCCCGCCGTACGCCCGATGCTTCGGTGCCATAAGCGACCCCCGCCAGGATCATCGGCGCCGGATCGCCATAATAGCCGCGCACCGCGACCAGCGCCCCCCCGCTGCCGTTGATGGCGGCAAAGCTCACCGGACCCGTCGCGATCAGACCAGAATAGACCGCATCGGAATAGCGCAGCGACGTGCCGTCCACGGTGATGCGATTGGCGCGAATGCCCTCGGGCGCCTCAAAACCAAGCGTCCCGGCGAGCGCAATATATTCCTCGGGATCATTGTCATCGTCGAGGACGTTGGTGTCGGAACCATAGACTCCATCCGCCATCACGCCGATGCCGCCCACCACCACGCCGTTCTTGTAAAGCGGAAAACCGCCCGGATCAGCCGCCAGCCCCAGGGGCGAACGCTTCGGCCCGATCATTGCCGTCGCGCCCGATGAAACGAAGCGCGCCGCCAGGTCGGAACAGGGTAACTGGCTGAACTGCACGCCGAACAACGGCCCGCTCTCCAGCCCCGCCGTGGTCGGCGCAGGCGGGAAATGTTGCTGCACGATCATACTCGCCGTGCGCGTCGAAAAGGCGTTGCCGCCGCTCGACAGATAGGCGCCGGTAATCGCCTTGGCGATGGCGCCGGCCTCGGCCGGGACGGTCAGGTTCTGGGCGTCGATATTGTCGCCATTGGGCGCGGCGCTGGTGATCGCGTTCGCCCGCGCGCCAGTCATGCGGAATATGGCCAGCACATTGCCCACCCGGTCCGTGACCGCGATGACGGCGGGTAGATTCCGCGCGCGGGCCTCCGCCACGGCGTGGGCGACGACCGTTTCGACATCTGCGACCGTCAGCGATTCCTGCGCAGGCGCCGTATAAAGGCTGGTCGGGGTGGGTGTCGGCGTCGGGCTGGGCGTCGGCGTGCCGCCGCTGCTCCCTCCCCCGCCGCCGCAGGAGGACAGGATCAGCGCTGCACTGACCGTCAGCGCGCTCAGCCGGTGGTGTCTTCCTCTCACTGGAGCGCTCCGATGCTGCGCGCCGCGCTGCCCAAGGCGGAACGGAAATCGCCGGGCCGATAGCCGTTCGGCTCCTTGACCGCCGCATAAGCGCGATTGATGTCCGCCCGGATGCCCGCCGCCGCCCCTATGGTCACGCGCCCGGATTTCACGAGACTGTTGAGTAGCGTGTCGACCGCCATCACCGCCTGCACCGATCCTTCATAGTCCGTGAAGCGGGGCGATATCGCGCTCCCCGCTATCTCGCGCACGATGGCAAAGGCCATGCCGCCCTGCATCCCGCCCGCCGCAAAACCGTCGGCCAATGCGCGAGCGCTTTGCGCAAGCTTGCCCGCCGCCGC
Source organism: Sphingobium sp. TB-6 (assembly GCF_012927365.1). Lineage (NCBI taxonomy): Bacteria > Pseudomonadati > Pseudomonadota > Alphaproteobacteria > Sphingomonadales > Sphingobiaceae > Sphingobium > Sphingobium sp. TB-6. The sequence continues at coordinate 83,922 of NZ_JABBGL010000015.1, read as the reverse complement.
GATCGCCGCAGGCCGATCCCTTGCGATCGCCGCATGGAACGCCCGGCTGTCGGCATCGAAGCGCCCCGCCAGCCCCGGCGCGGCCACCCGCGCCGCCGCCGACAGCAGGATCATATTCTCGTCATTGAAGGGCGGCATGCCCGCCGGGATCGGCCGCCCCGGATTGGCTTCCCAAGTCTTGCTGCGTTCCGCCTGGTCATAGATGCGGCGGTGGCAGCTCTGGCAGTCGAAGAAATAAAATTCGGGGAAAGCCCCCTCCGTCCCCTTGCTCCCGGCATAAAGGGTCAGCGCCCGCTCCACCGCCATGGCCTGCCCCACGGCCCAGAGCTTCAGACTATCCGTCCGCCCCTTGCGCTGCGCATAGTCGGCATCCTCGTCATGATGCGCCTGCATCGAGGAGAAGAGGTCCAATTCGAAGGAAATGCGCGGATGCCCCGCCGCCATGATCCGGTGGGTGACGAACTGCCCGTCCCGCGCGCTGCCGAAATGGCAGTCGAGGCAGACCGATGCGCGCGCCTGCGGCCGGTCGAGCGGCGTCATGCCCGCCGCGACATTGGCGGCATGGCTCGCCCCGACGGCATAATGCGAGGCGATCCAGCCGCTCGCCGCGCCATGGCAGGCTTCGCAACCGACGCCATCCTGCGTCAGAAAACGTGCCCCGCGAGCCCCCGCCGGAGTGGAATGGCAACCCAGGCAGGCAGGCGCCGAAGCCGCATCGCCCAGCCCCAAAGTCGCTGCAATCTGCTGCCCGCGGGCGCCGTTCAGCACCGCGAAGGCCCGGCTATGCGCGCCGCCCGGCGTCGAAGGCTCCTGCCAGCGCATCAGCTCGTCCTGACGCACGACCTTGCCGTCGCCCTCCATCCGTCCATGGCAGGTCGATCCGGCGCAAGAGGCGACGCCGACATAGGTTCTGGCCGCCGGAGCCGCATCCGCCGCTCCCGATCCGCCGCCGGGCAAGCCGCACAGCAACAGCACCCCTAGCAGCATGACACCCAATGCCATGCCGCCCAAGGATCTGCCGATCGCCCTGCCCTTACCGCCCCCCATTCGTCACGCCCCCGTGCCGGTTGATTCGGACGCTTTCCCCTGCGTCCACCGCGCGTTTCTCTCTACGGGTTCAACCCGTTGTTTCAATCCCGTTTTGCCTGAGATCATTCATCAAGGCCTGTCGCAGCCCGGTTCATCAGGGCCGCCGCAGGACCGTTCCCATAAATCCTCATTGCCCGCGCCCGTCACCGGCTCGTCGATCAGCGGCGGATAGCCCTGCGCCACGATGTCTCGCAACTCGATCAGGGACAGGGTGAAGATGCGCCCGACCTGCACCGAAGGGTCAAGCACGCCGTTCCACGTATCCCGGCTGTCCAGACCGGAACTGAGGCAGGCGGCGGGATTGCCGATCAAACAGCCGTTGACCTTCGATCCCAAGGCATAGGAGCCGTTGACCGCGACCAGCGGTATGGTTTCCAATCCCCGCGCAAAGCTCCCGGTCGACAGAGCCAGTTGCCCATTGATGGCGATCTGCAGCGCCGTGCCCTGCGAGCCGATCACCAGATCAGCGGCCGTAAAGCCGCGCCGTTCCAGGATCGTGCTGGAACTACCGCTATTCTGGATGAAGAAGGCCTGGGCTGCATTCGCCCGGATCGACCCAGCGCGCAATATGCCCGCATCGTTCACCAGCCCGTCATTCTGCGCCAGGCGCAATTCACGTGCGTTGAGTGAACCGGCCGCCGCGACATCCGCGATGGCCGACAGGGTCGCTGCGATGATGCTGGGGCTGTCGAGCGTCATAACGCCGCCCAGGCCGCCATTGCCGTCACTGATGTCGATCAGACCGGAGCCTGCGATGATTTCCAGCGCCCGGCCCGCCGACAGGGTCAGTCCGCCCTGTCCGGAACGACCGGTCAGCCTTACAGCGCCCTGAACGCGTAGATGCCCGGCGGTGCCGATCGCCAGCACGCCGCCGCTCGCCAGATTGGTTGTGCCGAGCGTCAGATCCTGCACGATGATGTCCGGTATCCCCGCTATACCGCGCGCCGGGGCGTTGACAGCGATACCCGCCGCCGCAATCCGCATCAGTTCCGCTGCCGACAAGCTGTAAGTTCCGGCCACGTCATTGCCGCCGATATAAGCGGGCTGTTGCAGGTTCGCCGCATTGAAGGTGATGCTGCTTGTCCCGGTCAGGCTGCCGATCTGCGCTGCGCTGCCGATGACGATATCTCCGGACCCGATGGTGATCGTCCGTGCGTTGGCCGAACCCGACAGACCGAGCAGGCCACCGGCATTCAAAAGGATATCGCCCGTTCGCGAAGTCACGGTGCCGAAGTTGGCGCCTCCCGCCGCAGTGGCGGTCAGCGATCCCACCGCATCGAGCGTTGTTGCGGTGATCGCGCCGCCGCTCAGCGTCAGCCTGCCCGCAGCATTCGCATTCACGACGGAGAGAACCCCTCCCCCAGTCAGCACTATGTCGCTTGCCTGCGATATCACGCTATCGAAGCTGGCGCCTCCTGTAGCAATAGCCGCTACCGGCCCCACCGCATTGAGCGTCGTCGCGGTGATCGTGCCACCATTCAGCGCCAGATTGCCCGCAGCATTGGCGTTGAAGACGGAGAGCGCACCTCCCGCATTCAATATGATGCCGCCCGTCTGTGATGTCACGCTATTGAAGCTTGCATCCCCGGTCGCAGTGGCGGTCAGCAATCCTCCAGCATTGAGCGTCGTCGCTGCAATCGTTCCTCCGTTCAGCGTCATGTCGCCCGCGGCGCTCGCATCGACGATGGCAAGAGCCCCGCCCGCATTCAACGTCAGCGGTCCCGCCGAAGCATTGGCCTGCGCGATGGTCATGCCGCCAGTAGCGCCGAGGCTGACAAGGCCGCCATTGGCCGTGATCGCGCCCGCCGATGCGATGTCGCTCACCACCAGACTGCCCGCACCCGCATTCAACAGGCTCTGGCCACCGGCTGTCAGGCTTTGGGCATTGATCCCCAGCCCCGACAGAGTCAGGTTGCCACCCGCCACGGCATTGCCGATCGTCAGTGCCCCGCCATTGGCGGTCATGACGACCGCCCCGGTCGCCCGCGCATCGATCACCGCCAGATCGGTGGCGGATTGCAGCACTATGCCGCCATTGCGCGCCGTCAGTCCGTTGCTGGCGATGGCTCCGGCGTCGATGTCGATCGCACCCGCCGCCACCGCGCCGGTAAGCTGCGCAAGACCCGCTGGTCCGGGCGCGCGCACCTGCAACAGCCCGGCAATATCGGCATTGCCCAGCGACAGGCTGGAATGGGCGATCAGGTCGCCGCTCATCAGCGCGGTGCCGATCCGGATCGTGCCGCTGGATGCTGTCAGTTGCTGGGTGTCGGCAGCCAGGGTGCCGATGTCGATCGTAGCGGCGGAGAGGGTGCCGCTGCCCGCGCCGATGTCCAGCAAGCCCGAGACGGCGAAGTCGCCCCCGATCGCAATTCCACCCGTCCCCAGGAGATTGCCGCTGGCATCGACCATGTCGAGCAAGGTGCCCGACGCCAGATCCCCGAGCAGGATATCGCCCGCTCCACCCAGGCCGATCGCCGCCGTTCCGGTCGCCCGCACGGCAGCGCCCGTTCCATTGAGGCTGCCCTGCGCGAAGAGGCGCACGTCGCCGCCCGCATTCAGCGCGCTGCCGCTGGCGAGGTTGATATTGCCGCCCGCGCTCAGGATCGTGAGGGCGCCCACCGCCCGCAGCGCACCTGCGGAGAGCAGGCTGACATCCCCTGGCGTCGTGAACATGATGCTGTCGGCGGACAGGCTGTCGGTGCCCGCAGGCCGCCCGCTATGGCTGAGGTCGATGCGCGTGCCCGACAGGCCCGTCAGCGCGCCGGTCACCGATATGCCGCCCGCCCCGGCAAAGGCGAAGGAGAGCGGCCCGTCGCTGGTGAAGTCGGCGCCTCCGCCAATTTGCACGCCATTGCTCACCGCGACGGAAATCCCGGAGAAGCCGCCAACCGGCACGCCCAGACTAGCCAGCGCGATCGATCCGCTGACGCGCAGGCCGCCGCCAACCGCCGTGCTGCTGTCGGTAAAGAGGACGCGCCCGCTGGTGTCGCCGCTCGCGCTCATGAAGAGCGAGTCGATCAGCCGCTGTGCACCCGGCAACAGCGCCCCGCTGTCGCCATTGCCGAAGCTGGCGGTGTCGCCGCTGCCCAGGCCAATCGCTCCCCCGGCCGAAGCGCCACCCGGCCCGGTTCCGCCTATCCCGACAAGGCCGCCCAGCCCATCCGCCAGCAGCGTGATGCCGCCGAGCACATAGTCTCCATTGATCGCATCGAACGCCGCGACCCCGCCCGCGCCGTCGCCGCCGCGACCGCCAAGCCCGCCGCTCAGCCCTGCATTGCTGCCCGTGCTGCCATCGGCGCCAAGCCCGCCCTGGCCAACCGCCGTGATGCTGTAACCGGGCGCTTTGGGCAGGCCGCTGTTGAAGGCCATATGCGCGTCGTTGATCCGCAGGGTGGCGGAGCCCGCGACGGCATTGCCGCCCGCACCGCCATTGCCACCGATCGGCCCAGCCGTACCAATAGCTCCGTCACCGCCCGTTGCATTGCCGCTGACCCGCAAGGCAGCGCCCGTTATCGCGCTCGCGCCTGCGCTGAGGTCGAACAGCGCCGTGCCGCCGGTCGCATGGCCGCCGTCCGCACCGGCAAGCCCCGCACCGCTACGCAGGCCGCTCTGGCCGCCCGCGCCGCCAAGCGCTTCGGCGAGCACGCCGATATCGCCCGCATCGAGCACGGTCGACGATCCCGCCAGGCTGAATGTCGCGATGCCGCCCAAGGCATCGCCGCCCCGTCCGCCGCTATTGTCATAGCCCGTTCCGCCCAGGCCGCCCAAACCGGAGGCCGTCACGCGCAAGGCGCCGCTTACCGTCGTCGCCCCGAACGCCAGGTTGAGCGTCGCCGTGCCCCCCGTTCCCGTACCGCCCGCGCTGCCGGTGCCGCCCCCGCCACCCATGCTGCCGATGCCATCGGCGCTGACGGTCAGGCTCGCGAAAACCGGGTCGACATCGACCAGCATGGAGGCGCTGCCGCCGAAACCCTGGCCCCCTGTCCCGCCAACGCCCGTGCCATAGAAGAAGGTCGGATTGCCGTTGGTGTCGAAGCTGCTGAAGCCGCTATGGCCCGCCTGACCACCCTGTCCATCGGCCTTGACCAGGATCGCGTCGATCGCATGGCCTTCGTACAGATAGGAGAAGCGCGCCGAACCGCCCGTGCCGTCGCCGGCATTGCCGCCCGCGCCGTCACTGCCATTATTGCCGCCTGCCCCGCCAATGCCTTCCGCCGAGATCAGCAGCGAAGGCGCGCTCAACCGGCCCCCGGCCAGTGTCACATCCACTATGCCGCCTGTGCCGCCGCCACCTGAACCGGCGCGATAATTGCCGGGGCCGTCGGAACCTGTTTCCGCCCCATTGCCGCCTTTGCCCAGTGCCCGGACGATGGCGTCTCCATCGATGCTGATCTGCCCGCTGCCCCCGGCGGTCATCAGCAATGCCGCATTGCCGCCCGTGCCCGTCCCGCCATCGGCGCCGTCCGCCTGAAAGACCGGATAACCCGCACCACCCGCGCCGCTCGCATCGATGGTAAGCGTCGCCAGTTGCAGCGTCCCACCACGCGATTCCAGCAACGCGCTGCCGCCCAACCCGGCACCGGCAAGCGCCGCAACCGATTGGGGACCGTTCGCTCCGTCCGCTTCGCCGCCTGTCCCCTGCGTGTCCAGCGTCAACGTGCCGACGGTCGCCATCCCGCCCGAAATCAGGAAACCGGCAGACCCGCCCTGCCCGCTGCCCGCCTGGAACGGCGTCGTCCCGCCACCTTCGCAGGTCAGGCAGTTTTCACCAGCCGCTCCACCAAAGCCGGTCGCGCGCGCATCCACCAGCCCGGCGGTCAGCGTGCCGCCGAATATATTGATATTGGCCGTGCCGCCCGTGCCGTTGCCGGCGTCGCCGCCATTGAAGAACATGCCATCGATCGAAGGAGCCGAACCTCCCTCCGCCGAAAGGAAAAGATTGCCGAATGCGAGGTCGCCAGTTCCTGCCGCGCCAAGGCGGCTTTCCACCGTCACGGTCCCGCCCAGCCCGTCGCCGCCACGCCCCGCAATCCCGTCGGAAGCCGCGCCGCCGCCCGTGCCGTCGGCATGCAGTGAAAGGTCGGCCACCGCCGAAAAATCAGCGTCGCTTGCATAGAGCAGGACTGAGCCGCCCGTGCCGTTCGAACCATCAGCGCCCGCAGCACCCCGGCCATCGGCATAGACGCGGCAAAGATAGCTGACGCAATCGGTCAGCGAAAAGCTGCCCCGCCGCCCGCCCGATACGCTGGCGAACAGCGTCACGCTGCCGCCCGACCCACTGCCCGCCACGCCGGGCGCGTCGCCTGCAGAACCGCTGGCGCTGGCATAAAGCCCGGCCGCGCTGAAGCTTCCACCCGCCGCGCCGATGCTAATGGTCCCGCCAATGACATCCGCCGTTCGGGGCGAGAGGAAGGTCGTCCCCGCAAAAGCCGGATAGCTGTAGGCATCCGCGCTGGCGAACAGATCCTGCGCGATCGAGAAGTTACCCCCGTCATGCGCGGAGACATTGATCCGCCCGCCCCGCAAGACGCCGCCCGTAGCGCCGCCGCCATAGGCCCGCGAATCAGCATAGAGCGAAACCGAACTCAATATGTCGAGCTTGCCCGTTCCGCCGATATCAATGTCGATGCCGGTCGCGCCGGGGATCACCGCGCCATAGCTGCCGCCATCGGTCGCGTAGCCGGGGGCTGCGCTGACGTCCGCAAAGAGGCTCGCCCATTGATGCGTGCCGCTGGATATGGTCACGCCGATATTGCCGCCGGTCGCGCTGCCTGCTGTGCCGGTGCTCGCCACACCGGCCGTCGCCTGCGCGCTGGCGCTGACTGCGCCCAGATCAAGCCCGCCCGTGATCGCGACACCGGATGTCCCGGTGATCGCGATACTGCCGCCCAACGCATTGCCGCCATCGACAGGGGGCACCGAAACCTGAAAGGCGCTGCCCGCCGAAGCGTCGAGCGACGTGCTGCCGAAGCGCAGCGTCCCCCCTTCTGTTCCTGACGGTCCAGCGGCGGTCAGCGCCGACAGGGTGATCGCGCCGCCCGTCGCATTGCCCGAACGGTCGCTGCCATAACCGGCATAGCCCGCGGCATTGGCGATCAGGCTCGCCGCCTCGATCGAGCCGCCCGTGGCGATCAAGTTGATCGTGCCGCCGCTGGCGTCCGCGCCGATCAGCGGCGGCGCGCTGACGCCAGCCTCGCCATTGCCGATGGCGCTCAGCGTCAGATTGCCGGTGACGTCGATCAGTCCGTTGGATGCCGCTGCCCCGCTGCCGCCAAAAGCCAGCAAGTCGATACGACCGCCCACAGCGCCCATCCCGGCGGTCAGATTTACATCCTTGTCGGCGGTGATCGCGCCCGACTGGTCGGCCTGGAACGCGATGCTCCGATCTGCGGAGAGCGCGACATTGCCCAGAAAATGCGTGGTGGCGGTGGGCCGGACCACGATGCCGCCGGTCGCCGCGCCGGTCAGGTCGTTCTGCCAGTCGCCCGATCCCACGTTGAAACCGGCGTCCGCGCTTGCCGTGGTGTTGCGCGTCGGGACGAGACTCCCGCCCGCGACATCATAGCCCGCCGAGAGTATGATCGCGCTCCCGTCAGGCGTCGCTGTCCCTGCGGGCGTATATCCGACATTGCCCGAGAGCAGCATGGTCAGCGCGTTGTTCTTCGGCACCGCGATCATGAAGATGCGCTGCGGATCTCCGCTTCCGGTCGATGTCGGTCCGGTCGTCGTGCCGCTATGCACCACGCCATTGGCATCGGTCGTTCCGGCGGTGATCGATATGTCGAACAGCCCGCCGTTGATCGTGATGTCGGCCGCTTCCGCCCCGATATAGGCCGTCGAGCCATCGACCGTCACGGTCCCTGCCTGCACCACGCGCGGCGCCACCAGCGCGACATAGCTGCCCGCCGCCAGCGCATTGATCTGCGCGCCCGCCTGAACCTCGACCGCCGCGCCGCTGCCCGCCACGCCCCGGAAGCGGATTTCGCCCTTGGGTCCGTAGAGGCTGCCGCCATTAGGGCCGCTCAGGTCGATATCATTGCTGGTCAGCACCAGCGATCCGACATTGAAGACGCTGGTCGGCCCGGCGATGATCCCGCCGGGCGCGTAGAACCAGACCTTCCCGCCGGTGCTGCCGAACAGGTCGGACTGGACCGTGCCGTTGAGAGCAATGATGCGCGACACTGGCAGGCCGCTGCCGTCGACCGGCAGGATGCGGTTCAGCACCGTATAATCGGTCAGCGGCGCGCTGACATTGACGGTGAATTGCGCGGTGCGCCCCGTCGGCAGGAAGTCGATGGTTCCCGTTCCGCTGGTGTCGCTCGGCGTCCAGTTGATGACGGTTTCCGGGCCGTCGACCGCGATGGTGTCAGTCGTCCCCCGCGTGATCGATGCCGACCCCAACACCACCGAATAATTGCCCTGAAAGGCGGTCTGCGCGGTGGCGGGCATGCTCCAGCCAAGGGCGATCACGCTGGCGCAACCGCCCAGCAGGGCCAGGGCGGAGCGGTTTGGCGTCGAACGGGTGCGGGACTTGTCCATCATTATCGCCTCCACGGCATAAGCTGCGTGGTGATCGAGAAGAGCAGCCGCGTGCCGCCCCGTTCGGTCTGGAAACCGGCCTTGCGCAGCGGCGTCGCCAGCGTCAGGTCAAGCCGGGCATGATTGTCCCAGGCCGCGCGCACGCCGCCGCCCGCCGAATAAAGCTTCTGCGGATCGAGCCCGACGAAATTGGCGCTTTCGTGCCACATCCATGCCGCGTCGAAGAAGATGAAGGGCTGGAAAGCGAAGGCTCCCGGTCCACGCGGCATGATCCTGCCGTAACGCAGCTCCGCCGCGACGCCGACGCCGCTGTCGCCGGTCAGTACGCCCGGATCATAACCGCGCCCGACCGTGTAATTGCCCGCGCTCATCTGCTCATAGGAGAGCAGCACGTCCGGACTATATTGGGCTCGGGGCGACAGGGCGAAGGTCACGTTCGGCGCTGGCCGATATTCCGCCTGCGCACTCGTCCGGACGACAAAGGCTGACGGATCGCCGCCAGGCTGGCTGATCGGCGCAGATGGCTGGCTCGCGCCCAGCCCGTCTATGCCCTGACGCACCTCAACGGCGCCGCCGAGCCGCCATTTCGGCTCTATTCCGGAATAGCCGGTGGTGCTGACCACGCTGTCCGGATCGATCAGTTCGCCTTCCAGCCTCAGGAACAGCACACGCAGCCGGTCCCGCGACAGCATCTCCTTCACCGGCCCGCTGCCGAAGCGCAGATCCTGGTTGACGACATCCAGCCCGCCGGTGGCCAGCAGCGTATGCACCTGCCGTCGCACCAGCGGATAGGCGAGCGCCGCCGTCGCAATCATCGTTTCGGACGACAGCGGCACGCCATCGATCCCCGGCTTGCTCCACGCATAGGTGAGGTCGCCCGACAACCGCATCCCGTCGCTGCCCAACGCCATGCTGTGCCCGACCTGGAGGACCGTCTGCTCGCTGGGCTGCGCGGTGTTGAAGATGCTGAACACCGTGCTGTCGCCCAGCCCGGTCATGTCGTTGAACCGCACCCGCGCCAGCCCGCCGAAGCGCCCGACCGCATTGCTGCCGAAATTCTGGACATTGACGTCCAGCTCGACCCGCTGGCGCACCACCTGCACTTCGCCCACCACTTCGCCGGGCGCCGTCCCCGCCGGACGCAGCGCCAGCCGGACATCATAGCCCGGCAGGTCGCGGGCCAGCAGCAAATGCCGTTCCGCCTCGCGCACATTGAAGACCGGCTGACCTTTCAGCGCCTCCATATGGGCGGCGATCAGCCTTTCGCTATTGCCTGCGTCGCCCCGCACCTCGATCGCGACCAGCCGCGCCATGAAGATATCGAAGCGGACCGTCCCGCCCTTCTCGATACGCTGAGGCGGCACCTGCACAGCGGCCAGATAGCCCATCTGCCGCAGCGCCGTCGCTGCCCGGTCGCGCACTTCGCACAGGCTGGCGATCGGCACTTCATGCCCCGCGAACTCGCGCCAGCTATCCTCCAGCACCGCGGGATCGACGATGCGCAGCCCGTCGAACCGGACATCCGCAAAATTGACCGTCACACCGGCATAGCGCGGATCGGCAAGCGGGCACGGCGCGCGTTCGACCCCGCCGACAACCGTCAGGCGGCTGCTTTGCCGGGCAGCATCGCCCGCCACCTGGCCGGGCGACAATTCCTCGCGCGTCGGCGCACGCGGCGTGACCTGCGCCATGGCGGCCACTGGCATCAGCATCGCCAGCGCCAAAGCCGACGATCGTCCGAAACCGGAAGCCCGCACCTGCCCCTTCACCCCCATAGACGTCCCCAATCCGTCAGACGGCCCATTCCAAGGCCACCATTCCCTGTCTTTTCGGACATGCAGGCCTTTTTGGCCCGTCATTCCCTTCGGCGCGACCCGCTGCGGTTAACAGCGCACAGGCGCCGCCACAATCAATTCCGCGCTGGCCCGTCCGTCAGCGCCGCCGTTTCCACCAGCAGATCGAGCTGCGCCGTGCATTGATGCGCCAACAGGCTGGATGCCATGCCGTCCAGCCCCGGCGACACCGTGCCGACCAGCGCAAAGCGGACATCGACGGCATGCGCCCCGTCGCTCAGGCGATAGGTCACGCCTTCGCGCACCGGCGCAACGGAGGGCCAGGCGGCCACTGATTCGTTTGGCCCGAAATTCGCTGTAGCCTGGACGCCCTCGCCACTGATCCGTACCGTCGCAGGCTTGGCCGCATCGGCGCGCCACAGGCGAACCGCAGCCGGATCGGCAACGCATAGCGTTCCGGACTGCGCGACATCCACCATCCAGAGATTGGGCCGGCGCGGCGGCGCGGCAGGCGCTTCGCCCACATTCCCACGTACCGCCCCGGTCCGGGCACGCCGCACCCGCTTGGTATCCAGCAGGGCGAACAGCATCACGCTATTGGCGGGCACGGCGCTGGCCGAAGCCGCCACGCTGAAGCTTCCCGGCCCACGCAAGGTCCGCGTGCCCTTCGCATCCAGCAGGGTCACCACGTCGCCCGCCTTCAGGACCAGCGCCCCGCCATCGGCCAACTTGCTCCCCGGTTTGTAAGTGGCGGCGGAAGGGCCGGTCGCACGGACCACCATGGTTTCGGCCCAGGCCTGCGCGCCAAAGCCAGCCACCATCCATCCGGCCAGCGCGCACCGCGCGGCAAGCTTAACCCAGACCATAGGTTCCTCCTTCCCCGATATACTCATAACGATATAGCAGATTGGCGATCGCCGCATCATCTGGATGATGGTTAATCATCTCTTTGAGACGTTCCCGTGCCGCACCTTGCGCACCGGCATCCTCGCCGTCGAACGCTGCCAATATCTCGCTTAAAGCCGCCGCGTCCTCCGCCGGGAAATCGGGTGCAGGCTCGAAGAGGTCGACCGGCGTGGATCGCCCTCGCAGCCGCACGCGCCCCATCGGCCGCCACCAGTCCAGCCCGGACAGCAGCATCGCCTCCCGGCTCGCTAGCACGCTCGTCTCCAGCGCCTTGTTCGCCGCCTCCAGCCGCGATGCTGTGTTCATGCTGTCGCCCAGCGCGGTATATTGGATGCGCCCCTCACCGCCGAAATTGCCGACAATGGCCTCGCCATGATGCAGCCCCACGCGGGTTCGCCCGATCGGCGGCACGCCGGGCGGCAGGTCACGGCGAAACGCTTCCCCCGCCTGCCACATCGCAAAGGCCGCCAGCGCCGCATTGCGCCCGTCATCGGGCCGCGCGATCGGCGCGCCCCAAAAGGCCACCACCGCATCCCCCACGAATTTGTCGATGGTCCCGCCATGGGCCAGCACCACATCGCTCAGCATGTCGAGATAGCGGTTCAGCAATTGCGCCACCATTTCCGGGGAGATGGCGTGGCTGAGCTTGGTAAAACCTTCCAGGTCGGTGAACAGGGTGAAGATTTGCCGTTTTTCGCCATGCAGCGCCAACTTCTCCGGCTCCGCCAGGATCTGCGCGGCGATGTCGCGGGGCAGATATTTGCCCAGCGCCGCCTGTGCGAAGCGCCGCTGCTGCGACGTCACCGCTCGCGCCGCGACGCCGATGGCGGTGAAGGCCAACACCCAGCCGAGCACCCATCCCACGGCGGGCAAACCCTTGCTATCCCAGCCCCGCGCCTGCAGCCAGATCGGCAGACCGGCGATCGCCCCCACCTGCACCGCCAGCGCGGGAACCAGCGCGAACCAGCGCAACTCCGCCAGGCTGGTGAGCCCCGCCGCGCCGACCACCAGCAAGGCTGCCAGCCAGCGCCACACTTCGGGCACCGAAGGCAGCCGCGCTCCATCGAGCAGTTGCGCCAGCATCGTCGCATGCACTTCCAGCCCGATCATGGTCGATCGCGCCTGCCGCCCCGACAGTGGGGTTTCGAACTGATCGATATCGACGATATCGCCGCCGATCAGGACATGCCGCCCGCGCACCATCGGCGCCAGAGCGGACGCCATGGCGGGATCGGCCAGCGTATCGATCTGGAGACTGGGGATCACCGGCTCTTCTGACCCATCCGCCTGGCGGAGCGGCAGACGGAAACGGATCGCCCCGCGATAGCCGTTGAAAGACGGAGACGGCTGCATCGCCAGCGTCAGCAGCGGCGGCTGGCCGGGCGTTGGCGCGGGCCAGCTCCGCGCGACATTGTCGGCATCGGTTTCCAGCCGGATGCTTGCCGGACGCACCCTGTCCGTCCGCGCCTCCTTCATGAAACGGTCGAGAAATTGCTGCTGTTCGAAGATGATCTGTTCCTGATTGTCGCCCAGATTGGCGTAACCCAGCCAGACCGGCGTCCGCATCGCATGGAGGGTGGACAGCAGTTCGCCGTCCTCATCCTGGGGCTGATCGAACAATATATCGATGCCGATAGATTTGGCCCCCATGGCGTCGATATTGCGCAGCGCCCGCGCCAGCAGCCCGCGGTCCAGCGGCGACCGCTTGCGCGTGGCGATCAACGTCTGGTCGTCATAGACCACCATCAGGATGCGCTGGTCCTGTCCCACCCGCGGCGCGAAGGTCGCGGCCCGCCAGTCATAGAGCCCCCGCTCCGCGTCGGCAGTCGGGATTTCACGCGCCGCGCCGCTGCCAAGCGGCCGGTTCCAGTCCCACCCCGCCAGGAACAGCGCCACCAGCAGCAGCACGCCGGTCGCAGCCAGCCGCCAGCGCCCCGTATCCCGCACCAGACGCGCACCGCGGCGCAGCAGGCCCCGCGTCGGCATGGCGTTCAGCGGCGCGCGATCAGCGGGCGCGCACCATCACCAATGATGGCGAAGCCGGACCAGTAGAAGGGATGGGAAGTCTCCGCATCGTCCATCAGCTTGACCTGCGCCTCCCGCAGCGCTTCGGCCACGGGCTGATCCTGCCCAGCCGCGAACAGACCGCTCATCAGCCTTTCGGTCGCGTGATAATCCTCCGGCGCGGGCCAATGGCTGGCGATGACGGCCCGGCTTCCCGCACCGATGAAGGCGCGCACCAGTCCGTCCAGCGCCCCGCCGCCGCCCGAAAGGCCCGCCGCCCGCGTCGTTTCCACACCCGCTGCGCCCGCCGTATCGCAGGCCGAAAGCACCACCAGATCGGCATTCAAGCGCAGGTCGAAAATCTCGCTGAACTGCAACAACCCGTCCGACGCCCTGTCAGGCGCGAAGCTGGTCAGCAAAGCAGGCCGCGCCGGGCATCCCGGATGCGGCGGCGTCACCAGACCATGGGTCGCGAAATGCAGGATGCGGAATTTGTCGAGATCACCCCTCGCCATCACCGCTTCGTCGGTAAAGGCGGCGCCTGTGATGAGTTCGCTGCCCTGCCCGCCAATGGCCTGCGCCGCCTCCCGCAATTCGGTCGCCGGAATCGGCCGGTTCCATTGCAAGGGCGACCAGCCGCAATCATCCACCGCCCCATTGGCCAGGGTTCCGCGGGTGGAGGCGGCCAACACCGGCCCGGCAAGCGGCGCATTGTCGCCAAAGCCGATATAGCTCTGCACCGCGCCGGAGGGCGCCGCCGCCCGCGCATCGCGGAAGGCTCGCGCCGACAAGGCGGTGCTCACCGGATGGTCGCGGCCCAGCCAGTCGATGCCGCGAAAATCGAACTCGTCGCCACCCTTGGCCACGCGCGCCTCATAGGCATCGACGCCCGCCTGACCCGCGATCAGCAGATTGACCGGCAGTTGCAGCATCGCGCCATCAGGTTCGAAGATCAGATGCCGCACCGCCGCCAGCCGCTGCTCCACCGGCCCGAACAGCTCGAGATAGAGGCTGCGCGCCACCGGCACGTCCAGCGCATAGGTGGTCTGCGCGCCGTTCACGTCGATGGAGATTGTCTCGCGCAGAGCGGCCACTTTTCGTGCCACCTCGGTCGCGCTGGCTGTCAGCCGGTATCCGGTCGCTCCCGCGCCGTCGATCCACAGGGCGTAAAGCGCGTCGCCAAGCTGCGCGAGCTTATAATAGCCCTCGCCGGGTTTCAGCGTCGCCTGCATCTCGGCCAGCGTCAGCCCCTGTGGACTGACCGCCCGATATTGCGGATAGGCCGCCAGCGCCGCCAGCGTATTCGCCTGGTCGGCGGCGAGTTGGTCGATGTCCGCCTGCGCCTGCATGACGTCCGGCAGCAACGCCTTCTGCCCCTCCGCCGCCTGCCGCAACTGCGCCAGCGCGATACGCCCACGCTCGATGTCGCGCGACAGGGAGACGGATTGGCGGAACAGCCGCGCCGCCTCGCCATTGCCGGCGGACAGTTCGCGGCTCAACTGTTCCAGCGTGTCGGCCGCGCCAGGCCGCAACAGCATCTGGGACGCCGCGAACAGATCGGCCGTCAGTTCCGGTCGATTGGGAATTTCCTGCGCCAACAGGTTGAAATAAGGCTGAAGCTGGTTTGCCATCCCGGTCAGCGTCGCGCGATTTTCCATGGTCGAGGCCATGATGCCGCGATAGATTTTCAGCGCGTCCTCATTGCGACCACGCCGGACGAGGAAGGCGCCCAGCCGCGCCCGCGCCCCGTTCAGCGCCACCGTTTCGGGATATTGCGCGCCCAGCAGCACCAGCGCCTGATTCAGATTGCGCTCGGCCTGCCCGAAATCGCCCTGCGCTTCATAGGTAAGCGCGATCTCGCCCAGCAATTGGGCGCGCAGGCGGGTGATCGACGTGACCCGCCCGTCGCGGATCGCGACCGCGCTCGCCAACGCCTGCGACAGTATGTCCCGCGCCGGTCCCGGCTGCCCCGACAGCCGCAGGATCGTTCCCCGCAACTGCTGCGCCTGCGCGTCGATGATCGCCGCCCGCTCGGCAGGGGCAAGTCTCGTATCCTGCCGCACGCCCAGAGCGCGGGCCGGTGACGCCGCGCTGCTCATTTCGGCGGCGACCTCGGGCGGCAGGAATAGCGCGCCGTCTTCGCCGGTCACCGCGCCCGTGTCACCGCCCAGGGGACGATCCAGTATCTCCAGCGCCCCACTCAGATCCTGCCGGTTGATATGATGCATCGCCTCGAAATTGCGGCGAAGGCGGAGCTGCACGGGATCGGCGGTCGCGATACCGCGTGCCTGGGCAAAAGCCGCATCGGCCTGATCGAACAGCCCCAGATTGGAGAGCTGCAGGCCACGATTGACCAGATATTCATGCGCCCGCCCAGCCCGCTCCGCCGGCGTCAGCTTTGCAACGTCCGGATCGCGCGCCAGCCGGTCGGTCAGGCTGTCGAAAAATTCCGCCGCTTCGGCATAATTGCCCGACGCATTGCGCCGATAGCCCTCGGCCAGCACGGTTTGCGGGTCCAGCGTCGCGGCCTGCAACCGCGCAAAGCCCGCCTCGTTAGTGCCGACCGTCGCGATGTCGACCTTGCCCGGCACCGTTCGCCCCAACATGACGGACCGCAACCCCAGGTCGAGGGCGCTCGCATAAGCCGCATAGCCCTGGGCGACGTAGATCGTCTTGCCGCGCTCGACGGTCAGGATGCGATAGGCGCCGACCGCGCCGGTACAGTTGCGCATGACCGCCGCGCCGATGTCGGGCAGGCTGACGCCCCCCGGCACGCCGCATTCGACCGCCGTCTTGCGCGAAGCCGCCAACCGTTCCAGCAAAGCGGCATCCTGATCGCCGGAGCCGCGCCGCAACGCATAGATCTGCCCGACCGGACGCGCCGCATCCCGGCATACCAGCGTCCAGGCGCGATCGAACATGGTGCGCGCGGTGGGATCTCCGCTCGCGCTCTGCGCCTGACACAGGGCGCCGCCCTCGCTGCCGATGCGAAAACTGTCCCTGAGCAGCGGGCGGTCATCCACACCCTGCGCATGCGCCACGACGGACAGACTCAAGACGCCCCAACCGCCGAGCCTGAAAACCAACTTCCCCAAAGCGTTCAAAGGCTTATCCCCCAAAGCTTGCCGGATTTTTCCGTGCAAAGCTTCCCCTTAGCCATAACCCGGCGCAGTCATAACGCCGCCCGATGGTGCGCCGCAAGGCGAAAGGCGCGGATCACGGATTCCCGAAGCCTTCGCTCCCCAATCGAGTGAGGCAAGGAAGCTACAGTTGAGTAAGATTCAATCTCTTGCACGCAATTTTCATTGCATCGGGCAAAAGACATGATCTAGATTAGCCTTGAGTGAATACCGACCGATAAGACAAGATAAACGTCAGCTTATCCGAATAAACATAACAGGAAGTTCACTACAGGGAGGATGAAATGAACCGATTTCCCCGCTACGATTCCGTATTGCGCCTGTCCGCGTCATGCCTTGTTTTGGCGTTATCGGGCCTCTCTACTGGTGTTTCCGCTCAAGTAACCGACAGCGCGTCCGATTGGTCTGGCAACGAAATTATCGTCACTGCGACCAAACGCAATGAATCCATCCAGAATGTTCCCTTTTCCATCAATGCGCAGACCGCCGAAGCGATGCAGCGCATGGGCGCCACCTCGATCGAGGACGTTTCGCGCAGCGTCGCGGGCCTGACCGTCCAGAATCTTGGACCGGGCCAGAGCCAGGTGTCCGTGCGCGGCGTGTCGGCGGGCCAGGTGGTCCGCGACCAGCCGGGCGTCAAGGAACAGGTCGGCGTCTATCTCGACGAATCCGTCATCTCCATGTCGCTGTTCACGCCGGATTTCGACCTGTTCGACCTTGACCGCGTGGAAACGCTGCGCGGGCCGCAGGGCACGCTGTTCGGCTCCGGGTCCGAGGGCGGCACCGTCCGCTACATCACCAAGCAGCCCAAGCTCGGCCAGACCGAAGGCACGGTGGAAGCAGGCGCCAATGTCCTGAAGGGCGGCGATGTCGGCTATTCGGGCAAGGGTGCGATCAACCTGCCCCTGGGCGAAACGGCGGCGATCCGCGCGGTTGGCTATGCCGAACATTATGCCGGGTTCATCGACGCCATCGGCCCGGCCGCTGGCAAGAACATCAATGACGGCCGCCGCTATGGCGGACGGCTCAGCTTGCTCTGGGAACCGGCGCCGGGCATCAAGCTGACGCCGCGCATCATCTATCAGGATATCCGCACCAACGGCTTTAACCGGGAGGACAGCTATCATCTCTATTATAACGAGCTGATCAGCCCCTTCGACATTCTGCCCGAACGCACCCAATATCTGAAACTGCGCGAGGAGTTCCGCGACAAGACCACGCTGGCGGACTTCACGGCCAACATCGATATCGGGTCCGACGTCGCGCTGACCTCCATCACCACCTATATCCACCGCAACATTCTGGTCAGCCGCGACGCTTCGGCGCTGACCGGATCGGTTTCGGTGACGCCTTTTGTCATGACCTTCGGCGTCAACCCCGCCATCGCCAATCTGCCATCGAACTTGCGCGATACGACCAAGCTCAAGCAATGGACGCAGGAATTGCGCCTCGCCTCGACCGGCGCGGGGCCGTTCCAATGGGTGTTCGGTGGTTTCTACAGCCATGTCGACCGCAACTATGAGCAACGGCTGCCAACTCCTGGCTATGACGCCTTCATCGACGCGGCGCCGGCGCCATTCGGACCGGGCGCATCGGCAGGGGCGGCCAATGGCTTCCCGCTCAACTCGCCCTACAATGCCGACATTCCCTATATCATCAAGCAATATGCCGCCTTTGGCGAGGCGAGCTACAAGCTTGGCCAGTTCAAGCTGACAGCCGGCGGCCGCTATTACGACTTCAAGGAAGAGCGCGATTTCAAGACCGGCGGCGTCTTCCCCAATGGCGACAACCGCGTGGGCGACAAGACCGGATCGACCGGCTTCTCCCCCCGCTTCATCGCCAGCTATGAGGCCAATCGCGATCTGACCTTCAACGTTCAGGCGTCCAAGGGCTTCCGCCTGGGCGGCGTCAACGATCCGCTGAACCTGCCGCTCTGCAACGGCGGCGCGACCGGGCCGGACGCGGCGACCTATGGCAACCGTCCGACCTTCGAGGACGAAACGCTGTGGAACTATGAAGCCGGGGTGAAGGCGTCGGGCAGCGGCATCACCTTCAACGCGGCGGCCTTCTACAACGACATCAAGAATCTTCAGGTCACGGCGGATGCGGGAAGCTGTTCATCGCGCATCCTCTTCAACGTGCCGAAGGCGCATACGGCGGGCCTGGAAGCGGAACTGAGCGCCCGCGTCTCCCCGAACCTCGATCTGTCATTGAGCGGCAGCTATATCGACTCGAAGATCGACAGCAACGTCACCGACGGAGGCGGCGCGATCATCGCGGGCATCCGCAAGGGCAACCGCCTGCCCACCGTGCCGAAGTTCCAGATGGCGGCGGCAGCGACCTATACGATGGAGATCGCGGCGGAGACCGACTGGTCCTTCACCGCCAGCTTCCAGCATGTGGGCAACCGCTATACCCAACTGGACGATCAGGAGCCGGGCAAGGGCAGTTTTACCAACTCCATCTATTATGACCCGGCCACGGGCGCTTATGGCACCGGCGCGTTCAACTTCGGCTCCTACAAGCTTGGCGCCTATAATCTGGTCAACCTGTCGACGGGCGTGAGCTGGGACAGCGGCCTGTCGGTCACACTCTACGTCAACAATCTGTTCGACGAAAATGCGCTCTACTCGCTGGACCGCGAGCGCGGCGGGCGGGGACGGCTCGGCTATAATATCGGTACGCCGCGCAAGATCGGCGTGACCGTCCGCAAGGACTTCTAAAGCCCAATCCGACAGGACGCCGGAAGCCAAACCGCTTCCGGCGTTCTTATTTTTGGGCGATACACCGGCTTTTTGGGCGATACACCGGGCCGATCCGTCGCTATGCTCGCCCGGTGATCGAGACTGGGAATGCCATCGCGCAAGAGATGCGCTTCGTCGAAGGCGGCGCCTTCACCATGGGCTCCGACCGCTTCTATCCGGAGGAAGCCCCGTTGCGGCAAGTCCGCGTGGACAGCTTCTGGATCGACGAAACGCCTGTCACCAACCGCCAGTTCGCGGAGTTTGTCGAGGCGACCGGCTACCGCACTTTTGCTGAGATTGCGCCCGACCCCAAAGATTATCCCGGCATGCCCCCCGAAATGGCGCGGGCCGGTTCGCTGCTGTTCCAGCGCACGGCGACGCCCGTCGACCTCAGCGATTTCAGCCAATGGTGGCATTTCAGCTTCGGCACGGACTGGCGCCATCCCCATGGCCCCGACAGCCATCTGGACGAGCTATGGGACCATCCGGTTGTCCATGTCGTGTTTCAGGATGCGGAGGCCTATGCCAAATGGGCGGGCAAGGCGCTGCCGACCGAAGCGGAGTGGGAGTTTGCGGCGCGCGGCGGGCTTGATGGCGCGGACTATGCCTGGGGCGATGAACTGGCGCCGGGAGGGGCCATGCTCGCCAATTATTGGCAGGGCCTGTTCCCCTACAGCAATTTGCTGGAGGATGGCTATGAGCGAACCTCGCCGGTGCGAACCTATGCGCCCAATGGCTATGGCCTGTTCGACATGATCGGCAATGTCTGGGAATGGACGACCGA
This sequence comes from Sphingobium sp. TB-6, assembly GCF_012927365.1. Taxonomy (NCBI): domain Bacteria; kingdom Pseudomonadati; phylum Pseudomonadota; class Alphaproteobacteria; order Sphingomonadales; family Sphingobiaceae; genus Sphingobium; species Sphingobium sp. TB-6. Next base: position 63,923 of record NZ_JABBGL010000015.1, on the reverse strand, counting down.
TTGGTATGCCCAGCCCAGGGTCGAGCGCAAGGCGAAGGGAAGCTGCTGCGTCCCCTCCAACCCACGCGGCGGCACGAGGCGGGAAAGCCTTGATCCCGTCAGTCCGCATGTGCCGATCCCAAGAAAAGTGCTGAAGGGCGGTTCCCATCTCTGCGCGCCCAGCTATTGCCAGCGCTACCGCCCCGCCGCCCGCCACCCGCAGGCGGTGGACAGTTCCACCAGCCATATCGGCTTCCGCTGCATCATCCGCGAACCGGGCCGTTGAATTTCAATAACGGGAAGACGTCATGCTCAATATCCCCTGGGACCAGCCCGCCACCATGATCGACCTTGACGGCAAGGCGCCGCTCATCGGCACGATCCGCGATTGCGCCCAGCATTTCGCGATCTTCAAGCCCCATGCGAAGGAACAGGCGCGCATCCTCCTCACCCAGCCCGTCCACCGCGAAGGCCGCAAGACGCGAACCTGGGTGCTGGAACCCTGGGAGATCGAAAAGCTGGTCGAACGGATGAAGGCGGAGGTGCATTGATCATCCGCCGAAACTGAAAAGTAGCGTGCTCCTGCGAAAGGCAGGAGCCCAGTTCTCATGTGTGAACTCAGTTCCCGCCTTCGCAGCAACAGGGACCGCTTCAGACCCTCCAGGCCGCCTCTTTCGCCGCCTGGGACTAGAGACGAAGCGCGCCAGGAAATGCGCTCCTTTTGGTTGCAGCATTTTCGGAGCCGTTGACCATTAAAGGTCAACTTGAAAATACTCTAGAATGCGACGGCGTCTCCGGCCTTGAGCAGAGTGCTGCGGCAATGAGGGGGCATAACCCGCGCACATCCACCGAAGGACTATGGAGACACCGCCACATTCGAACTTGCCCATGCGCCCTTGGACATTCTGCGTCTAATATATAATATGGCATGATCGATAGCTTGAACGACATGATCTTATGGACCTGCGCCATCTGCGTTATTTTCTCTGCGTCGCTGAAGAGATGCATTTCGGCCGCGCCGCGCTGCGCCTTGGCATATCACAGCCGCCGCTCAGCCAGCAGATCCGCGCTCTGGAAGATGAGCTTGGCGTCCGCCTGTTCGACCGCACCAGCCGCCGTGTACGCCTGACCGAAGCGGGCCGGCTGTTCGAGCCGGAGGCCCGCCAGACCCTCGCCCAGGCCGAACGCGCCGCCCAGATCGCCCGCATGGCGCAGCGGGCCGAGATCGGTCATCTTGGCCTTGCCTTCACCACGTCCGGCCCCTTCGTGCCCCCTGTGGCGCGCGCGCTCTACCGCTTCCGCCAAACCTATCCCAATGTCGAGCTGATCCTGCGCGAACAGGGCCGTGACGAGCAGGTCGAAAGCGTCGGTAGTCGACAGCTCGATCTCGGCATCGTGCGCAACTACGAGCCGCCGGTCCTGCCCGAAGGCATGGTGTCGCGATGCCTGCTCACGGAAGAGATGGTGCTGGCCCTGCGCACCGATCATCCGCTGGCGCTGCGGTCGGCCCCGCCCAGCATCGCGGACCTGGCCGACGAACCGCTGGTGCTGTACGGCGCGCCCAATGGCGCGGGCTTTACCGAGCATTTCTTCGCCCTGTGCGAGAAGGCGGGCTTCGCACCCAAAATCTCCCATGAGGCCCGCAGCCTCGCGACCCTTTTTGGACTGGTCGCGGCGGGCTTCGGCCCCACTGTGATCGCTCAGTCCATGGCGCGGCTGCACGTCGACAATGTGATCCACCGTGCTTTCGACGTGCCGGTCATGAGTTCGCTCTGGCTGATCCACAATGAGGATTTGTCGCCGACCGGCCAGGCCTTCCTCAAGACCCTGCTCGAAGAACGCATGGCGGCGGAGACCGGAACGGCGCCTGAGCCGGCATAGCGCGTCGCCCCCTTCCAATTCTCCACGCCAGCCTCTATGCAGTCCGGCGAAAGCCAGCCTCGGCCAGCTTTCACTGATCGCGCCGGTGCCCTCCCAAGGGGCTTAATAGGGAATGCGGTGATGAATCCGCGGCTGTCCCTGCAACTGTAAGCGGTGAGCGAGACGCATATCGATTCTTCGGACCGCCGGAGAATCAGCCACTGGGCCGGACGCTAAATCCTGCGAGGCTTGGGAAGGCCATGCGTCGAGCCAAGACCCGTGAGCCAGGAAACCTGCCTGCGTCTGGTCGCTCTTGCCTTGGTCCAGGGGATGGCCGCGGCACGGTACTCCGTCTGAGCGACGCTTTACGCAGCGGGAGCTGCTGTCCGCATGCCGGGCGCAAGCGCGTCCGTCCGGCATGAAGGCAGATCCCGTCCGGTTTCGCTGACGCCGACGGGGGATCGCCCTGATGAGACCTGTTTTGAATGCACTGGCCCGTTCCAGCCCGATGGAATCGGCCGGCCTGCTGCGCCGCCGTGCCACGGCCATGTTCGCCGCGCTGATCGCCGCCAATCTGGCCGCATGGGCATGGGCCTTCACGATCTTCGCGGGCGATACGGTCATGCTGGGCACAGCGCTGCTGGCCTGGAGCCTGGGCCTGCGCCATGCGGTTGATGCCGACCATATCGCCGCCATCGACAATGTGACCCGTAAATTGATGCAGGACGGCCAGCGCCCACTGACCGTCGGCTTCTGGTTCGCCATCGGTCATAGCGGCATCGTTCTGATCGCCGCCGTCACCATCGCCATTGCCGCCAATGCTCTGAGCCGTGTCGAAGCGGCGGGCGCGATCGGCGGCACCATTGCAACAATCGCCTCCGCGACCTTCCTTTTCACCATCGCCGCGATGAACCTGATCATCCTGAGATCGGTTCTCAAGACCTTCAATCATGTTCGCAACGGTGGGCTCTATATCGATGAAGATATGGATATCCTGCTTGGTTCACGTGGTTTTCTGGCCCGTATCTTCCGCCCGCTTTTCCGGCTGATAACGCGGAGCTGGCATATGGCCCCGCTCGGCTTTCTCTTCGGGCTTGGCTTCGACACTGCCACCGAAGTCGCGATCCTCGGCCTGTCGGCTGGCCAGGCGGCGAGCGGCCTTTCGATATCGACCGTCCTCATTTTCCCGCTGCTCTTCGCGGTGGGCATGGCGCTGATCGACACGGCGGACGGCGCGCTGATGATGGGCGCCTATCAATGGGCCTTCGTGAAGCCGATCCGCAAGCTCTATTACAACATCACCATCACGCTGGTGTCCGCCTTGGTCGCGCTGCTCATCGGCGGGATCGAGGCTGCGGCGCTGCTGGGCGACAAGCTGGGCCTGACCGGCGGCATCTGGACACTTGCCGCCGACCTTGGCGAACATTTCAACAGCCTGGGTTTCTTCATCATCGGCCTGTTCGCTGCCTGCTGGCTGGCGAGCTGGGCCATCTACCGCTGGAAACGCTTCGACGAGATCGAAGTCACTCTCGAACCGCAAGGAAATCCCGCATGAAAAAGGTTCCCGCCTCAAAAATTCCGGCCACTGTCATCACCGGCTTCCTCGGCGCGGGCAAGACGACGCTGATCCGTCACTTGATCGAAAATGCAGGCGGCCGCCGCCTCGCCCTCATCATCAACGAGTTCGGAGATGTCGGCGTCGACGGCGCGCTGGTTCAGGGCTGCGGCGACGAAGCCTGCCCGGACGAGGACATTATCGAACTGGCGAACGGTTGCATCTGTTGCACTGTCGCGGACGATTTCCTGCCGACCATGCAAAAGCTGCTCGACCGCCCGACGCCCCCCGATCACATCATCATCGAAACCTCCGGCCTCGCTTTGCCCAAGCCGTTGGTGAAGGCCTTCCAATGGCCCGACATCCGTACCCGCGCCACGGTGGATGGGGTGATCACGCTGATCGACGCCGATGCACTGGCGGCAGGCCGCTTCGCCCATGACGAGGTCGCGCTTGCCGCCGCCCGCGCCGCAGACCCGACACTTGATCATGACAGCCCGATCGAGGAATTGTTCGAAGATCAGCTTGCCTGCGCCGACCTCGTCCTGCTCAACAAGACCGATCTGGTCGATGCCGCCACACTGGCGGGTCTGGAACGGGATTTGGCGCGGGAAACCCGTCCCGGCGTCAGCATCATCCGCACGTCAGAGGGCGAAATCGATCCCGCTGTCCTGCTCGGCCTGGACTCAGGCGTGGAAGATCAGATCGATGCCCGCCCCTCCCATCACGACAATGAGGAGGAGCATGATCATGATGATTTCGAGAGCTTCATCATCAATCTTGGCGAACTGGGCACGCCCGAACCGTTGCTGGCGGCGCTCGCGGACGCCATCGCCACCCACGACCTGTTGCGGGTGAAGGGTTTCCTCGCCATCGCAGGCCGCCCCGCTCGCCTGGTCGTCCAGGCCGTCGGTCCACGCATCCAGCATCATTACGACCGGCAATGGCAGCCAGGCGAGCAACGCTCCTCCCGCCTTGTCGTGATCGGCCAGACGGGCCTGGATTGCGCCGCCATCGAAACCACCCTCAAGGTGCAGACGGTCCCCGCCTGATGCACCTGCTGACCGCCACGCCCGGCACCGTCTCCAACGGCGACGAAGCGATCGACCTTGGCCAGTCGCCGGGCGACATCGTGCTGCTGACCGTGGCGGACAGCGAACTCGCCTGCTTCGCCAGCGCCGCCGCAGCCTTGGGCGAGGCAGGCCCAACAATCCGCCTCGCCAATCTCCTCCAGCTCAAGCATCCCTATTCCGTCGATCTCTATGTTGAAAAGGTGATCGCCCACGCCAAATTCGTCTGCGTGATCCTTCTGGGCGGTAAGAGCTATTGGCCCTATGGCATTGATGAAATTGCCAATATTGCCCGCGAAAAAGGCATAGCCTTTGCCGCCCTGGCCGATGGTCGGGAGGATGATCCGGAACTGCGCGCCGCCTCAACCCTGCCCGCAGAAACCTGCGACTATCTGCGCGACTATCTCCGGCAAGGCGGCATTCCCAATGCCATCGCCTTCCTCAAGACCGCCGCTCGTCTCGCGGGTTTCGATGCAGGAATGCCCGATGCCCCGATTCCGATAGCCGACGCCGGTCTCTACCTTCCCTGTACCGACCGTCCGACATTGGAACAGGTCAAGGCCCGCTGGGCCGCAGGCCAACCGACAGCGCTCTTCGTCTTCTACCGCGCCCTGCTGATTGCGGGCACACTCGAAGCCGTCGACGCGATGATCGCAGGTCTCGAAGCAGCAGGCCTCAACGTCCTCCCCGTCCATGTTCGCGCCCTGCGCGAACCCTTCGCCAAGGATTTCCTGCAAGGCCTGATGGAAGGGACCGCGCCTGACGTCATCCTCAACGCCACCGCCTTTGCCGCGAGCGCGCCGGGAGAACCACGCACGCGCTCGATCCTGGAGCAGGCGGACTGCCCGATCCTGCAAACCATCTTCGCCAGCGCCGAACAAGGCGCCTGGGAAGCGAGCGCTCGTGGCCTTGGCCCCCGCGACCTCGCCATGCATATCGCGCTTCCCGAAGTGGATGGCCGCCTCTTCACCCGCGCCGTCGCCTTCAAGGCTGCTGCCCGCTTCGACGAGCGCACGGAATGCAGCATCATCGTGCCCCGCATATTGGAAAATCGTGTTAGATTCGTTTCTCAACTCACTGTTAATTGGGCAAAACTTCGTAAATCCCTCATTGCAGATCGCCGCGTTGCACTGGTACTCGCCAACTATCCCAACAAGGATGGCCGCATCGGCAATGGCGTCGGTCTCGACACGCCGGCCAGTGCCACCGCTATCCTGAACGCGCTGCGGGAATCCGGCTACACCACCCATGACGCTCCCGCCGATGGGGCCACCCTGATGCGCCTCATGACGGGAGGCATCACGAACGCCTCCCCCGATCGTCCCGCCGAAGTCTCGCTCCTCCTCGACGCATATCAATCCGCCTTCGCCGTCCTGCCCGAAGCCGCTCGCGAAGCCATTCAGACCCGTTGGGGCATGCCCGAAGCCGACCCCTTCTTCCAGGAGGGCGCCTTCCGGCTCCCGGTCCACCGCTTCGGCAACATCGCCGTCGCGGTCCAGCCATCGCGCGGCTATCATATCGATCCCAAGGCCAGCTATCACGACCCGGCCCTGCCGCCGCCGCACGCCTATCTCGCTTTCCACATCTGGCTGGCGCAGGAATTTAGCGCCCATGCCGTCGTTCATGTCGGCAAGCACGGCAATCTCGAATGGCTCCCCGGCAAGGCCATCGCGCTATCCGAAAACTGCTTCCCCGAAATCTGCGCCGGGCCGATCCCGCAAATCTACCCCTTCATCGTCAACGATCCCGGCGAAGGCACGCAGGCCAAACGCCGCATCGGCGCCTGCATCATCGACCATCTGACGCCACCCCTTACCCGGGCCGAAACCTATGGTCCGCTCAAGGAACTGGAGGCGTTGGTCGACGAATATTATCTCGCCGCCGGCATGGACCCGCGCCGTTTGGAAACGCTGCGCAAGGACATACTCGCGCTCGCCGCTTCTCAGGGGTTGGATAAGGATGCAGTCGCTCAAGGCAGTGGAGAAGATGCTTTAGCTGCGATCGATAACTATCTGTGCGACCTCAAGGAAATGCAGATCCGTGATGGCCTGCATATTTTTACCCAAAGCCCTGAAGGTCACCTCCGCCGTGATCTGCTCATAGCCCTTGCCCGCTGTCCCAGAGGCATGGATCATGAAAGCCAGCAATCCCTCCTGCGCGCGCTTGCCGCTGACCTGGCCCTGAATTTCGACCCGCTCGATTGCATTATGGGCACCCCCTGGACCGGTCCCCGCCCGGAACCGCTCCAAGGCTTGACCCAAGCCCCATGGCGCACCACCGGCGACACGGTGGAGCGCCTCGAACTCTACGCCATCCATCTGCTCGACAGCGGCGATCCAGCTCCCGGCCCGCAAAGCGCCGCTGTCCTGAACGCTATCGAAACCGACCTCGCCCCCCGCGTCACCGCCTGCGGCGATGCTGAAAAGACGGCCCTCCTCCAAGCCCTCAACGGCAATTTCGTCCTTCCCGGTCCTTCCGGCGCGCCGACGAGAGGCCGCCCGGACGTCCTCCCCACCGGCCGCAATTTCTACTCGATCGACACCCGCGCCGTGCCCACGATCGCTGCCTGGAATCTCGGCCAGCGCTCCGCCGATCTGATCGTGCAGGACTATCTCCAGCGAGAGGGCGACTATCCCCGCGCCATCGCGCTTTCCGCCTGGGGCACGGCCAATATGCGCACCGGCGGGGATGACATCGCGCAGGCCCTCGCCCTTATGGGAGTGCGCCCTCGCTGGGACTGGGCTTCCGGCAGGGTCATCGGGTTCGAGGTGATGAAGATCGCGGAACTGAACCGCCCCCGCGTGGACGTCACTTTCCGCGTCTCCGGCTTCTTCCGCGATGCCTTCCCCGAACAGATCGACCTGCTGGACAGCGCCGCCCGCGCCGTCATGGCGCTGGACGAGCCGGAGGAAGACAATCCCGCTGCTGCCCGTCACCGCGCCGAAACCGCCGCCCTGATCGCGCAGGGCACGCCGGAGAAAGCTGCCCAGCGCCGCGCCGGAAGCCGCGTCTTCGGCTCGAAGCCCGGAGCCTATGGCGCGGGTCTACAGGCGATGATCGACGAGAAGATCTGGCACGACCGCGCCGACCTTGCGAACGTCTATCTCGACTGGGGCAGCTACGCCTATGGCGGGGGCGTGGAAGGCGAATCCGAACGCAGCCTCTTTGCCGAGCGCCTGACCCAGGCCGACGCCTTGATTCAAAACCAGGACAATCGCGAACATGATCTGCTCGACAGCGACGATTATTACCAGTTCGAGGGCGGGATAGCCGCCGCCGTCGAACATCTCTCCGGCAAGAAGCCGCTCAGCTATCATAACGACCACAGCCGCCCGGAACGGCCGGTCATCCGCACGCTGGAGGATGAGATCGGCCGCATCGTGAGAGCGCGGGTCACCAACCCCAAATGGATCGCGGGCATAATGCGCCACGGCTACAAGGGCGCGTTCGAGATCGCCGCCTCGGTCGATTATCTCTTCGCCTTCGCCGCCACCACCCATGCGGTGAAGGATCATCATTTCGACGCCGTCCACGCCGCCTTCATTGAGGACGAGACGGTTCGCGCCTTCATGGCGGAGGCCAATCCGGCAGCCCTGCGCGAAACCGCCGCCCGCCTCCACGAAGCGCTCGACCGCGCGCTTTGGAAACCCAGGTCGAACAGCGCCGCCATGCTCCTAACCCAACTCAAGGACGCCTAGAAATGATCGAACGCACTCCCGAACAACATGCCGAAAAGATGAAGAAGAAACAGGCCGCCCATGACAAGATCATGGCGACCAAGACCCAGGAAAAGGGCCTTCTCATCGTCCACACCGGCAAGGGCAAGGGCAAGACGACGGCAGCTCTGGGCATGGTCGTCCGCGCCATCGGCCATGGCAGGAAAGTGGGCGTCGTCCAATTCGTGAAGGGCGCCATGACCACCGGAGAAAAAACGGTGTTCGATGCGTTTCCCGACCATGTCGAGTTCAAGTCCATGGGTGAAGGCTTTACCTGGAACACGCAGGACCGTACGCGGGACATTGCCCTTGCCCGTGAAGCATGGGATGAAGTCAGACGCATGATTGCCGACCCGGCCTATGATATGGTCCTTGCCGATGAGCTCAATATCGTCCTGCGCTACGACTATCTGCCGGTCGAAGAGGTGCTGGAAGCCGTGACCGCCAGAAGCGAAATGAAACACGTCCTCATCACCGGCCGCAACGCGCCCGAAGCGCTGATCGAGGCGGCCGATCTCGTCACCGAAATGACCCTTGTCAAACATCCCTTCCGCAGCGGCGTGAAGGCTCAGCCAGGAATCGAATTCTGACACACACTGCCTTCGACATCGCCGCTTTCGAGGAATTGGTGCACCTGCGTCGCGACGTGCGCCATTTTCTGACCGATCCGCTGGATGAACATGAGGTCGAACGACTCCTCGCCCTCGCGCACAGCGCTCCCTCGGTGGGGCTGTCGCAACCCTGGCGCTTCGTCCGGATCGCCACGCCCGCCTTGCGCGAAGATCTCGCCGTCCATGTCGACGCCCAGATCATCAAGGCGGGCAAGATTTATGAAGGCGATGAAGACAGGCTCTACCGCAGCCTGAAACTGCACGGTCTGCGCGAGGCGCCGGTGCTGTTCGCCGTCTATTGCGACGAAGGCACCGAAACCGGCCATAAGCTGGGCGCTATCACCATGCCGGAGGCACGCCGCTATAGCTGCGTGATGGCGATTCACACGGTCTGGCTGGCCGCCCGCACGCGTGGCATCGGCATGGGATGGGTGTCGATCCTGGATCGTCCCACAGTCGATGCGATGCTGGAGATTCCGGAAAATTGGCGCTGCCTCGGCCTGCTGTGCCTCGGCTATCCGGTGAGCGAGGAAGCGACGCCGGAACTGGAACGGCGCGGCTGGGAGCATCGCACCGATTGGCATTCCGCGATCGTGACTCGCTGACCATTCCCCTCCCGCCCGCGTAAGGGAGCAAATTCTCCCCACTTCCCTTTCCCCCACTCTGCGCGTATGAACCGCATCCGGAGCGGGCATATGTTCGCTCCATCGATCGCGTCGGTGCCCCGCAAGGGGCTTAAATGGGAACGCGGTGCGGGATGAAACTCCCTAATCCGTGGCTGTCCCTGCAACTGTGAGCGGCGAGCAAGGCAAGGACCGGCCAACCCCCATCAACCCGGGACGGCCAGCCACTGGAGCAATCCGGGAAGGCCCCCTGCCAAGGCTATGACCCGCAAGCCAGGAGACCTGCCGAACGCAAAGGTCGCTCTAGCCATGACCCAGGGGATGGTCGCGGCTCGGTTTTCCGCACGAGCGACGGATAAGCGGCTGGGGAAGCATCCTCCAGTCGTCGTTGCGACGTGGGAGGTGAAGTCCGGTGCCAGACGCGCAGAGCGCATCATCCGCCGCCATTCGCGGCTGGTGTCCGACGGCATGGCGTCCGATGATGGCGGGCGACGGCCTGCTGGTGCGCGTGCGCGCTCCGCTCGGCCGCCTGACCGTCGCCCAGGCTATCGGCCTCAGCGATGCCGCCCGCCGCCACGGTAACGGCCAGATCGACCTCACCAACCGCGCCGCGCTTCAGGTCCGGGGCGTGACGGAGCAAAGCCACCCAGCGCTGCTTGGGCAGCTTGTCGCACTCGGCCTCACCGATCCTGATCCGGCCCGCGAGGCGCGCCGCAATTTCCTGCTCGCTCCCGACTGGTCCGCCGGAGACGACACGGAAAACATCGCCCAAAGCCTGCTCGCCCGCCTCGACGACCTGCCCGACCTTCCTCCCAAGATCGGCATTGCCATCGACACCGGCCCTGCTCCCTGCCTGACCCTCGTCCCCGCCGATTTCCGCTTCGAACGCAGCTCAGCCGGCACCCTGCTGCTCCGCGCCGAAGGGCATGCCTTAGGCACGCCCACCACCGCGGAAACCGCCGTCCAGGATCTGATCGCGCTCACCCGCTGGTTCCTGGCAACGGACGGAGCCACCTCCGGCCGCATGACGCGGCACAAAGCTCCGCTGCCAGCACATCCCAAGGTCGCTCCCGCTGCGGCACGCCCGATTCCGCAGCTTCTCACCCAGGCTCCCGGTCCCTTTCACGGCATCCCCTTCGGGCGGCTCGACGCCGACGGCCTCACCGCTCTGGCCGGACAGCAAGGCGTTGTCGCGCTGCGCCTGACCCCATGGCGCGGCCTGATTCTCGAAGGCGGTACAGCCAGCCCCGATCACGCCTTCACCGATCCGCTGCTCCGCATCGACGCATGCCCCGGCGCACCAGCCTGCCCGCAGGCCAGCGTCGCGACCCGCGGCCTCGCCACCCGGCTTGCACCCCTTGTCGACGGCTCGCTGCATGTTTCCGGCTGCGCCAAGGGCTGCGCGCGTCCAAGGCCCGCCGACATCGTCCTCACCGGCAATCGGGGCCGCTTCGACCTTTCCCGCAAGGCCCGCGCCGGATCGCCGCCCGACCAGGCCAGTCTTGCCCCCGACCAGATTCTCGCCCTCTTCGGAAGCCACTAATGCCCCATATCTACGAAACCGATGGCGCCGCCATCTACCGGCAATCCTTCCGCACCATCCGTGCCGAGGCCGATCTCGCTCGCTTCTCGACGGAGGAGGAACGCATCGCGGTCCGCATGATCCACGCGGCGGGGCTGGTCGGCCTGGCTTCCCACATCCGCTTTTCCTCCACCTTCGCCCGGACCGCCATCGCTGCGCTGGAGGCAGGGGCCCCGATCCTTTGCGATGCGCGCATGGTGTCCGAAGGCGTCACCACAAGGCGTCTGCCTGCCCAAAACCCAATCCTTTGCACGCTGAACGATCCGCAGGTTCCAACGCTGGCGGCGCAAATGTCGAACACCCGTTCGGCGGCTGCGCTCGAACTCTGGCGTCCACATCTGGGGGGAGCGCTGGTCGCCATCGGCAATGCGCCCACGGCACTTTTCCATCTGCTCAATATGCTGGAAGATCCCGCCTGTCCCCGCCCCGCCGCGATCATCGGTTGCCCGGTCGGCTTCGTCGGCGCGGCGGAGTCCAAGGAAGCGCTCTGGCAGAGCCAGCCCGTCCCCTGCTGCATCGTGGAGGGCCGTCTGGGCGGCAGCGCCATCACAGTCGCGGCGATCAATGCGATAGCGAGCCCGGCAGAATGACCAACGGCATCATCCATGGCGTAGGCCTGGGCCCCGGCGCGCAGGACCTGATGAGCGTCCGCGCCGACCGCCTGATCCGCGAAGCCAGCCACGTCGCCTATTTCCGCAAAAGGGGAAAATCCGGCCATGCCCGCCGGATCGTGGAGGGCATGTTGCGTCCTGACGCCATCGAATATCCGATGGAATATCCGGTGACGACGGAAATCCCGCTGTCCGACCCGCGATATAATGAAGTCCTGTCCGGCTTCTATGCCGATTGCACCGCCCATCTGGACGGGCTTTCCGCCACTGGCGAGGATGTGGTGGTCCTCTGCGAAGGCGATCCCTTTTTCTACGGCAGCTTCATGCACCTGCACAGCCGTCTCTCGGCGCCGGTAAAGATCGTCCCCGGCATCACCGGCATGTCCGGCGCCTGGACCGCCAGCGGCATACCGATCAGTTGGGGCGACGATGTGACGACGGTGCTGATGGCTACCTTGCCCGAAGAGGAACTGGCCCGCCGCATCCATGACACCAATGCGCTGGTCGTCATGAAGATCGGCCGCAACCTCCCCAAGCTCCGCCGCGCCGTCGAAGCGGCCGGCAAGCAGGGCTGCGCCTGGCTGGTGGAATATGCGACCATGGCCGATCAGCGGATCACGCCTTTGGCGGAGGCAACCGACGTCACCGCCTATTTCTCGATCCTGCTGATCCACGGGCAGGGCCGCCGTCCATGACGGGCTGGATCGCTATAGCAGGCCTCGGCCCAGGAGCGGACGCGCTTATCACGCCGGAGGTATCGGATGCACTGGCGGAGGCGACCGACGTTATCGGCTATATCCCCTATGTCGCCCGCATTGCGGAACGTCCCGGCCTGACGCTCCATGCCACGGACAACCGCGTCGAACTGGATCGCGCCACCCACGCATTGACCCTCGCCGCGCAAGGGAAGCGGGTTGCGATCGTGTCCTCTGGCGATCCCGGCGTCTTCGCCATGGCCTCCGCCCTGTTCGAGGCGCTCGAAGCAGGCCCGAAGGAATGGCGCACGCTCGACATCCGCGTTCTCCCCGGCATCACCGCCATGCTCGCCGCCGCCGCGAAGGCGGGCGCGCCGCTCGGCCATGATTTCTGCGCCATCAACCTGTCCGACAATCTGAAGCCCTGGCCGCTGATCGAGCGCCGCCTGCGCCTCGCTGTACAGGCCGATTTCGCCATGGCCTTCTACAATCCGCGCTCCAGGTCTCGCCCTGAAGGCTTCGGACGCGCATTGAATGTCTTGCGCGAGGAATGCGGCGGGGATCGCCTCATCCTGTTCGCCCGCGCCGTCTCGACGCCGGAAGAGAGCCTGCATATCGTCCCCTTGAGCCGGGCCACCCCGGACATGGCCGACATGCGCACCATCGTCATCGTCGGGTCCAGCCGCACCCGCCTGATCGAGCGGCCCGGCCAGCCCATCCTCTACACCCCGCGCTCTGCCGCATGACCCAGCCATTCCAGCACCCCGACGACCTCATGCGTCACCCGCGCGGCGGGACAGGGGGGGCGGTCGATCATCACGACCGGCAGCCCCAGCGACCGAGCCGCGATCAGCTTCGCTTGCGCGCCGCTGCCCCCCGCATTTTTCGAAACGACGAAGTCGATGCCATGATCGCGCATCAACCTTATGTCTCCATAGGTGGTGAAAGGCCCCCGGTCGACGATCAGACTATGACGCGGCAGTCCCGGTGGGTGTTCCGGCTTGTCGACAAAGCGCAACAGATAATGATGCTGCGGCTGTACGGCGAAAGCGTCGACATGCATTCGTCCCAACGCCAGCATCACATTCCGGGCGGGGCCGTTCAGCGTCGCCACGGCTCCGGCAATGTCCGGTACATGCGTCCAGCGATCCCCCTCCGCCGCAACCCAGGGCGGTCTGGTCAGCATGATATGCTCCACTCCGGCCTCTCGCGCAGCCGTCACGGCATGCTCGCTCATCGTCGCGGCGAAGGGATGGGTCGCATCGACCAGATGGGTGATGCCCTCGTCCCGCAAATGGCGAACCAGCCCCGCGATGCCGCCAAAGCCGCCGACGCGCACCGGCACCGGTTGCGCCCGTGGCTTGTCCGTCCGCCCGGCATAGCTCAACACAGCGGGCGCGCGTCGCTCGGCCAGTGCCGTAGCGAGTGCGCTGGCCTCGGTCGTCCCGCCCAATATGAGGATATTGGAAATGCCCGAAGCTCCTGAAGGTCACTGGCCTGACGGTCCATGGCTGACGATCGTCGGGATCGGGGAAGACGGCCTGGATGGCCTGTCGTCCGCCGCCCGCGACGCGCTGGAGGACGCCGCGCTCATCATGGGAGCGCCGCGCCACCTCGCGCTGCTGCCTGCCTTTAAGGCGGAAACCCTGAGCTGGCCAGTCCCGTTCGAAGAGGGCGTTCGGGCGTTGCTGGCCCGGCGTGGCAAACCCACCGTCATGCTGGCCTCGGGCGATCCCTTCTGGTTCGGCGCGGGCGCCAGCGTCACGCGGCATCTGGAGCGGCAGGAATGGACGGCCCACCCCGCACCGTCCACCTTTGCCCTCGCCGCCGCCCGACTCGGCTGGCCGCTTCAGGATACGGAATGCCACGGTCTCCATGCCGCGCCGCTGACACGGCTGCGCCCAAGCCTCGTGCCGGGCCGCCGCGCCATCCTGCTGCTGCGCGACGGCCCGGCGGTGAGTGAACTGGCTGCCTGGCTGAAAGAGCAAGGATTCGGCACCTCGACGATCCATGTGCTGGAAGCGCTGGGCGGCCCGCGCGAGCGCATCCGCCAAAGCACGGCGGAAACGCTGAACTTTGCCGACATCGCCCATCCCGTCGCGGTCGGCCTGTCGATGACGGGCGAAGGCCGGACACTCCCCCGCTCCAGCGGTATCCCCGACGACTGGTTCGACCATGACGGCCAGATCACCAAGCGCCCCGCCCGCGCCCTGACCCTGTCCGCGCTGGCGCCCCGCCCCAGTGAAACGCTTTGGGACATAGGGGCAGGGTCCGGCTCGATCGCCATAGAATGGCTGCTCGTCCATTCCTTGACGAATGCGGTCGCTTTCGAAGCCGATCCCGAACGCGCCGAACGCGCCCGCGCCAATGCCCTGGCATTGGGGGTGGACCGCCTGACCGTCATCGAAGGCAGAGCCCCGGACATTCTGGGCGGCCGGTCCCGCCCCGACGCCGTCTTCATCGGTGGGGGTCTCAGCCAAGCTCTGCTTGAAACGCTGTTCGCCCTGCCCGGCGGACCCACGCGCCTCGTCGCCAACGCCGTTACATTGGAATCCGAAACGCTGCTCGCCCAATGGCATGCCGCCAAGGGCGGCGAGCTGCTCCGCATCGAACTCGCGCAGGCAGCGCCCCTCGGCACCCGTCGCGGCTGGCGTTCCGCCTATCCGCTGGTGCAGTGGAGCGTCACGCTATGATCGTCGCCGGCTTCGGCTTCCGGACCAGCGCCTCCCTCGCCTCACTGGAAGCCGCGCTGGAAGAGGCGACGGGCGCCAAGATTACCGTGGATGCGCTCGCCACGCTGGATCGCAAAGCCGACCAGCTCGCCCCATTGGCGCACAAGCTGTCCCTCCCCCTCATCGCCATCACAGCGGACCGTCTGGCCAATCAACGGACGCTCACGCGATCTCCCGCCAGCATCGCCGCTTATGGCACCGGCAGCGTGGCCGAAGCCGCCGCTCTCGCCGCCCTCGCCCCCAATGCGCGCCTTCTTGCCCCCCGCGCCTTCTCGCCCGACCGCCGGGCGAGCTGCGCCCTTGCCGAAAGCCTCCTCCCATGACCGTCCATTTCATCGGCGCAGGCCCCGGCGCGCCCGACCTCATCACCCTGCGCGGGCGCGACCTGATCGCGAGCTGCCCTGTCTGCCTCTACGCCGGATCGCTGGTGCCCGCCGCCTTGCTCGATCACTGCCCGCCGGGTGCGCGGATCGTGAACAGCGCGCCACTCACCCTGGACGAAATCATCGCCATCATGGCTGAGGCCGATGAAGTAGGGCAGGACATCGCCCGCCTCCATTCCGGCGACCTGTCGGTCTGGTCGGCCATGGGGGAGCAGCTCCGGCGCCTGAAAGCACTCGGCATCCCCACCAGCATCACGCCCGGCGTCCCGTCCTTCGCCGCCGCCGCCGCCGCGATCGGTGCTGAGCTGACCCTGCCCGAACTCAGCCAATCCCTCATCCTCACCCGTACCCCCGGTCGCGCCAGCGCCATGCCGCCCGGCGAAAGCCTTGCCGCCTTCGGCGCGACCGGCGCCACGCTCGCCATCCACCTTTCGATCCACAATCTCGCTCAGGTGGTGAGCGACCTGATGCCTCTTTATGGCGCCGAATGCCCCGTGGCCGTGGTCTGGCGCGCAAGCTGGCCCGACCAGAGGATCGTCCACGCCACGCTCGCCACCATCGCGCAAGCCGCCGCCGATGGCCCCGAACGCACCGCCATCATTCTGGTCGGCCCGGTACTGGGTAACGGGGATTTCATCGAAAGCAGCCTCTACGCGCCCGGCTATGACCGCCGGTTCCGTCCGGCCAGCGCCGATTCCGTCTTCATCGACAAGCCATGACGCCCGGCCTGCTCATAGCCGCACCTCGATCCGGATCGGGCAAGACGACCGTCACGCTCGGCCTGCTGCGCGCCTTCACTCGCATGGGGCTCAGGGTTCAGCCGTTCAAGTCCGGCCCCGACTATATCGACCCCGCCTTTCAGCAGGCCGCCGCCCGTTGCCCGTCCTTCAACCTCGATAGCTGGGCGATGTCCCGCACGCGGATCGCCGCCATCGCGGCCGGGCCGGATGCCGATCTTATCCTGGCGGAAGGCGTGATG
Source organism: Sphingobium sp. TB-6 (assembly GCF_012927365.1). NCBI lineage: Bacteria > Pseudomonadati > Pseudomonadota > Alphaproteobacteria > Sphingomonadales > Sphingobiaceae > Sphingobium > Sphingobium sp. TB-6. The sequence continues at coordinate 47,527 of NZ_JABBGL010000015.1, read as the reverse complement.
GGCCTGTTCGACGGAGCGCCCGCCAGCGGAGAAGCCGGCACGGGCTCCAGCGCCGACATCGCCGCCCTGCTCGGCTGGCCGGTCGTTCTCGTCATGGACGTGTCGGGCCAGAGCCAGTCCGCCGCCGCCATCGCCAGCGGCTTCCGGAGCCTGCGTTCCGATATCGCCATGGCAGGCGTGATCCTCAACCATGTCGCCAGCGAGCGCCATGAAAGGCTGATCCGCGCAGCAATGGCGCAGGCAGGCATAGTCGTCCTCGGGGCCATCCCACGCTCCGCCGAACTCGGCTTGCCGGAACGGCATCTCGGACTGGTCCAGGCCAGCGAACAGACCGATCTCGACCGGATCATCGATCGCATGGCCGACATCGTCGCCGCTCATGTGGACCTGAACGCGATCCGCGAGGCTGCCTGTCCGGCGATACAAGACCGTCGCGCAGTCCGGTCGATGCCCCCCGGCCAACGCATCGCCATCGCCCAGGACGAGGCCTTTTCCTTCACCTACGCGCACCTCCTGTCGGACTGGCGAAGCGCGGGGGCGGAAATCCTGCCCTTTTCCCCTCTGGCCGACGAAGCGCCCGCCGCCGATGCCGACGCCATCTGGCTCCCCGGCGGCTATCCTGAACTGCACGCCGCCCGCATCGCCCATGCGCACCATTTCCTGTCCGGCCTGCGCCGCCATGCGCAAGACCGGCCCGTCCATGGCGAATGCGGCGGCTATATGGTCTTGGGCCAAGCGCTGATCGATGCACAGGGCCAGGCGCACGCCATGGCGGGCCTGCTCGGCCTGGTCACCAGCTTTGCGGAGCGGCGCCTGCATCTGGGCTATCGCCGGGCACGCCTGCTCGCGCCTATGGGCGGCATGCCCACCGATGCGATGCTGAACGGCCATGAATTTCACTATTCCACCATCGTCGAGCAGCCCGACAGCCCGCTGGCGCGCGTGACGGATGCGGAGGGTAACACCGTCGCATCCAGCGGATCGCATCGCGGCCTCGTTACGGGCAGTTTCTTCCACCTCATCGCCCCCGCATCGGAAGCCTGACATGATCACCCTCCACCTCATCGGCATCGGCACGGGCAATCCCGACCATCTGACTTTCGCGGCGGTGAAGGCGATGAACGCGGCCGACCTCATCCTGCTGCCCCGCAAGGGCGAGGAGAAATCCGACCTCATCGACCTGCGCCGGACGATCTGTGCCGAATTGCTGACCAATCCGGTCAGGATCGTGGAATTCGATATGCCCCGGCGCGCTGACCGACAGGATTATGTCGACGCCGTCCTCGACTGGCACGACGCTATCGCCGCGCTCTGGATGGAGCAGATCGCCCGATACCTTCCCGACGGCGGCACGCTTGCGCTGCTGGTCTGGGGCGATCCATCGCTTTACGACAGCAGCCTTCGCATCGCCGCGCGCCTGCCGAACGTCAGGGTCCGCGTCACCCCCGGCATCACGAGCATCCAGGCGTTGACCGCCGCCCACGGCATCTGCCTCAACGATCTGGCAGAGCCCGTGCTGATCACCACCGGCCGCCGCCTTCGCGAACAGGGCTGGCCGGACGGTGCCGACAGCCTTGTCGTCATGCTGGACGGCGATTGCGCCTTCCAGACCTTGGCGGCCGAAGGCATCGACATATGGTGGGGCGCCTATCTGGGCATGCCGCAAGAGACGCTGGCACATGGCCCGCTGGCCATGACCGGACCAGATATCATCCAACGCCGCGCCATGCTCCGCAAGGAACAGGGCTGGATCATGGATATCTATCTTTTACGCAAGCGCGATCGAGCCCAACGGCCCTGAAGCCATCAAGCGACGTTGGGCATCAATTCGATGATGGGCCTGCTGGCTACCTGGCGCACGCCGTCGACCGCCATTTCGGCCCGGCGGCGAAATTCAGCGGCCATGGCCTGATGCATCATGCGCGCCGAGGCATCGGCGGTCGTCGCCGCCAGTTGTTCATGCATCCTTGCCCGGTCAAGACACTCTTCTGATGTAAGAGCATTCGTCATGAATCGAACTCCTGCCTGTCGCGGGGGCTCATCCTCTCCATCGCCTTGGCAGAGCGACAGATCAAACTTCGCCCACGAAAAACCGGCGGTCAACTTAGCCGTTCCTAACACGGATTGGAAACGGAATCTTGCCTGCGCCCAGCACCCGTCCGCCCCGCGCACCGGCTTAGCGCAACCACCCTGCGGTGGGCTGCGCGCTGTGGCTCTTCAACGCCTTGCGCGTTTCGGAGTCGACCTCCGTCAACAGCACTTCGTAACCCCAGAGATTTGCGAGGTTTTGCAAGACCATGGCAGCATCGCCCGCGTCCAGTTGCACGCCATCCAGCACCGCATGCTCCACGATCAGCTTGCGGTCGCCGGCCAGGTCGACATCGACCACCTGGATGTCCGGTTCCTGCCGCCCGATTTCATATTCCCGCGCCAAAGAGCGCCGAATCCGCCGATAACCGCGCTCATCATGAATGGCGTCGACCCGTAACTCCGACTCGCCCTGCCGGTCGAGAATCTTGAACAGCCGCCATTGCCGGATCAGATGGGGGCTCAGAAATTGCGAAACGAAGCTTTCATCGCGATAATTGGCCCAGATATCCTTCAATACCTCCATCGCGTCGCCCGATCCGGCGATTTCCGGGAACCATTGCCGGTCCTCCTCCGTCGGCTCGCGGCAGATGCGCTCAATGTCCGACATGATGCCGAAACCCAGCGCATAAGGATTGAATCCACCAAAATGTCCTGAATCATAAGTAGGTTGATAGACGACATTGGTATGGGATTGCAGGAATTCCATGAATGAACCGTCGGTGATCCAACCCCGTTCATGCAGTGTCGTCATGATACGATAATGGGTATAGGTGGCGCATCCCTCATTCATCGCCTTGGTCTGGCGCTGAGGGTAGAAATATTGCGCGATCAGCCGCACGATCCGCAATATTTCCCGCTGCCAGCTTTCCAGCCGGGGGCCGGTCTTTTCAAGGAAATAGAGGATATTCTCCTGCGGCAGCCCAAGGGCTGCGCGCCTTGCGTCGCTGGGGATCGCGTCGGCCTTGGCTCCTGTGGGCACCGTGCGCCACAGATCGTCATAAATCCGGTCGCGATAGGCCTGACGCTCCGCTTCCCGCGCTGCCTCGGCCTTGAGGTCTCTCGGCCGGACGCGAGGATAGCGGTGCACGCCTTGGTTCATCAGCGCATGGGCGGCATCCAGCACCCGCTCGACCGGCAACTGGCCATAGCGCTCCTCGCATTGCGCGATATAGCGCTTGGCGAACTCCAGATAGTCGAGAATCCCTTCCGCATCGGTCCATTGCTTGAAGACATAATTATTCTTGAAGAAATGATTATGCCCGAAGGCGGCATGCGCGATGACCAAAGTCTGCATGGTCGCGCTGTTTTCCTGCATCAGATAGTTGATGCAGGGATCGGAGTTGATGACCAGTTCATAGGCCAAGCCCCGCAGCCCCTTGCGGTACATCATTTCATTGGTCACGAACTGCTTGCCGAAGGACCAATGCTTGTAAAAAAGCGGCATGCCTATGGAGGAATAGGCGTCCAGCATCTGTTCCGCGCTGATGATTTCTATCTGGTTGGGATAGATATCCAGCTTCATTTCCTTGAGCGCGATCGGCTCGATCGTATCATGGATGCGGTTGATGAGCGAAAAGTCCCAATCGCTCCCCGTGAACAGCGGGGCCGGTGCCAAAGCGCCCGTCATGCCAACTCCACCATCATGAACTCCGCTCCGCCACGCCCTTGCGCTGGAACAATTCGCGGAAAACGGGATAGATTTCGCGCCGGTGATGCACCTTGCGCATCACGAAATTGCGGTGGGCCTCGCTGACCGGCGCATAGGCCTGCCACAGCCCCGTCGCCGTGCCGACCGTCTCTATATCCGCGAATTCCTCGCGCCCGACCTCCAGATAGGCGAAATATTGGCTGAAGGGCAGGATTTCCTGCTGCATCAGGCTGACCACCCGGCCATTGTCGGATTGCATGGTGTCGCCGTCCGACGCCTGCGCCACATAGATGTTCCAATCGTCCGGCCGGAAACGTTCCTGCACCACCTCGATCAGCTTTTCCAGCGCGCTCGATACCAAAGTCCCGCCCGTCACCGTGCTGTAGAAGAAGGTCTGCTCGTCCACTTCCGCCGCCCGGTCGGTATGGTGGATGAACACCACCTCGACATGCTCGTAGCAGCGCGTCAGGAACAGATGCAGCAGCGCGAAGAAGCGCTTTGCCAGATCCTTCATATGCTCCGTCATGGAGCCGGATACATCCATCAAGCAGAACATCACCGCCTGGGCCACGGGCTTGGGCACCGTTTCGAACCGGCGGTAGCGCAGGTCGACGGGATCGATATAGGCGATCAGGTTGCGCCGCCGGATGATCGTCGAGCGCTCCTCCCGCAAGGCCTCCAGCCGCACGGCGTCGTCGGGCAAGGCGGGATCGCGTGCCTCGATCAGCGCAATCTCTTCCTCGATCCGCGCAAGATCGGCGCCCTTGGGACGACGCAGCGCCAGCCGCCGCGACATCGCCTTCTGCATGGTGCGCGGCACGGACAGGTTGGACGGATTGCCGGCCGTCGAATAGCCAGCGCGCCGAATTCCGTCGACCGCCCCGCCGATCAGCCGCCGCTTGGCCAGGTCCGGCAGCTCCAGATCGTCCAGGAACAGGTCCAGAAATTCTTCCCGGCTGAGAGCGAACTGGAAATCGTCATTCCCCTCGCCCTGCCCGGCTTTCGATCCCGCACCCGCGCCGCCATCGGGCCGCTTGATCCGGTCGCCTTCCATATAGTCGTGATTGCCGGGGAACACCCGTTCGCGATTGCCGCCCTGCGCGGCGCGATGCAGCGTCGGTTCGTGGATGACGTCGCGCTGGATCGAAATCTGGCCTTCCTTGTCCAGATCCTTGATGCTGCGATCCTTCAGACTATCGCGCACCGCCTGCTGCACATAGGCTCTTGCCCTCCGCAGGAAGCGTTGCCTGTTGACCAGGCTCTTGCCTCCTGGATTCAGCCGTCTGTCGACTATGTGCATGGTGGCTTATGCGCCCTCCATCAACCGGCCTGTTTCACGCGGATATACCATTCGACAAGCCGCCGGACCTGCCGCTCAGTATAGCCTCTTTCGATCATCCGCGCGACGAATTCGTCATGCTTGCTCGCGGTGTCGCCATCCTTCTTCGACCCGAAGCTGATGACCGGCAACAAATCCTCGACCTGGCTGAACATCCGCTTTTCTATGACTTCGCGGATCTTCTCGTAAGAAGTCCAGGACGGATTGCGCCCGTCATTACTCGCCCGCATGCGCAGCGCGAATTTCACGACCTCGTTGCGGAAATCCTTGGGATTGGCGATGCCTGCGGGCTTCTCGGTCTTGGAGAGTTCCTGGTTGATGATTTCCCGGTCCAGCAACTGCCCGGTGTCGGGATCCTTGAAGTCCAGATCCTCGATCCACGCGTCGGCATAGGCGACATAGCGGTCGAACAGATTCTGCCCATAATCATGGTAGGATTCAAGATAGGCCTTCTGAATCTCATTGCCGATGAACTCGGCGTAGCGCGGCGCCAGCTCGCCCTTGATGAACTCCAGATAGCGCGCCTCGACCTCGGCCGGGAACTGCTCCTGCCGCACCATGCCTTCCAGCACATACATGAGGTGCACCGGGTCGGCCGCGATCTCGATCGTGTCATGGTTGAACGTGGCGGAAAGCGCCTTGAAGGCGAAGCGGGTCGAAATGCCTGACATCCCCTCATCCACGCCCGCGGCATCGCGATATTCCTGCAAGCTCTTGGCCCTGGGGTCGATCTCCCGCAGCATTTCACCGTCATAGACGCGCATCTTGGAATAGAGATTGCTGTTCTCATGTTCGCGCAGCCGGGTCAGCACCGAAAAGCGCGCCAACATGTCCAAAGTCCCCGGCGCGCAGGGCGCCTTGCTGAGATCGGATTCCCTCAGCAATTTCTCGTAAACATGCCGTTCTTCAGTGGACTGCAGACTATAAGGCACCTTGATGACATAGATGCGGTCGATAAAGGCTTCATTATTCTTGTTATTCTTGAAATTCGCCCATTCCGATTCATTGGAGTGGGCCATGATGATGCCGTTATAGGGAATGGCGCCGATATTCTCCGTGCCGATATAATTGCCCTCCTGCGTCGCGGTCAGCAACGGGTGGAGCATCTTGATCGGCGCCTTGAACATCTCGACGAATTCCAGCATCCCCTGGTTCGCCCGGTTGAGGCCACCCGAATAGCTGTAGGCATCGGGATCGTTCTGAGAGAGCATCTCCAGCTTGCGGATGTCGACCTTGCCGACCAGCGAGCTAATGTCCTGGTTGTTCTCGTCACCCGGCTCGGTCTTGGCAATGGCGACCTGCCGCATGCGCGATGGCATCATCTTGACGACCTTGAACTGCGAGATGTCGCCGCCAAACTCGTCCAGCCGCTTACGGCACCAGGGGCTGATCATGCCGGTCAGCCGCCGCCGGGGGATGGCGTAATTTTCCTCGATGAAATCGCCATGCTGCTCGGCATCGAACAGCGCGAGCGGGCTTTCGAAGATCGGGCTGATCTCGTCCCCCGCCTTCAGCACATAGATGGGATGAACCTCCATCAGCGCCTTCAGCCGTTCCGCCAGCGACGACTTGCCGCCGCCGACCGGACCCAGCAGGTAGAGTATCTGCTTGCGCTCCTCCAATCCCTGACTGGCATGGCGCAGGAAACTGACGATATGTTCGATCGTCCCTTCCATGCCATAGAAATTGGTGAAGCTCTTATAGCGTCGGATCGTCCGGTTCATGAAGATCCGGCCCAGCCGCTGATCGCGCGAGGTGTCGATGATCTCCGGCTCACCGATCGCCGCCAGCAATCGCTCCGGCGCTGATGCATGCATCAATGGATCGTTGCGACACCCCAGCAGATAATCTTCGACGGACATTTCGGCCTGACGCCGATCATCGAACTTCCGCGTAAAGCTGGAAAACAGCTCATTTTTTGTCACTGGCGACTCCCGCTAAAGTAGCCATGGAATGTATATAGACCCATATGGTCCGTAAAAACAGTGTAATAGAAGGATGATAGAGTAAAAAATTCAAATCTGTCCGAAAGTTAATCTGCATAGTTCTATAAAAAAGAACGCACGATGCTCGTCCGGCGACGCGAAAGCATTTCCGGCATTTGCACGACGGTCATCCTGCGACCGGCAAGACCTTACCGCGCCGCCGTCATGCAGCATCTTCAAATCGGCGCGACGTTCCCCCGCCGCGATCTAATGCATAGTGTCACCTGAGGCCTTGAGAGGGAAGAGGGTAATGGAGATAATCTCGGCAAGGCTGCATTGGTTCCATTGCGCTCTCCCGCCCTGAGTCCGGGTCGATCGGTCAGAGTCTGTTTGGAAACGCGCGGAAGAGCGCATTTTAGCGCCGGTGCGGCTATGCGTCCAAAGGCGCATTTCCAAACAGACTCTCAGGCCTTCATATCGATCGTAGCCACCAGCCCCCCATCCGGCGCATTGGCCAACCGCACGGACGCCTCGAAACTCAGCGCTAGCGACCGCGCTATGGTGAGGCCGATTCCCGTCCCCGGCCGGCCGCCCGGCTGACCGGCCGTTCCACGGGTGAAGGGCTCGAACATCTGATCCAGTTGATCGGGCGCTATGCCCGACCCATGGTCGCGCACCTCGATCAGCACGCGCCCCGCCTGCCGTGCGCAACTGATGTCCGCGCTGCCGCCATATTTGACCGCATTGTTCACCAGATTGCTGATGCAGCGCGTGAGCGCATTCGGCTTGACCCGCACGGTCCCGCCACAGCCCGCCAGGAAACGGACCGGCGATCCCAGATCCTGCGCGTCCTCCGCCATGCTGGTGAGCAGCGAATCGATGTCGATCACCGACCAGTCCTCCTGCGCTTCCGTGCTCGCCGCCAAGTCCAGCCCCTCGCGCACCAGCGTCATCATCGCCTGATGATCCTGCAACAGCCGCGCCCGCAATTCCTCATTCTCGACCAGTTCCAACCGCAGGCGCAGGCGGGTGAGCGGCGTCTGAAGGTCATGGCTGATCGCGGCAAGCAATTGCGTCCGCTCGGCAAAGCCCGCCCGCACCCGGCGCTGCATCAGGTTGAAGGTGGATAGCGCCGCCCGCACCTCTTCCGGCCCGCGTTCGGGAATTTCCTCCGGGTCGATCGATACGGAGAAGGCCTCGGCCGCCCGTTCCAGCCGGCGCAGCGGCTTGGCGACGAAGCGCGCGACGACGATCGCCAGGCCCGCCGAAGAGAGCAAGATCAGCAGCAGATAGACCGGCTTGGCGAGATTGCTGGGCGGCTTGACCAGGCGCGGCAGATAGAGCGCGAGCGACCGCCGCTCGCCCGTGCTATCGGTAAAGCGGACGACCCAGCAATCGGGACGGGGCGCGCCGATCAGTCCGGCCGCACGGTTGTTCGGATCAGCCTTGCTCGCAGGGAAGCAAAGCCCCGCAGGCACCTGCCCCGCCTCCGGGTTGGAATGCGGCCCGAAACGCGCCTCCAGCGCGTGCGCCAAGGCCGGGTCCGGATCGGTCAGGGCGATTCCACTTGGCGCCGTTCTGGCGCCCATGATCTGCTGGTCGCTCAGCATCGCCTCGATCCGGACGGGATCGTGGCTGAGGCGCTGCGCGATGTCGACGGCGCTCGCCACCACGCGCTGCAGGCGCCAGCGTTCGAAATCGAGATGCCGGGCCTGCTCCGCGACCAGCAGCGCCAGGATAGCGGCGGTCATCATGCCGACCGTCAGCAACAGGAAGATCTGCCCCACCAGCGACCGGAAGAAATTGCGCGCCCGCGCCACGACCGGAACCATCATTCGTATGTCACCGTGCTCGCCAGGACATAGCCTTCGCCGCGCACCGTCAGGATCAGGCCGTCGCCGCCGGGGCTGTCGGCCAGTTTCTGCCGCAACCGGCTGACCTGCAGATCGATCGACCGATCGAACGCCGCCGTCGCCCGCCGCTCGGGCACCAGCGCCTCACGGGAAAGCACCATATTGGGCTCCTCGATGAAGCGGGAGAGCAGGCGGAATTCGGCGGAGGACAGCATGATCAGCCGGTCGTCGCTGGCGATCAGGCGGCGCTGGAACAGGTCCAGCCGCCAGGGTCCGAAACGCACGATCCGCGCCGTCTTTTGCCGCGCCGGCTCTTCGTTCCGCGATCGCCGCAACAGGTTGCGGATACGCACCAGCAGTTCACGCGGCTCGAACGGCTTGGTCAGATAATCGTCGGCGCCCAGCTCCAGCCCCAGCACCCGGTCGATGGCGCTGCCCCGCGCCGTCACCATGATGATCTGAACGCCGCTGCCCTGCGCCCGCAATTCCCGGCACAGCGACAGCCCGTCGCCGTCGGGCAGGTTGAGGTCGAGCACGATCAGGTCGACCGCCTGCGTCGCCATCAGCGCTTGCAGTTCGCCAAGGCTCCCTGCCGCCAGCACCTCATAGCGTTCCTGCGCAAGCTGACCGACGATCAGATCCCGGATATCCTCATCATCATCGACGACAATCACGCGGGGCGGACGGGACGGATCGGGCATGGGCGTCTTCTAGCCGCATTTTCGCGCCAAGTCTGCGCCTGCCGCCCGCGCAGATACATAAAGATACAATCCGCTACAGATTGAACCATCGGGACAATAAGTCGCGCTGGAATGATGCGCGCCAAGCGATCATGAGGGCAAGGTCGGCGCCGGATGACGGAGCCGACCTTCGCCCGGCGCGTCCCTCCCCTCCCCCTGCGCCGGGCGAAGATCCCTCTCGTCATTTGGACCCGTCCGCCGACCATGCCCAGCCGCCTTTCTGCCCTCCGGATCGCCCCCATCGCGCTTTGTGCGCTGGTCGCCGCCTGCGGTCACAGGGAACCGCCGAAAAAAGGGCCGGTCGAGGTCGGCGTGGTGACGCTGACGACGCAGAATGTAACGGTGTCCACCGAATTGCCGGGCCGCACCGCCTCCACCATGATGTCGGAGGTCAGGCCGCAGGTGGCAGGCGTCGTCCAGAAGCGCCTCTTCACCGAAGGCTCCTATGTGACGGCGGGCCAGCCGCTCTACCAGATCGATCCCTCGCTCTACCGCGCCTCCCGCGACGAGGCGCAGGCGACCCTGGCGAGCGCGCAGGCGACCGCCGCCGCCGCCCAGGCCAGGGCCAATCGCTACCGCGCCCTTGGCCAGAGCGAGGCAGTGAGCGCGCAGGATCGCGACGATGTGATCGCCACCGCCCGCCAGGCCGCCGCCGCCGTGAGCCAAGCCCGCGCCACGCTCCAGACCACGGGCATCAACCTCAATTTCACCCAGGTCCGTGCCCCGATCAGCGGGCGCATCGGCCGATCCTCAGTCACGCCCGGTGCGCTGGTGACCGCCAGCCAGACGACAGCGCTCGCCACCATCCAGCAGCTTGACCCGATCTTCGTGGACGTGACGCAGTCCAGCGCAAAGCTGCTCCAATTGCGCCGCGCCCTCGCCGCCGGCAACGCGCTGCCCGCCAGCGCCACGATCCGGCTGAAACTGGACGACGGCACCGACTATCCGCTCGAAGGCCGCATCGAATTTGCCGAGCCGATCGTCGATCCGGACAGCGGCACCGTCACGCTGCGCGCCCGCTTCCCCAATCCCGACAGCCTGCTGCTGCCCGGCATGTTCGTGCGCGTCGTCGCCCCGCAATCGGTCGTTCCTAACGCCATATTGGTGCCGCAACAGGGCATCAGCCGCGACCCCAAGGGCAACGCCACCGCTCTGGTCGTGGACAAGTCGGGCAAGGTCGAACGCCGCATCGTCACCGCCGCGCAAGCCGTGGGTGACAAATGGCTGATCACCAGCGGGCTTAAAAAGGGCGACAGGCTGATCGTCGAAGGCACCGACAAGGTGCAGCCCGGCGACGCTGTGAAACCCGTGCCCGTCGATCAGGCCGCGAAATAAGGGGTCGAGACCTTGCTCAGCCGCTTTTTCATCGAACGGCCCATTTTCGCCTGGGTCATCGCCATCGGCATCATGATGGCGGGCCTGGGCGCGATGCTGACCCTGCCGATCGCCCAATATCCCGACATCGCCCCGCCGTCGGTCAATATCAGCGCCAACTATCCCGGCGCTTCCGCCGAAACCGTCGAGACCAGCGTCACCCAGGTCATCGAGCAGCAACTCACCGGCATAGACGGCCTCATGTATTTCTCCTCCTCGTCGACCGCCAACGGTCAGGCGCGGATCACCGTCACCTTCAAGAAGGGCACCGATCCCGACACCGCGCAGGTGCAGGTGCAGAACAAAGTGCAGCAGGCGCTGAGTCGCCTGCCCAACGCCGTGCAGCAACAGGGTCTGACCGTCACCAAATCGCAGAACGACTTTTTGATGGTGGTCGGCCTCTACGACCGGACCGACACGGCGTCTCAGGCGGATATTGCCGACTATCTGGTCAATAATTTCCAGGATCCCATCGCTCGCGTCGACGGCGTGGGTTCCTCGCAGATCTTCGGATCGCAATATGCGATGCGCATCTGGCTGGACCCCTATAAGCTGGCGACGGTCAAGCTGATGCCGTCCGACGTGCAAAGCGCCATCGCCAGCCAGAATGTCGAAGTGTCGGCAGGCCAGATCGGCGCCGATCCCGCGCCGGAGGGGCAGCAACTCAACGCCACCGTCACCGCCCGAGCCCGCCTGCAAACGCCCGAGCAGTTCCGCAATATCATCGTCAAGACGCAGAGCGACGGTTCGGTCGTCCACCTGTCCGACGTGGCTCGGGTCGAACTGGGCAATGAAAGCTACACTTCCTCCGCCCGCCTGAACGGCCATCCGGCAACAGGCATGGCGCTGCAGCTCGCGCCGGGCGCCGACGCGCTCAAGACCGCGGAGCTGGTCAAGGCCAGAGTGGCGCAGCTGTCGACCAACCTGCCGCACGGCTACACCGTCACCTATCCCCGCGACACCACGCCCTTCATCAAGCTATCGGTCGAGGAAGTCGTTCAGACGCTGATCGAAGCGGTCGGGCTGGTCGTGGTGGTGATGTTCCTCTTCCTGCAAAGCTGGCGCGCCACTTTGGTGCCCGCCATCGCCGTGCCGGTGGTGCTGCTCGGCACGTTCGGCGTGCTGGCGCTGTTCGGCTATTCGATCAACACGCTGACCCTGTTCGGCATGGTGCTGGCGATCGGCCTGCTGGTCGACGACGCCATCGTCGTGGTCGAAAATGTCGAACGCATCATGGAGGAGGAAGGGCTTTCCCCGCGTGACGCCACCATCAAGTCGATGGAGGAAATCGGCAACGCCCTGATCGGCATCGCCCTTGTCCTGTCCGCCGTGCTGCTGCCCATGGCCTTTTTCGGCGGGTCGACGGGCGTCATCTATCGCCAATTCTCGATCACCATCGTTTCCTCGATGCTGCTTTCGGTGCTGGTCGCGCTGATCCTCTCCCCCGCGCTCTGCGCCACGATCTTGAAACCCATAGCCGAGGAGCATCGCGAACGCGGCTGGACCGGCAGGTTCAACCGCTGGTTCAGCCGCGTCACCAACGGCTATATGACGCGGCTCAACGGCTTCATCGGCCGCCGGACCTTTTTCTGGATCGGCTATGCCGTCATCCTCGCCCTGCTCTGGCTGCTGTTCGTCCGCCTGCCGACCAGCTTCCTGCCGGTGGAGGATCAGGGGCAGGTGATGGTTCAGATCACCCTGCCCGCCGGCGCAAAATCCTCCCGCACGGCTGCCGCGGTGGAGCGCGTCCAGAATTATTTCATGAGCGATGAAAAGGACAATGTCGCCTTCGCCTTCGTCACCCAGGGCTTCAGTTTCGCGGGACAGGGCGAAAATACCGCGCAAGGGTTTATCAACCTGGCCCCATGGGACGAGCGCAAGGGGGCGGCCAACAGCGCGACGATGATCGCGAACCGCGCCACCAAGCAGCTCGCCGCGATCCGCGATGCGAAGGCGCTGGCGATGACCCCGCCCTCCATTCGCGGCCTGGGCCAATCCAACGGCTTCACCTTCGAGCTGCTGAACACCGGCGGCCTCAGCCGCGAGCGCTTTCTAGCGCTGCGCAACCAGCTCATGAAGGCCGCGGCAAACGACCCGAAGCTGGCGGGCGTGCGCGCCGCCACGCTGGAGGACACGCCGCAGCTCAAGGTCGACGTTGATTCCGAGAAACTCGCCGTCCTCGGCCTTACCCAAAACAGCGTCGACAATGTGCTGAGCGCCGCCTGGGGCAGCACCTATATCAACGATTTCGTCGACCGTGGCCGGGTGAAGCGCGTCTATATGCAAGCCGACGCGCCATATCGCGCGCTGCCGACGGACCTCGACAACTGGCAGGTGCGGTCCAGCAGCACTGGCGAAATGGTGCCCTTTTCCGCCTTTGCCACCACCCATTGGACGATGGGGCCGACCACCGTTTCGCGCTATAACGGCCAGTCCTCCTATGAAATCCAGGGCCAGGCCGCGCCGGGCGCCAGTTCGGGCGAAGCGATGGACGAGATGGTGAAGCTGCAAAAGCAGCTCCCGCCCGGCACCAGCTATGCCTGGAGCGGCCTGTCCTATCAGGAGCAGCTTTCCGGCGGGCAGGCGCCACTGCTCTATGGCCTGTCGGTGCTGGTGGTATTCCTGTGCCTCGCCGCGCTCTATGAAAGCTGGTCGATCCCGCTCGCGGTGCTGCTGGTCATCCCGCTCGGCCTGATCGGCGCGGTGCTGGCGGTGACGCTGCGCGGGCTGGAGAACAACATCTATTTCCAGGTCGGCCTGCTCACAACCATGGGCCTGGCCGCGAAGAACGCGATCCTGATCGTCGAATTCGCGGAACTCGCCTATCTGCAGGGCAAGGACGCCACGGCCGCCGCTCTGGAGGCCGCGCGCCTGCGCTTCCGCCCGATCCTGATGACTTCGCTGGCCTTCATCGCGGGCGTCATCCCCCTGGCCATCGCCACGGGAGCGGGCGCGCAGAGCCGCATCGCCATCGGCACGGCGGTGGTCGGCGGCATGCTGACCGCGACCGTGCTCGCCATCTTCTATGTCCCTCTCTTCTTCCTGACGATCATGCGCATCTTCAACCGCGAGAATCCGCCGCCCGCTGCCGTCCCCGCTACGGAGGTTCCGGCATGAAGCGCGCCCTCCTCGCCCTGACCTCGGCCGCCGCATTGTCGGCCTGCAACATGGCGCCCCACTATGTCCGCCCCGCGCCGCCCGTGCCCGCCAGCTTCCCCAGCGGCCAGGCCTATGCGCCGACGGTCGCCACGGAAAAGCCCGGCCTGCCCTGGACCGCCTTGGTGGGCGACCAACGCCTCAGGACGGTCATCGAACGCGCCCTCGCCAATAATCGCGACCTGCGCGCCGCGCTCGCCAATGTGGAGGCTGCCCGCGCCCAATATCGGGTTCAGCGCGCCGCCCAGCTTCCCGCCGTCACGGGCGAGGCGGCAGCCAGCTTCGTCCGGCGAAACGACGACCGCCAGAACAGCTACAGTGCCGACATCGGTTTCAGCGCGTTCGAGATCGACCTGTTCGGCCGGGTGAAGAACCTCACCCGCTCGGCGCTCGAATCCTATCTCGCGACGGAGGAGGGCGCGCGGGCGACCCGCATCACCCTGATCGCGGAGACGGCCAGCGCCTATGCCACCCTGGCCGCCGACCAGGAATTGCTGGCACTTTCCCGCCAGACACTGACCAGCACGGAACGCACGCTGGCCCTCACCCGGTCTCTCAATAGTGCGGGCCTGATCGGCAAGCTCGACGTGCATCAGGCCGAAACCACGGTGGAGCAGGCGCGCAGCGATATTGCCGCGACAATCACTCAGGTCGCTCAGGATCGGAATGCGCTTGATCTTCTCGTCGGTGCCCCGGTCGAGGACGCCTTGCTGCCCCAATCGCTGCAAGAGCTGACCGGCAGCGTCGCAAAGGTGCCCGCAGGCCTTTCTTCCAACGTGCTACTCCAGCGCCCGGACGTGTTGCAGGCCGAACATCAGCTAAAGGCCGCCAATGCCGATATCGGGGCAGCGCGGGCGGCGATGTTTCCGAAAATCAGCCTGACCGCGGCCATCGGCGTGGCGAGTTCGGCGCTGTCCTCGCTCTTCACCGGCGGGGGCTTTGCCTGGTCCGCGGCGCCATCTGCGACCATGCCGATCTTCGGTGGCGGCGCACGCGGCAATCTTGACTATAGCAAGGCGCAGCGCGACATCAGCCTCGCCCAATATGAAAAGGCGATCCAGACGGCCTTTCAGGAAGTGTCCGACGCCCTCGCCCGCGAAGGCACGATCGACGACCAGCAGGCTGCCCAGCAACGTCTGGTCCTTGCCAGCCAGCGCAGCTACACACTGGCCGAGGAACGCTATCGCGCGGGCATCGATACCTTCCTCAACAGCCTGACCAGCCAGCGCAGTCTCTACAATGCTCAACAAAGCGTCATCGCGACGAACCTGACACTGATCCGGAACCGCATCCTGCTCTACCGGGTCATTGGCGCGGATTTCGCGAGCGGACGATAGGCCGCCGTCCACAAAAAAGCCCGCCGAACATGTCCGGCGGGCTTTTTCTGTTCAAGCTTCTGTCAACTTGCCCTCAATGCAGCCCTGAGCCCCCGCCTGCGAGTTCCTTGGCGATGGAGCCGACCATGTCCTTGGCATCACCGAACAGCATCTGGGTATTGCTGTTATAGTAGATCGGATTGTCGATCCCGGCGAAGCCCGCATTCATGGAGCGCTTGATCACGAACACCGACTTGGCGCGATCCGCCTCGATGATCGGCATGCCCGCAATGGCGCTCTGCGGATCGTCGCGGGCCGAAGGGTTGATCGTGTCGTTCGCCCCGATGATCAGCGCGACATCCGCCTGCGGCAGTTCAGGGTTGATGTCGTCCAGCTCGATCAACTGCTCATAGGGCACATTGGCCTCGGCCAGCAGCACGTTCATATGCCCTGGCATGCGGCCCGCCACGGGATGGATCGCGAACTTCACGTCCACGCCCTTCTTGGTCAGCGCCTGATACAGCTCGCTCACCTTATGCTGCGCCTGCGCCACGGCCATGCCATAGCCGGGGATGATCACCACGACACTGGCATTTTCGAGCTGCATCGCCGCTTCCTCGGCAGAGGCGGAGCGCACCACCCGGTCGTCCTTGCCGCCCGCCGCGCCCGCCACGACCTTGCCGAAGCCGCCGAACATGACGTTGGCGAAGCTGCGATTCATCGCCTTGCACATGATGACCGCCAGAATGAAGCCCGACGCCCCATCCAGCGCGCCCGCCACGATCAGCAGCTTGTTGCCCAGGGCAAAGCCCATGGCGCTCGCCGCCAGACCCGCATAGCTGTTGAGCAGCGCGATGACGGTCGGCATGTCCGCGCCGCCGATCGGGATCACCAGCAGCACGCCGAACAGCAGAGCCAGCGCGACGAAGGCGGGGAACAGCCAGGTCTGCGTCGGATCGATCGCCAGCATGACCCCGATCACCACCGTCGCCAGCGCCACGCCGCCGTTCAGCACGCGCTGACCGACGAAGGACACCGGTCGGCTGCCCATGATCTCCTGCAACTTGGCAAAGGCGATGACCGATGCGGTGCAGGTCAGGAAACCCAGCAGCATCTCGAACATCAGCGCCCACATGATGAAGCCGCCGGCATATTCGGCATGGGCATGCTTGTAATATTCCGCCGCACCGATCAGACCAACCGCCAGCGCGCCGAAAGCGTGACTGATCGCGGTCCGCTGCGGGATCGCGGTCATCGGCATCAGCAGCGCCATCGGGATACCGGCGGCCGCGCCCGCGATCATCGCGATGATGATGAGATTATAATCGACCACCTCATGCTGCACGAGCGCGCCGATAATGGCCACGACCATGCCGATCTCGCCTGCCCGCACGCCCCGGCGCGCGGTCGATGGGTGGCTCATCCACATGAGCGCCAGGATGAACAGCGAGGACGAGAGGATCGCCGCAAAGGGCACGAATGCGTTCATCTCACTTCCCCCGCGGCTTGAACATCTTGAGCATGCGGTCGGTGATCATGAAACCGCTGACCAGATTGACCGTGGCGCAGAACACCGCGATGAAGCCCAGCGTCTTCGCCAGCGGCGTCGCGCCTTCCTCCCCCGTGATCGTGATTGCGCCCACGACCACCACCGCCGCAATCGCATTGGTCAGCGACATCAGCGGCGAATGCAGCAGCGGCGATACCTTCTTGATCAACTGAAAACCCACAAAGGCCGCCAATATGAACACGAACAAATAATCGGGATTAAGCGAACTCACAGACCATCCCCCTGATTGAGCAGGCATGAAACCGAGCGAAAATGCCGCCCATCATATTCAGCCAATAATAATTGGTGGTAGCGTTTACGACACTCATGCCCCCTGCCGGACCAGCCGCCTTCCATAAACCCCTCCACAGCTTTTCAGCCGTCTCCGCCCTTATTGCCTCGGATGGCAGCAGGCAAGACGCACGAACCCAAATATTACACCGGCATTTTGCGCAACGAAGTTTTCTTATCCCCCCGTCTAGGTCGCGTTTCTGTTCACCCACAGAATGGCGATCAGCTTGCAATTCCATCGGTGGATCACTAAAATTCTATACCATGGTGCAATATTAAGCTTTCAACGTCAAGGGCAACCCCGCCGCCAGCAATATGACCTCCCGGCACAGGGTCGCCATCTGCTGGTTGAGCCACCCCGCCTCGTCCCGGAATCGCCGGGCCAAGGCGTTGTCGGGCACGATGCCCAGTCCCACTTCATTGGCCACCAATGTGACGGGGATGGGACAAGCGACGACAGCACCCGCCAAAGCGGCCCGGGCCGCCGAAATATCCGCCTCCGCCAGCATGAGATTGGAAAGCCAGAGGGTGAGGCAGTCGATTAGGATCGCGTCCGCCCTCCCTGCGGCTTCGGATAGCGCCTCAGCCAGGTTTATGGGCGCGTCGATGGTCAGCCAGCGGCTGCCGCGTTCGCTCCGGTGGCGCGCGATCCGCTCCTCCATTTCCGCATCGAAGACCTGCGCCGTTGCGATATAAGCCAGGCTGCCGTCTGAAACGGCTTCGCACCGCTCTTGTGCATAGCGGCTCTTGCCGGAGCGGCATCCGCCCAGCACCAGCAATGTCGTCATCCGATTCCCTCCCCGATCGCGGCCAGACCCCACAACATCAGGCAGGCCCATAAATAGATCCGAAGCGCGGCCCGCAGGGCACGGACATCCGCTTCGCCACCCGTCCCGATCCATGGTTTGTCATGCAGCACGCCGTCATAGCGGATCGGCCCGGCCAGCCTTATCCCCAGCGCTCCGGCCATGGCGGCCTCGGGCCAACCCGCATTGGGCGAGGCATGGCGTCCATGGTCCCGCCACATCACGGCCCATCCTCCGCCGCCCGCGATGCAAAGGACAAAGGCCGCCAGCCGCGCCGGCGCCCAGTTCAGCAGATCGTCGAATCGCGCTGCCGCCCAGCCGAAATCCGTGAAAGGCGCCTCCTTGTGCCCGATCATGCTGTCGGCGGTGTTCACGGCCTTATAGGCCCAGATTCCCGGCAGCCCCAACAGCAGGAGCCAAAACAGCGGCGCGACGATTCCATCGCAGAAGCTTTCGGCCAGGCTCTCGATCCCGGCCCTGGCAACGCCCGCTTCGTCCAGCGAATCCGTATCGCGTCCCACGATCCGGCCCACCGCCTGCCGCGCGGCATCCAGCTCTCCCCTCGCCAGCGCGCGCGCCACAGGCGCCACATGCGCATAGAGGCTGCGCTGCGCCAGCGCCGGCCAGGCCGCCAGCGCGAGCCAGATCCACGCCATATCCCCGGCCCACCTGCGGATCGCCCATTCCAACGCGAGACCGGAACCTCCCGCAACGCCCAGCAATAGCAACAGCAGGGCAATTCCGGCCCATCGCCGGGTCGGATCGCTCCAGGCTTCCTGGTTCCACCGCCGTTCCACCGCGCCGATGATCCGCGCAAAACCACCCACCGGATGCCCGATCCGCGCATATAGCCAGACCGGCCAGCCCAGAGCCACGTCCAGCATCAGCGCAGCCAGCGCCACCGGCTCAGCCATCCGCCAAGGCCCGGTCGAGCCGCGCCAGCGCAGCCGCATCGCCCGGCAGACCAAGCCGCAGCCAGCGCCGATTTTCCTCAAAAGGTCGTGTCAGGATCGCCCGCCGCGCCAGCCGGTCGAACAGGGCCGGTCCATCCTCCACCTCCACCAGCCGGAACAGCGGACATTCCCCCCGCGCCGCCAGTCCGTGCCGCGCCAGCACTTCATCCAGTTGCGCCGCGCGTTCCGCCAAAGCCGCAATCGCCTCTTCGATCCATGCCCGGTCATCATAGGCCGCACGCCCGAACGCGATCGCCGCAGCAGAGACCGGCCATTCCCCCAGCATCCGCCGCGCCTCCGCGACGATCGCCCGCGGCCCGATGAGAAAGCCCAGCCGCACGCCCGCCAGCCCGAAGAACTTGCCGAAGGATCGCAGCAGGATCAGCCGCCGCTCGTCCCCGACCGCATCCGCCAGGCTGCATGACGGCATGGCATCGGCATAGGCTTCGTCGATGATTAGCCATCCCCCGGCCCGCTCCAATCCCGACAGCCATTCCAGCAGACGGGCAGGCGGCAGGATGCGGCCATCGGGATTGTTGGGATTGGCGAACAGCAGCGCAACCGCTTCCCGAGACGCATCTTCCCCGGCGGCCATCGGGCGGCCCTGCGCGAAAATCTCGCCATGGGTGCGATAGCTCGGCATCCGCCAACGGCCGGGCATGTCCAGCATCCGGCCCACCAGCCGCAAACCCGCTTCGCTGCCCGGCACAGTGCAGAGATGATCGGGATCGACGCCGAAATGCGCCGCCGCCGCCGCTTCCAGCACCGTCAGATCATGCGGGTCGGGCAAGCATCGCCAATCCACGGAGATGCGATCGGCCCCCGGCCATGTCAGAGGGCTGATCCCCGTCGACAGGTCGATCCAGTCCGCACCGCCATAGACCGCCCGCGCCTCGGCCAGTCGTCCGCCATGCCAGGTGAAGCCGCTCATCGCGCCAGCACCATAACGGCCAGCATGCCGCTTTCCAGCAGTTCGATGCCAGCGCCATGTCCGTCCCCGGAAATGCCGCCGATCCGCGACCGCAGCCACAGCCCCCAGAGCGGAATCAATATGACTGCCGCCCATAAGGCAGGCACCCAGAAACCCAGCAGCAGCCCCAGCGCCATCCAGAGGATAAGGGGTGCCGCCCGCCAGCCTGCTCGAAATCGGCTCGCCAGCCCTTCGTGCAGTGGCGGCAGCCATCGCGTCCAGACCAGCGGGCCGATTCTCGCCGCCATCGCCACGGGAACCAGCATCCACAGCGGGAAAATTTCCATCCACAGCCGCAGCAGCACCAGCTTGGCCAGCAATTGCAGGCCGATGGCGACCACGCCGAAACTGCCGATATGCGGATCGGCCAGAACGGCGGACAGGCGCGACCGGTCGCCATGCGCGGCGCCCGCCGCATCCGCGATATCGCCCAATCCGTCGAGATGCAGCGCGCCAGTAACAGTGACCCAGGCCAGCAGGCCGCACAAGGCGCCCGCCCATGGATCGATCCGGAGGCCAAGACCGGTGGCACCCGCGACGATCAGGCCCACGGCGATCCCCGTGGCGGGAAACCAACGGATCGCGGCAGCGAAATCCGCTTCATCGACGTCCAGCGCGGGCAAGGGCAAGCGCGTCATCAATTGCAGGGCCAGCACCAGCCGCTTCATGGCATCAGCCCTGTAATCTGCGCCGACGGCTGCTCGCCGGGCCAGACCTGCAGACTCAGCACCGCGCCATAGGGCAGGTCGACCGCCCAACCCTGCCGCACGTCGAAGCCGCACAGGACAGCCAGCGCCGCCCGCATCGCTCCGGCATGACAAATCACCAGCACCGGCTCGCCAAGGTCGCCCAGCCCGTCCCGTATCCGGCCGCAAAGATCGGTCCAGCTTTCGCCCTCCGGCGGTGGAAAGCCGTCCGGATCGTCCCAGAAGCGGGCCAGATCGGCAGAAGGAAGAGTCGCCGGGTCGGCCCCCTCCCAACGTCCGAAATGCAGTTCCCGCCAACGGCTGTCGACGCCATGGCCGACGCCCCGCTCCGCCGCTATGATCGCGCCCGGCGCCCGCGCCCGGGCAAGGTCGGACGTCACCACCCGCGCAAAGTCCAATCCTCGCGCGCGCTCGACGCAAAGCGCGATGCCCTCCGCTTCCGGCGGCGCGTCCAGATGCCCCAGCAACCGCCCGGCGAGCTGCGGCGCGCCATGGCGCATCAGGTGGAGCGGAAAAGCACTCATAGCGCGCCGGCCACTGCCGCTTCCGCAAAGGTCGCCATGCCGGCATGGGCAGCCAGAGCCGACCGCACGATCTGCGTCGCCACCGCAGCGCCGCTGCCCTCGCCCAGCCGCATGTCCAGCCGCAGCAGCGGTTCCAGCGTCAGCGCAGCCAGCAGGCGCTCATGCCCCGCCTCGGCCGACATATGCGCTGCCAGGCAATGGCCGACGATTGCCGGATTGTCCTTCGCCAACGGAGCGACCGCCGCGCAGCCGATGAAGCCATCCAGCATCACCGGCACGCGCAGCATCCGCGCCGCCAGCACCGCACCCGCCAGCGCCGCGATCTCGCGCCCGCCCAGCCGCCGCAGCGTTTCGAAGGCGTCGGCACAATGCATCCCGTGCAAGGCGAGCGCCTGCGCCACCGCTTCGGCCTTGCGCGCCAGTCCATCGCCGTCCACGCCCGTGCCGCGCCCGACCCAATGCGTCGCCACGCCGCCAAAGGCCTGCGCGCAAAGCGCCGCCGCTGGCGTGCTGTTGGCAATGCCCATCTCGCCCAGCAGCAGCAGGTCGAGGCCCGGTTCGACCGCCGCCGCCCCGGCATTGATCGCGGCAAGGCAGTCCGCCTCGTTCATCGCCGCTTCGACGCAAATGTCTCCTGTCGGCCGTTCCAGATCGAGCGCCACCACGGTCAGCTCCGCGCCGCAGGCTTGCGCCAAAGCATTGATCGCCGCGCCGCCATGGCGGAAATTCGCGACCATCTGGGCCGTGACCTCTGCCGGGAAGGCGCTGACCCCCCGCGCCGCCACGCCATGATTGCCCGCGAAGATCGCGGCGCGGATGCGCTCGGCCCGGGGCCGCTCCCGGCCCTGCCAGCCCGCCATGAACAGGGCGATCTCTTCCAGCCGCCCCAGCGATCCGGCGGGCTTCGTCAGCACCGCCTGCCGCGCCGCCGCCGCTGCGACGGCGCTTTCGTCCCGCACGGGCAAATCCGCCAGCGCGGCGGCAAAGGCCGCACGATTATCGAACCGGATCATGAGCAGACGAAGCCTTCGGGCGGCGTACGGACGATGAAATGCCCCTTCACCCCCTGCGGCCAGTCGGCATAGCGCACCACGCCCTCCTCGCTTGCGGCATGGCGCACCGCATAATCCAATATGGCGCGGGCGGCCTCCTCGTCCGGCGTGAAGTCGCCCAGCACATAGCCGATCTTGCCGGTTCCCCGGATATGCACCGTGCAATGGCGCTGGCAGGCGAAGAGGCAGGGCATGTCCTGCACCGCGACCGCCGCATAGGCGGGGTCGCTCTCCTGCATTTTTTGGAGCGCCTCGGTCAGCAATGCGCCGCCACGCCGACCATACTCATCCTCCCTGCTCTCCGCCGACAGACGGCAGGTCGAACAGACCACCACCGACGCCCCGCGCCCGACGGCCCGCAACATCAGCGACAGCTCCACATATCAGTCATTCCGCTTCCTCCAGCCCGACGGCAAATGCCCGGCCAGGAAACCAGGCAGAGGAGGACAGGCCGACACCGGACGGGCGACAGAACTCCCCCTGCACGGTCACGCCGGCAAGGCGATGGCTGTCGCTTCGCGAGGGAAAACCCCGTTCGGCCGGCGCACCCTGTCCGGTCGAAGAACGACTGCGTCAGGCAGGTCTCCTGGCTCACGGGTCGATGCTTCCCGGCCGCCTTCTCGGAACCTTGTCCCAATGGCGTGATGGCCGGATCGCTCGCCGCTTACAGTTGCAGGGGCAGCGCGGGCCTTCCACCCGACTTCCCTTTTCATCCCCTTTCGGGGAACCTGTCGCGCCGATGCTGATAAAGACCCCGTCGTTCCATCGCAAGGGGGGTAGAAAAGCATGGTCTTTCCTGACGCCCCAGCACGGAAATATGCGGCGGCGCTACCATGGTTAGACTTCTCTTCACCTCCCCAAACTGCTATCATCCGACAAAATAAGGGAGAGGGTCATGGCTATTCTGACGCGCTGGATGGACTGGATCTGTCGACTGTTCGCCTGCACGGCGGAAAACGATATGCGGGTCAACAGGTTGATCGCACACATCCCTTCCGACACCAACGACCGCTGAGCCGTCCGCGCTGGGTGTCTCTCGCGCCGCTTGGCGCTCCCGATGGAACGGCGGCGCCTCTGGCGGATATTATGGCCATGTTGGCCAACGTCCTATGTCACCACTCTCATCCGCCTCTGTCTCGCCATGCCCAACCGCCGCGGTTCCGCTGCCCGGGATCAAGAGCGCTGACCGTTGCACGTGCCTCCGCGATAGGGGAAGAGGCTGCACGATGCCGACGGAAATCCAGATTGCGATTCGGGGCATGGCCGGACTCGGCCTCATGGGCATGACCCCGCCCAAGGCGGTCGGTGGCCCGGGCACCCGTTGAGGAGAAAGATATGACCGATATACACGACCGGGACATCATCATCGCGGGCTATGCCCGAACCCCGATGGGCGGTTTTCAGGGCGCGCTCTCCGGCGTGTCCGCTACCGAACTGGGCGCCGTCGCGGTGAAGGCGGCCGTCGAACGCTCCGGGGTCGCGCCCGAAGCCATCGACCGCATCTATATGGGTTGCGTCCTCCCCGCCGCTCTGGGCCAGGCTCCTGCACGCCAGGCGGCATTGGGCGCGGGCCTTCCGCAATCGGTCGAGGCCACCACCGTCAACAAGATGTGCGGGTCCGGCATGCAGGCGGCGATCATGGCGGCCGAAGCGCTCTCCGCAGGCTCCGTCGACGTCGTCGTCGCGGGCGGCATGGAAAGCATGACCAACGCGCCCTATGCCTTGCCCAAGCACCGGTCCGGCGCGCGCATCGGCCATGACCGGGTCATCGACACGATGATGATGGACGGGTTGGAGGACGCCTATGATCGCGGCAAGCCGATGGGTTCCTTTGCCGAGGATACGGCGCGCGATTATCAGTTCACCCGCGCAGAGATGGACGCCTATGCGATCGAGAGTCTCGCCCGCGCCAATGCCGCGATCAGCAGCGGCGCCTTCGCCGGGGAAGTGGCGCCCGTCACGGTCAAGACCCGCAACGGCGAAGTCCAGATCGATAAGGACGAACAGCCGGGCAATGCGAGGCCGGAGAAAATCCCGTCCCTGAAACCTGCCTTCGCCAAGGATGGCGCGATCACGGCCGCATCCTCCGCCTCGATTTCGGACGGCGCGGCGGCGCTGGTGCTGACCCGTGCCGATGTGGCGGAGAAGCTGGGCCTGACGCAGGAAGCCCGCATCGTCGCCACCGCCGCCCACGCCCACGCTCCGGCGCTGTTCACCACCGCCCCGGTCTTCGCGATCCGCAAGGCGATGGAAAAGGCGGGCTGGTCAGCCGGGGATGTCGATCTCTACGAAGTCAATGAAGCCTTCGCCGCCGTCGCCATGATCGCGATGCGCGACCTGGGCATTCCGCATGACAAGATCAACGTCAATGGCGGCGCCACCGCGCTGGGCCATCCCATCGGCGCGAGCGGCGCGCGTATCATCGCCACGCTGATCGCGGCTCTCAAGGCTCGCGGCCTGAAGAAAGGCGTCGCCGCGCTCTGCATCGGCGGCGGCGAAGCCACGGCGGTCGCCCTGGAAGTCCTGTAAGGGGGAACGGATATGAATATCGAAGGACTGGCCGCCATCGTCACCGGCGGCGCATCCGGCCTGGGCGCCGCCACCGCTCGCGCCCTCGCCGCCAGGGGCGCCCGCGTCACCCTGTTCGACCTCAACGAAGAGGAAGGCGTGAAAATCGCGGCCGACATTGGCGGCCTGTTCCAGCGCGTCAACGTCACCGACGAGGACAGCGTCAATGCCGGCCTCGACGCGGCGGAGGCCGCCCATGGCACTGCCCGCATAGCCGTCAATTGCGCGGGCGTGGCCCCTGCCATCAAGGCGGTCGGGCGCGAATTCGTCCCCCATCCGATCGACAGCTTCCGCAAGGCGGTGGAGATCAACCTTACCGGCACATTCCTGATCGCTTCGCGCTTCGGCGCCCGGCTGCAACAGGCCGAAGCGATCGGTGAGGAACGCGGCGTCATCGTCAACACCGCGTCGGTCGCGGCTTTCGACGGGCAGATCGGCCAAGCCGCCTATGCCGCATCCAAGGGCGGCGTGGTCGGCCTGACGCTTCCCCTCGCCCGCGAATTCGCGCAGTCGCTGATCCGCGTCGTCACCATCGCACCGGGCATTTTCTGGACGCCGATGCTGGCGGGACTGCCTCAGGCGGCGCAGGATTCGCTCGGCAAGCAGGTTCCGCATCCCAGCCGCCTGGGCAAGCCGGAGGAATATGCGATGCTGGTCGAATCGATCATCGCCAACCCCATGCTGAACGGCGAAACCATCCGCCTCGACGGCGCCATCCGCATGGCGCCCAAATAGGCCACGAGCCGTCTTTTATGCTCTCGCGCAAGGTTGACGCATTTCATTCACGCTTCTTTCCGCCTGGCAGTTGTCGACGCAGCCACCAGAAACCTTTTCCGGTCCTTCACACGTTCACACAGAAGGAGAACCAGAGCGGGAACCAGAACAAGGAACGACAGGTCCGCCGGTTCCAGTGGAGCGAAATGGAGTATGCGACGCAGCGGCTCCACGGTCAGGATCAATGCGCAAGCTATCGACACCACGGCCGCGACATAGCGCAGTGAAGGGTTGTTGCGCCAAACGGCGCGCGTCAGGGATGTGCTGAAGGATCTGTTCACCAACACCAGCGCCATGATGGAAGCGACCAGGGCAAAGAAAAGGAGCGCCCTCACGCGATCGGGAGCGAAGCCCCAATATGTCGTGGCGATGTGAAGCCCAAGGAGCAGCGCGAAAGCGATCCCGCCATAGAGGATGCTCGGCAGGACCAGCGCCGCGGAAAAGAGGCGTTCAGCCGGATCCCGGGGCGGTCTCTGCATGATGCGGCTTTCTTCCCGTTCGGCTTCGAAGACGAGCGCGCAGACGGGATCGATGATCATTTCGAGCAAGGCGATCTGGATCGGCCCAAGTACCAGCGGCAGGTTCAGCAGCAGCGGCGCAACAGCCAGACCCGCGATCGGCACATGGACGGCGAAGATGAAGCCGATGGCCTTGCGGATATTGTCGTAGATGCGGCGGCCCAGGCGAATGGCGACGATGATCGCGCCGAAATCATCCTCCACCAGGACAATGGCCGCCGCCTCCCGCGCCACATCGGTGCCGCGCCTGCCCATGGCGATGCCGATATGGGCCGCCTTGAGCGCAGGCGCGTCGTTGACGCCATCTCCGGTCATCGCGACCACTTCGCCCGCCGCCTTGAGCGCCGAGACGATCCGCAGTTTCTGTTCCGGCATCGTGCGCGCGAAAATGGCCACGTCCTTAACCCGCGCGCGCAGCTCCCCGTCCGACAGCGCCTTGACTTCATCGCCTGTCATGAGCGCGCCTGAGCCAATCCCCGCTTGTGCCGCAATCGCCTGCGCAGTGACGGGATAGTCGCCGGTGATCATCACAACCCGGATTCCGGCCGAATGACTTTGGGTTATCGCTTCGGGAACTCCCGCCCGCAGCGGGTCGGACAGGCCGACCAGTCCCAGAAGGCTGAAGTCATGCGCTTCATGCCCCTTGCCAAGATCATCCCCGACCGTGTTCGCATAGGCCACGCCCAGGACACGCATGCCACGGGCCGCCATGGCGTGGACCGCCCGCTCCAGCGCCAGATGGGCCTCACCATCCAGCCGGCAAAGGCGCGCGATCGCTTCCGGCGCGCCCTTGGCGGCGGCGAACAAAGGCTCACCGGCTTCTACCGGCCGCCACACATTGGACATCGCCAGCAGGTCCGGCCGAAGACCATTGGTGTGAACCAGTTCCCAATCCTCGCGAGCGGGAACCCTGGCATCCCTTGCGGTGGCGTGGAAGGCCACCTCCATCGGATCGACCGGGACCGGCGCGCTCGCCAGGGCCGCCGCGCCGATCAACTCATGAAATTCGGGCCGCGGAGACCCGTCGCCCATTGACGCCACGCTGCCGGACGGGAGCCAAAGCTCCGTCACCGTCATACGGTTCTGGGTCAACGTTCCCGTCTTGTCAGTGCACAGGACTGTGGCGGCGCCCAATGCTTCCATGGCCGAAGCCCGTCGGGTGAGCACGCCGACCTGCGCGATGCGCCAGGCGCCCATGGCAAGGAAGATGGTGAGGACCACCGGGAACTCTTCGGGCAACAGCGACATGGCGGTCGCGATGCCAGCCAGCAATGCGGCCATCCAATCGCCGCGCAACGAGCCATAGAGCAGAACCACCAACAGTGCGATGGTCACGCCGCCAATGGCGCACAGGCTGACCATCCGGGCAGTTTCCCTCTGCAGATGCGGAGCCTCGGTTTCCAATGTTTCCAGAAACCGTCCGATCTGGCCGATGCGGCTGCGCATGCCGGTAGCGGTCACCCGCGCGATGCCGCCGCCACGCGTGACGACGGCGCCCGAAAAAAGATGAGGCGTGTCGTCACCGCCCGGTTCTGCCTGCTCCGGATCGCTTGCCTGCGCGGCGCGTTTATGTACCGGAACCGCCTCGCCGGTCAGCAGGGATTCGTCCGCCTCCAGTTCCTGGGCTTCGACTAGCAGCGCATCCGCTGCGATGCGGTCGCCCGCTTCCAGCACCAATATGTCGCCGTTCACGACCTCGCGGCCCGGGACACGCAAGGTCTCCCCATCGCGTATCACGAGCGCGCGCGGCGCCGACAGGTCACGAAGCGCCTCCAGCGTCCGTTCGGTGCGCGCTTCCTGCACGATCGTGATGATGATGGACAAGCCCGCAAAGCCCAGCAGGATCAATGCCTCCGTCCTGTCGCCTAGCAGCAGATAGATGGCGCCCGCCGCCAGCAACATGGCGAACATGGGTTCGCGCAGCACTTCCATCGTGATCCGCAGGGGCGTCCGCCGGTTCGGCCGGGGAAGCTCATTGGGGCCATCCTCGGCCAGCCGCTCACGCGCCTGCGAAGTGGAAAGGCCGGTAAGACCAAGCTGTCCACCCACCATCACCACGCCTCATCTCCCCCGATATGGTTGGCACTGGCGCCGTTGACTGCTGGAAAATCAATAAGCCCTGCATTGCCGTCTATCAGGATAACTACGGACTGCCCCAGCCGTGATATGATCTATTGATCATGGAGATGCCGCAAGTGGGAGAAGTTCGGTTGGACACATCATCGCTCACGCTCACATTTCACGGCGCCGCTGGCACGGTCACCGGCTCCTGCATGGAATTGCGGCTGGGCGATCGCAGCATCCTTGTCGACTGCGGTCTGTTCCAGGGGTCGCGCAGCCTGGAAACCCTGAATCATGGCGACTTCAGCTTCGATCCGCGAAAGATCGACGCGGTCGTGCTGACGCATGCGCATATCGACCATTGCGGGCTTCTGCCGAAGCTTTCGGCCCAGGGATTTGACCGGCCGATCTGGTGCACGCCCGCGACGTCGGACCTGCTGGAATATATGCTGGCCGATGCGGGGCGCATCCAGGAAAGCGAAGCCGACCGCCGCAACCGGCGGCGCGACCGGGCGGGCGAGCGGAACTTCGTCCCGCTCTACACCGAAGAGGATGCCTTGCGCGCATGGCGGCTGAGCCGTCCTGTGCCCCTGTCTGAATGGTTCGATCCTGTCCCCGGTTTTCGGGCACGTTTCTGGAACGCGGGCCATATATTGGGCGCTGCGTCCGTGGAGATCGAGGCAGCGGGCGTACGACTGCTCTTCTCCGGCGATCTCGGTCCGGATAACAAAGCCTTTCATCCCGACCCGCAGGCGCCGTCCGGCCTCGATCATGTCGTCTGCGAATCGACCTATGGCGACCGGGCACGCGAGAAATTCACGATCGAGCAGCGCCGCAGCCAGTTGGAAGCGGAGATCAAGCAAGCGCTGGCAAACGGCGGCAATCTTGTCATTCCCAGCTTCGCGCTGGAAAGGACGCAGGAATTGCTGCTCGACCTTGCCAGGCTCGCGGACGCCAACCGCATCCCCAATGTGCCGATCTTCGTCGACTCTCCGCTCGCCAGCCGCGCGACCAAGGTCTTTGCGGCCCATGCCTCGGAGATGGAAGATATGGACGGGCAGGACGTCTTCCGTCACCCGTCCATCCATTATGTCGAGGATGTGGCGGAATCGATCCGGCTCAACACCATCTCGGGCGCGATCATCATGGCGGCGTCCGGCATGTGCGAAGCTGGACGCATCCGGCACCATCTGAAGCATAATCTGTTCCGGCGGGAATCCACCGTGCTCTTCGTCGGCTTCCAGGCCAAAGGCACGTTGGGCAGGGTATTGCTGGATGGAGCGCAGCGCGTGCGCATTTCCGGCGAGGACGTGAATGTGCGGGCGCGCATCCGGCGGATCGACAGCTATTCCGCCCATGCCGACCGCGACGAATTGCACCGCTGGATCGCCGCCCGCCGGCCGATTGCGGGCAGCCTGTTCCTCGACCATGGGGAGCAGGAAGCGGTCGCTTCGCTGCGCGAACTCGTCCAGGCGGACGATCAGGCCGCCAGCATCGTCACGCCGCAGATCGGTGAGAGCTATGCTCTGGAACCGGGCGCACCCGCGCGCAGGATCCAGACGGGCCGCGTCGACATGGACCTGCTCGCCGGGCCCGACTGGCAGAATGACTATGCCGATTTCGTCACCCATCTGAAACAGCATCTGGGCCGGATCAGGAACGAACGGGCACGCCGCGAGGCGCTCGCCCAGATGCGGCGCGTGCTCGACACATATGAGGATGCGAGGCATCGTCGCTCGACGGCAAAATGATGGAGGTTTCCATGAACAGCGCCTCTCCTTCCGGCATCCGCCACGCCGTGGTGCTTGCTCATCCCGATCCGAAGAGCTTCAACGCCGCCATCGCCACGGCCTATTGCGAGGCCGTTCGCCAGGCAGGCCAGGAAGCCGTGCTGCGCGATCTGTATCGCATGCGCTTCGATCCGGTCCTGAAGAATGAGGAGCGGCCTGACCGGAAGGGATACCGCATGTCGCCCGATGTCCGCGCAGAGCGTGAACTGCTGGACGGCGCACAGGTCTTCACCCTTATCTTCCCGATCTGGTTCGGCATGCCGCCAGCCATGATGACGGGCTATGTCGATCGCGTATTGGGGGCGAGCGTCACGGCCCGTCAAATACAGGAAGGATCGGACACGGGCCTGCTGGGCAAGGGCCATCTGTGCACCATCACGACCTCCGGCGCTTCGGAGGACTGGCTGGATGCCCAGGGCCAGACCCAGGCGCTACGGGAGCTGTCCGGCACCTATCTGTTCCGCGGCTTCGCCATGCGATCGAGCGAGACATTGCACATCGGTGACGTGGTCGAGGGCGCGACCGCCGCCTTCATCGAAGCCAATCTGGATCGGGTGCGCAGGCGTGCGCGAAACATCTGCGCTCGGGTGGCGCAGGAAATCTTTGGAACGCCGCTCCCACCGGAAACGAGCGACGGCAGTTGACGCACCATTTCGTTCCGAGGAAGACATGCTGACCATAAAGCGCCTCGCTATCGACACTTACCCGGAAAACACCGCCTTCCTGCTGCGCCGGAGCAACGGCTATTCGGCGGAACAGTTTCAGGCTCTGCGCAAGATACGGGTCAGCGGCGAGAGTGTGGAAAT
This sequence comes from Sphingobium sp. TB-6, assembly GCF_012927365.1. NCBI lineage: Bacteria > Pseudomonadati > Pseudomonadota > Alphaproteobacteria > Sphingomonadales > Sphingobiaceae > Sphingobium > Sphingobium sp. TB-6. Next base: position 16,716 of record NZ_JABBGL010000015.1, on the reverse strand, counting down.
CCTGGCCACCCTGGCGCTGGTCGATGAACCTCTGCTGCTGAAGCGGGGCGAAATCGGCTTGGGCGAACAGGCGTTCAGGCGGCTTGGCCTGCCCGAAGGAACGTGCGTTGCCGTCGAGCAGGCCAGGCCGCCCGCCAGCCTGGAATTCGTCCGCCGCAAGATTGACGGCGACACGCTGGAAGATGACGAGATCGCGGCCATCATCCAGGACATCGCCGCACATCTTTATTCGCCGATGGAGATAGGAGCATTCCTGGTCGCCTGCGCCGGCTTCATGAGCACGCAGGAAACGCTGGCGATGACCCGGGCCATGGCGGGTTTGGGCAACCGCTTCGACTGGAAGGCGCCTCTGGTCGTCGACAAGCATTGCATCGGCGGCATTCCGGGCAACCGCACCTCGATGATCGTCGTGCCCATTGTCGCGGCGCATGGCCTCATCATGCCCAAGACATCCTCGCGCGCGATCACATCTCCGTCCGGCACGGCCGACACGATGGAAGTGCTCGCCAATGTCGACCTGTCCGAAGAAGCCATGAGGGCCATAGTGGCGCGGGAAAGGGCCGTGCTGGCATGGGGTGGCCGGGTGAACCTGTCGCCTGCGGACGATGTGCTGATATCGGTCGAACGGCCGCTGCGCATCGATACGTTCGATCAGATGGTGGCGTCCATTCTCTCCAAGAAGCTTTCCGCCGGTTCCACCCATCTGGTGCTCGACATCCCCGTCGGTCCCACTGCCAAGGTCCGCACCCAGGATGAGGCGGTGCGGCTGCGCAAGCTGTTCGAGCATGTCGCAGACAAGCTTGGCCTCGTCACCGACATCGTGATCACGGACGGATCCCAGCCGGTCGGTAACGGCGTCGGGCCGGTGCTGGAGGCCCGCGATGTCATGGCCGTGCTTCGCAACGATGCCGATGCGCCGCCGGACCTGCGCGAACATGGGCTGTTCCTGGCGGGGCGTGTGCTGGACTTCGATCCGGCCCTTCGCGGCGGCAGGGGCTATGCGCGGGCCATGGACCTGCTGGCGTCGGGCAAGGCGCTCGCCGCGATGGAGCGGCTGATCGAGGCGCAGGGACGCCAGCCGATCCGCTATGCTCCGGGAGAGCATGTGCATGAGGTTCGCGCAGAGGAAGGCGGGCGGGTGACCGCCATCGACTGTCACCGCATCGCCCGCATCGCCCGGCTTGCCGGGGCGCCGATGGACAAGGGGGCGGGCATCGACCTGCTGCACAAGGTCGGGGCGGAGGTGCGCAAGGGCCAGTCGCTCTACCGCATCCATGCACAGTCCGCGACGGGCCTGGGCTTTGCCCGTGATCTGGCCGCAGAAGATTCCGGCTATGAGGTTACGCGGTGAGCACAGTCGTCTTTGGCTTTGAGGATAGCATGGCGGCAGCCGGAAGACTCGGCGTCCTGCTCAAGCTGCCCACCTTCCAGGTCGAAACCCGCCGCTTTCCCGATCGGGAATGTCTGGTCCGGATGCCCGCACCGGCCCGCACAGCCATCCTCTATCGCTCGCTCAACGATCCGGACGGAAAAATCGTCGAACTGCTGCTGGCTGCGTCCGCCGCGCGCGACCAGGGGGCGGAACGCGTCATCCTGGTCGCGCCTTATCTTGCCTATATGCGGCAGGACAGAGCCTTCCATCCGGGCGAGGCAGTCAGCCAGCGGGTCATCGGCCGTCTCATCGCGGATCATTTCGACGCTTTATTGACCGTTGACCCGCATCTTCATCGTATCGCGGATTTGAGCGAAGCCGTTCCCGGCATTCCGGCGATCAGCCTGTCGGCTGCCCCCTTGCTCGCCAGCCTCATCGATCGCGCAGGCCATCCCGTCATCATCGGACCGGACGATGAGTCCCGGCAATGGACACAAAGCATCGCCGCGCCGCTTGCCCTCGACATGCTGGTAGCATCCAAGGAACGGAGCGGCGACCGCAATGTCAGCCTCACCCTGCCGGAGGCCGATCAAGTGCGCGGACGCCCGGCCATATTGGTGGACGACATGATTTCCAGCGGCCGGACGCTGATCGAAGCGGCAAGGCTGTTACGCGCGGCCGGCGCCTTGTCGGTCGAGGCGCTGGTTACCCATTGCCTCGCAACCGCCGCCGATCTCGCATTGATGAGGGCAAAAGGAATCAAGCGAATCTCCAGCACCGACAGCGTCAATGGCCCCACAAACAAGGCCTGTCTCGCGCCGCGGCTCTCGCAGGCTCTTCAGGAACATGGCTTGATCTAGAGCGTTTCTAAGCAGATAGAACTCATCCGCTGACTCGGAAAACGCGCCGAAACAAAGGCCTAGAGCAGCCGATCCGATGCAATCGGGTCGGATTCTGCTCTAGGACGGTCTGCGATCCGATTGCATATGATCAACCGTTCTTATACCTTTGATTTCAGGCAAAACGCGCCAGCAACTGGTTGAGCAATGGGTGCAGCCGGCGGATTTCATCGCGATGCGTGGCAGACAGCTTCGCCAGCAGATCCAGCGCGTCGGGCGTCAACTGCAACTGCGCGCGTCGCCGGTCCGTCGCGCTGGCGTGGCGCGTGACCAACCCCAGCTTCTCCAGTCGATCCACAAGGCCCGTGGCGCTATGCGGTTTCAGCAGCAAGCGCCGCGCGATATAGCCGACCGTGGCATCCTCCGCAGGCGCGGCACGCAGGGCCAGCAGAGCTTGATGCTGCTGCGGCGTCAGCCCCATCTGCGCCGCCCGTTCACTGCTGAAAGCCTGAAACTGGCGCAGCGCGAAGCGGAATTCCGCCAGAGCCGCATAATCCTCATCGTTCAACATGGCGCCGTCTGTTTCCATGGTACCTTCATCTTAAAATATATCGTGTGGCGACAAAATTGCGCGGCACCGTAGCAACAAAGAGAGATTTTTGCATGATTCGGAAAGCCTTTGCTTTAACCGAGCCCGCCGCTTCTCAAGCTGGGAGGGGGACGAGCATGTCGCCGGCGACCTCAGCGTCGGGCGCGAACAGCGGTGCATTGCGGAGCCGATCATAGATCGGCGCAAAATCGGTTTCCGCCGTTACCTTCAGCAAATGTTCGAAGCTGTCGATCACGAAATAGCTACGCTGAAATTCGTCGAACAGATAATCGGTTTGCATCACCCGCGCCAAATCGAATTTGATCCGTCGAACGCCGGGCGCCTTCAGAGCATGATGGGTTTCGCTGGAACTGGAAAGCAATCCGGCCCCAAAACCGCGCAGGGCGCCTTTTTCCATCACCAGCCCGAATTCCACGGTGTGAAGATAGAGCCGGCTGAGAAGATCGACCGCATCCAGCGCCTCTGCACGAAGGCCAGCCTTCCCATAGGCAACCATGAAGTCCGCGAAGACAGGGTTGGTCAACATGGGCAAATGACCGAAAAGATCATGGAACATGTCCGGCTCTTCGGAATAGTCGAGCGAATCCGCGGACCGCAGAAAATTCGCGGCTGGAAATCGGCGTTCGGACAGGTGCCGGAAAAAGGGTTCGTTCGGGATGAGGCCTGGTACGGCGACGATCTGCCAACCAGTCGCTGCCTGCAACCGGGGATTGAGTTCGGCAAGATCCGGAATGCCGGGCTTGGACAGCCGCAAAATATCCATGCCCGACAGGAATGCCTCGCATGCCGTCGCAGTGACCGATCGCGTCTGCTGCTCGATGAGCCGGTCCCAGGCGTCATGCTCATCCCGGGTAAAACGGTTCCAGTCCTGGGCCATGGTCCAATCCGACGCCACGCCCTCAGGCGGCGTTTCATAAACATGCGTTGCGGCCATCGCCCAGCTCCTCGTGCCGCGCGAGCATAAGGCGAGCGTTGCGAAACATTGTCCCGAAGTGCCGCCCTAGACCTGCGAAATTAAGGACAATGTTCTGTACTGGTGAAGCTATAAGGAAATCGTTCCGTTTTTTGCCGTAAAACTTGTCCTTTGCTCTGCAAGGGATAGGCTGTGGGGAGCAGCCGGAGATAAGCGATGGACAAGATCGATTGGAAAATATTGACGGAATTGGAAGGTGACGGGCGTTTGTCATTCGCCGATCTGAGCGATCGGGTGGGGCTTTCGAAATCGCCCTGCTGGTCGCGGGTGCGCGACCTTGAGGCCGAGGGGGTCATTCAAGGGTTCAACGCCCGCATCGATCCGACCGCACTGGGTCTCGCCGTTCAGTGCTACGCCGCCGTACGCATCCGCCTGGACGGCCATGAGGAGTTCGAGGCGGCGGCCATCGCGCATCCAGCCATCATCGAATGCCATACGACCGCTGGCGACGGCGACTATCTGCTGCGCATCTATGCGCGCTCGGTCGAGCATCTCGATGAGCTGTTACGTCATGAACTGTCGAAACTGCCGGGGGTGCATCGACTGTCCACTACGATCTGCCTCAAGACGATCAAGGCGGGTTCGCCCCTGACGCGCTGGGCCACCCCACCTTCGAACGGGGCACGTTGACCATGGCTCAGGCAATCCGTGCGGCTCCTGCCCAAGGCGCATTTTCAAAGAGGCTGCAATGACCATTCGCAAATTCGTCGAAGACGGCATCGAGACTTTCGAGGCGCAGATCGATGGCGAGACCATCCAGTGGGACAAGGGCTTGTCCTACGCCCGGCATCTCCAGACCGAGCGCCTGCTCTCCGCGCAGATCCCGGTCTCGGACAAGCCCGACGAGATGCTGTTCATCATCATGCACCAGTCGATGGAGCTGTGGCTCAAGCTGTTGCTGCATGAGATGCGGCTGGTGATGGCGGCGGTGAAGGCTGACGACCTCGATCATGCCGTCAAGACGCTCGATCGCGTCGCGACGATACAGCGCCACATGATTCAGAGCTGGGAAGTGCTGGCGACACTGACACCGCACGATTTTCTCACCTTCCGGGGCTTTCTGCGCAAGGCGTCGGGCTTTCAGTCGCATCAATATCGCGAGCTTGAATTCATGCTCGGCAACAAGCGGGAGGATTTGCTGCTCGTGCACGGCGATGACGCCGCCGTCCATGAGCGGTTGACCGCCGTGCTGCATGCGCCGTCCCTCTATGACGAAATGCTGCGCTTGCTTGCGCGACGTGGCTACGCGATCCCCACCTCGCACCTCGATCGCGACTGGAGCCAGCCCTATACGCCGTCCGACGCGGTCGAGGACGCCTGGCTCGCCATCTACTCCGACGTCGATGCGCATTGGGATCTCTACACGCTCGCCGAGAAGATCACGTCGCTGGAATATTATTTCCAGGAATGGCGCTTCAAGCACATGAAGACCGTCGCGCGGGTGATAGGCCAGAAGATGGGCACGGGTGGTTCCTCTGGCGTCAATTATCTGGTCAAGGCGCTCAACCTCAGTTTCTTTCCCGAACTTTGGTCGATGCGGACACGCATGGTCGCGCCGAAGGAAGGTCCGAACTTTGCCGATCCGTCGGCGGGAGCGGCCGAATGAAGATCTGGGACATTTCGCAGACGCTGCGTCCCGGCATGCCGATGTGGCCGGGCGAGCCGGCGCTGGCAGTGCGCCGCAACGCTGTCATCAGCGCACAATGCCCGGTCAATGTCGGGGAGATCGACATGCCGCTCCATGCCGGCACCCACGCCGATTCCCCCTATCATTATGATCCGCAGGGCGTGGCGAGCGCGCAGTGCGGCATCGACGCCTATATCGGGCGCTGCGTCGTCATTGATGTGCGCCATGCCAGGGGCCGGGTCGAGGCAGCCGATGTCGACTGGACAACCCTGACCGGCTCACAGCGCGTGCTGTTTCGTACCTATGACCGTTTCCCGGCGGACCGTTGGGATTCCGATTTCACGGCGGTCGCCGCCGAGGTGATCGCGCGGCTGCGCGAAAACGGCGTGCGCCTGGTCGGCACCGATGCCGCTTCGCTCGACCCCGAGCAGTCCAAGACGATGGACGCCCATCGGGAAATCCAGATCGGCGACATGCGCATCCTTGAGGGTCTCGTCCTCGATGACGTGCCGGCGGGCGAATATGAGCTGATCGCGTTGCCGCTGAAGATTGCGGAGGCCGATGCCAGCCCCGTTCGCGCGATTTTGCGGGAGATATCTCGATGACCCTTGACCTTGCCGAGATAACCGACCTCGATGGGCGCGACCCGTTGCGGGGCTTCCGTGACGAATTCCAACTGCGCGAGGGGCTGATTTACGTCGACGGCAATTCGCTGGGCGCGGCGCCTCGCGCAGCCGCGGCACGAATCGCCGATGCCGTGTCGAACCAATGGGGCGAAGGGCTGATCACTTCCTGGCTGGGCGCCCAATGGTCGACAGCTCCGCGACGGATCGGCGACAAAATCGCGTCTATCGTCGGCGCGCGGCCAGGTGAGATCATCGCCTCGGACTCGACATCGGTGAACATCTTCAAGGCGCTCACGGCCGCGATCTCGCTCCGCCCGGACCGCTCCGTCATCCTTTCGGAAAGCACCAACTTCCCCACCGACGTCTATATGATGCAGGGAATCGAGGCATTCAGCGGCGGGCGGCTGCGCGCGGTAACGGTCGCCCCGGACACCGTGCTCGATCGCCTCGACGAGGATGTCGCGGTGTTGCTCCTTACCCAGGTTCATTACAAATCCGGCCTCGTCCGCGACATGGCCGAAGTGACCCGCCGCGCGCATGACAAGGGCGTGCTGGTGATTTGGGATCTCAGCCATAGCGCAGGCGCCATCCAAGTCGATCTCAACGGCGCCGACGCCGATTTCGCGGTCGGATGCGGCTACAAGTTCCTGAACGGCGGGCCCGGCGCCCCGGCCTTCATCTTCGTCGCCGGGCGCCATCAGTCGGCGGCGCCGGTGCTGTCCGGCTGGTTCGGTCATGCCAGCCCCTTCACCTTCGAGGAGGATTATCGGCCAGCGGAGGGCATTGCGCGGTTCATGTGCGGCACTCCCCAGGTGCTGGGGCTGACCGCGCTCGAATGCGGCGTCGACCTGATGGCGCGGGCGGACATGCGTGAGATACGCGGCAAGTCGATCCGACTGGGTCAGCTCTTCATCGAGCGGATGGAACTTCGCTGCGCGGAGTTCGGCTTCCAACTGGTCAGCCCACTCGATCCGCAACTGCGGGGCAGCCAGATCGCCTATGCCCATCCCCATGGCTACGAGATGGTTCAGGCACTCAAGGAGAAGGACGTTATCGGCGATTTCCGCGCGCCGGACATCCTCCGCTTCGGTCTGACGCCCCTCTATCTTCGCTACGCCGACATCGTCGAAGCCGTTGAGCGGCTTCGCGACGTCTGCCTGACCCGTGCCTGGGACAAGCCCGAATATCGCGAACGCGCCGCGGTCACCTGAATGCGCCTGTGAAAGGATCATGATGCTCGATCCGCCGCGATCGACGATCGCCGTACCCTTGCAGGCAGCCGTTCTCATCCTGCTGGCACCCATCACGCCGGCCAACGCCGACCATAGCTGGAACGTCGCCTATATGAACATTTCGCTGATCTGCACATTGATGTGCTGAACGCCGAGCAGATCCAGATCGGCGTCCGCTACGTTGAAGGCGAAGTCCAGATTGGCGTCGATTGTCCCGCTCGTCTGCTGCACGAAGCCGATGTCCACGATCTTCAGAACATCGTTGTCGGTCGGGTCCCATGCCGTCAGGCTGCCCGTGGCGTTGCTGCCGCCATTGGTGCCGACAGCGCCGTTCAGGTTTATGGCGTTGCCCGTCAACCCATTGGCGCTTTGCATGATCTGGATGCCCTGTATCTGGTATGTCTCGCCAGCGACCGTGTAGTCATTCTGCTCGATGATGAGCAAGGCATCATTGTTATCGAGCGTGAACTCGCTATTGTACGGCAAGGGAATGTTCGCATTGCCCTTGATCAGGTCCGCGTTCTGGACGTTGACCGCCCTGGTAATTTCATTGCCGTTCGCATCTTTCAGGTCGAGGATCACGATGAGGTCTTCGGAGTTACCGATGCCATCGAACTTGACGACAACGCCGCTGGCCTTTGCGGTCGGGTCAAGCCTTTCATTGCCGCCCCCGGGCGCACCTGGATTGACATCGGTAAGGATGTTCTCCTGGAAGAACCGCAGAGTCAGCAGTTCACCTTTCTGGATCGTATCCCCAGCGACGCCATTGGTCGATTGCGTGGCGCTGACCCAGTCCTCGTTGACGTTGGTGACCAGGTCATGGGCTCCCTGCGTGAACGCGGTATCGGTGGGCGGCCCATTGGGCGCGCCATCCCCGGTCGAGTTGAATCCGAACCCGATCTGTTGGGTGGTCGAGTTCGCGGTGAACTGAACAAAGAAGGGATTCGGATCGGCATTTGGCGTCAGTTGCTCTGCGACGATCAACGGATGTCCCGTATTGCCGGTGGGCTGCTTGGCGACCAGTTCGCTGGTGTGCAGCACGTTGAAGCTGAACCCGTCAATCACATCGTTCAGGGTGATCGTGTAGGTGTCGGCTGCCTTGTCAAAGACAAGAGTGCCGCCCGCCGTGGCATCCTGCACGCCGGATGTGATCGGATCCTTGTCGTAATGGAATGAGAAGTCGAACGACGCAGAGGCGGTGGTCTCAGCCGTGAGGGTTGCGACCGCATTGGTGATGCCCGGATTCTGCGCGTTATCGACCGTGCCGGTCAGATCGATCTGCACTCCATTGAGGGAAGCGTTGGTATCGACAAAATCGCTACCGCCCGCCGCATATTCTGCGGCCGTGCGCTTATCCGTCATGTCGTAGCCAAAGGCGCCGCTGGCCGTCGCTCCCACCGCGTTGCCCAGTTCTTCGGGCGTTTGATTACCCGGAGCAACGGGATCAGCGTCGAACGGAACCGTAAGCGTCGGATCGGTGTCGCTGAAGGTCAGCGACAGGCCACCCGTGGTCACGCTTTGCGATGACACGAGGTCATTGTCGCCGTCCGTCACCGTCACCGTGGCCACCACGTTGATCAGACCGTTGAGGTCGAGCGTGTTATCCTCGCCCACGCCTTGCGGCGCGTTCGAATGCTCCAGCGCAACCAGCGCCGTCAACGTCACCGTCGTGCCGGACAGCGTTACGGTGAATGCCGTCGCATCGAGCACAGTGTCGCCGTCGCTGTCATATTGGCCCGAAATCTGGTTGGCCGAATCCACCACCAGCGTGATCGGATGGTTGCCGGCCGTCGTCAGCAGCCCGGTCGCGGCTGCCCCGGCCAAAGCTAGCGCGTAGGTCACATTCGACGTCTGGCCGTCGACCGCGCCCGCCGTGTAAGAGGGCGGCGTGATCGTCACCTGGCTCTGTCCGCCAGCCCCGCTTGCCTCGACCACCTCGGCGGCGCCGACGATCGGCGGCGCCGTGATCGAGAGCGTTGGATCGGTATCGTCGAAGGTCAGCGATAGCCCCGCACTCGTGCTTTGCGATGACACGACGTCGTTGTCCCCGTCCGTCACCGTCACCGTCGCCACTACGTTGATCAGGCCGTTAAGGTCGAGCGTGTTATCCTCGCCCACGCCTTGCGGCGCGTTCGAATGCTCCAGCGCAACCAGCGACCTCAGCGTCACCGTCGTGCCGGACAGCGTTACAGTGAACGCCGTCGCATCCAGCGTGGCGTTGCCGTCGCTGTCATATTTGCCCGAAATCTGGTTGGCCGAATCCACCACCAACGTGATCGGATGGTTGCCGGTCGTCGTCAGCAGCCCGGTAGCGGACGCCCCGGCCAGCGCCAGCGCATAGGTGACATTCGTCGTCTGGCCGTCGACCGCGCCCGCCGTGTAGGAGGGTGGCGTGATCGTCGCCTGACTCTGCCCGCCAGCCCCGCTCGCCTCGACCACCTCGGCAGCGCCGACAACCGGCGGCGCGGTGATCGAGAGCGTCGGATCGGTGTCGTCGAAGGTCAGCGACAGACCCGCACTCGTGCTTTGCGATGACACGACGTCGTTGTCGCCGTCCGTCACTGTCACCGTGGCCACCACATTGATCAGGCCGTTAAGGTCGAGCGTGTTATCCTCGCCCACGCCTTGCGGCGCGTTCGAATGCTCCAGCGCAACCAGCGACCTCAGCGTCACCGTTGTGCCGAACAGCGTCACCGTGAACGCCGTCGCATCGAGCGTGGTGTTACCGTCGCTGTCATATTTGCCCGAAATCTGATTGGCCGAATCCACCACCAGCGTGATCGGATGGTTGCCGGCCGTCGTCAGCAGCCCGGTCGCGGACGCTCCGGCCAGCGCCAGCGCGTAGGTCACATTCGTCGTGAAGCCGTCGGCTGCGCCCGCGGTGAAAGTGGGCGGCGTGATCGTCGCCTGGCTCTGCCCGCCAGCCCCGCTCGCCTCGACCACCTCGGCGGCGCCGACGACCGGCGCTGCCGTGATCGAGAGCGTCGGCCCGTCATCGTCAAAGTTGATGAAAGAGCCAACCTGTTCGACATAGGCGTTGGGAGTTTGCGACGAGAAATGGAACTCAGTGACATCGAGCCCTTCGTTGGAATCGACCCCTGTAATCGTCAGTCGATCCAACGGGCTGCTCGTGGTGATATCCACGGTCGTGATGTTATCGAGTCCCCTGATGGTGACGGCATTGGTTCCCAGACCGCTGACGACGATGTCCACACTCCCCGCGACATCATAAGTGCCATCTGCGGTGATGGGGCTCGCGAACCCCGATTGGCCTGTCAACTTGATGCTGGTAATGGGCGCGGCAGTGGTCGGGCTGCCGTCCCAGAAGTTCAGGCCTTGCTCGTTGCCCTGAACGTTGAAGGCGCTGATCGTGATGTCCACCCGCAAATTCGGATTGGAAGGCGTGATCTGATTGACGGTGAACCCAGCCTTCGTGATGGTTTCGATATGACTGCCATACTGGATCTGGGAGGCGCTCCCCGCAGCCAGGGTACCGCCGGTCACGAAATCGACCTGGAGCTTTTCGGTCGGATTGATGCTCTGGTTATTGACGCCAAATCCCTGCGTGCTCACATTGGCCTGGGCATTGGCTGCCCCCAGGAAGCCCGTCACCAATATCTGCTTGGCAGCATCGCTGGGCGAATTGATGACGTAGAATTCGTGATTGCCCGGCGCGGCATTCTGGCCCGAGAAGCTGACCGTGGTGGTTCCCGACACCGCGGCGAACACATGATCGGTCAAATCGATGCGGTCGTCCGGATCGGTCGCGACCGGATGGAGCAACGGCACATATTGCACCGTATACAGGTCCGCCGTGGTGGCGCTGGTGCTCATCAGCGCGAATGAATAGGCGAGCGGTCCAGTTGCTGCGGGCATGGCGGCCGCGTCGGACGTGCCGATCACGCCGATGACGACATTTGCATGGGTTACGTCCTGGAACAGCCAGACATAATTGCCGTCGACCGTTTGAATACCGCTGTTCACGCCCACGGTGGTGGAAAACGGAGTTCCAGAGACACTCTGGGCGAGAACGACTGTGGTGATGGTTTCTCCCGCGCTCGCCGTAGCCTGCACAAAATCGGCCTGGAAGGCGACTTGCGGCGAACTCAGCCCGCCCGCGCTGTCAAGCGACAGGAGATATTGCACCGTAGCGTTGTTGTGCGGCGAAAGGGACGAGTTGACGTCATCATCCTGAAGGCCGGTGGTCTCGTCGACGATGATGTCTTGGGCCAGGATATCGAGCGCCATGGTCATTCTCCTTGGATATCGGCCAACTCATTGGTTATTGGATGCTGACCGCGCCGTGCCGAATGTGCGGCGTCGCCAAAAAATGACATTGGGGTCTTTCCGGAACAAATCCCTACCTTGTCAGCCTGCGCATCAAGCGAGCCATATTGGCTCGTCACGTTGGGGGGGGCTGGAGCAAAGCCCGAACGACGCGTTGCCATGGCCGGTCCAGCGATCAGAATCGCCGGGCGGCCACCGCCATTGAAATGACTATGCTTGAAGAGTAGGGTTTCTCATCGCCATTCTCCTGTTCACCGGAGGAAATGCAGCGATCCGTTATCGTTATTCCCAATCCATTTCAGACAGATGTCACTTGCATTTTAAAGTGCAGCAACAACAATTCCCCATTCCAAGATCTTGGAACGCGGAGTTGAGTCGGATAGGATTGTTCGGCCAAGATAATGCAGCCGATCGGGGACGGAGTCTATCGTGCGGATGGGTTATGACGTCCGCTGTACAATACAGAACCGTCTGGCATATTTCACTTGATGGATAGGCGACTCATTTACGCAGGCGCATAATGCCTGTCCCTCCTCTTGGAGGAACCAGACAGCCCCGCCTCGGCCCCCTTCCGAGGCGGGGCTAATCGGATGCTGGTATCGTCGAGAGAATGGCCGGTGGCCGAGTCAATTCCGCGCACCGCCCCGACCTTCTCCGAACCGAAAAGGATGTTTTTGAAACCCCTGCGCCTCGTGAACGTCGTGACGCCGCGCGCGACGATCGATATTCCGGACCACGATCCCGCTCATGCGCTTCTCCCTCGAAAAGATCGGTCAGTCAGGCGCACCGCGCGCTGGTAGCACCCGAACTCCGGTTCAGAGCCCGCTCGCGTCGATCTCATACCCCATCGCTTCTTCGCACATGCGGCGCACATGGTCCGGCTGACCGGCATGCAGAATGAATTTGCGGGACACGGCGTCCGCGCCGAGGGAGACGCGGTTCGCCACGGCCAGGGCGACCTTGTGGTTGATCTCCGGATCGCGGATGATGCCCTTCCTTCGACGACAGCTTCCAGTTCCTTGAAGAAGCGGTTGCGCATCATAACGATACCCTTGTCGCTCTGCCCCACCCAGCCGATGATATCCTGATTGATGACATGGGTTGTGATCCAGCGCCCGGTTTCCGGATCCTTGATCGGGCTTTGCCAGCTGGGAATGACCTCCTGTCGATAGGGACGGCGCTCTTCGGGAACGGCAGTGTAGATCCAGCTGATGCTGAGCGTGTTCTCGTCATCGACCGGCACGCGCCATTCGAAATAACTGCCCAGGAAAAAGCCGTTGGGCCACAGCAGCACGCGCCCCCACCGTCCATAGCGGATCGGTCTCATCTGTATCGCTGCGGATCCGCTTATAGAGGAAGCCATAGTCGAACTCCTCGAAGCCAAGGCGCACATGGGCCGGGCCGAAATCGCTGTCAGGGCTGCGCATGCGCGCCGTCCAGTTCGAATGCATCCATTCGAACTGGACGGGATCGGCCGTCGGTGCGCGAAAAGGGTTCCCAGTCGGGCAAGAGCGGCCATGATGTGCGCAGGGACAGGCTGTCGCCAAACTCCAGCATGCTCATCGTTCCGGGCGCATAGCGCGGCCATTCGATCGACCCTGGCGCACCTGTCTTGGCAAAGGTCACCCAGGCGGCATGCATCGCCGCTGCAATACGGGTATCCGTGGCGTCATGGCGATGATCCGATTCGCCGCGTGGCGCCAGTTCCGGCCGGTCGAAAACATAGCTGACATCCTCGCTATGTTTCGGCGCCCCTTTCCCCGGCCGACGGCGGGTGAAGGCATAGCGCCAGACAGGCACGCCCGCTCCCGCGAAAACCCTGGACAGCGCGGCAACGCCATAGGTGAACTGGGTGTCGCCGAAGAGATCCCCCAACGCGCTGGCTACATCGTCATCGGACGCGACCGGATAGGCCTGGACCCCTTGTGCGGCGTCTTCGCCGAATGTCCTGTCGAGCAGGGCAGCGAAATCCTCACGCGCCCTGACCGGCCAGGTGGCGACAGCGTTCGACCCCTCATCCTCCATGCAGCCGCCAATCGCCGGCACATGGGCGAAACGACCACCCAGGAAGCTGTCGCGATCGTCCGCCGGCACGACATGGCTGTCACGGATCAGGCGCAGGATGCGGGGCGCCGTGAGGCTGCGGACGGCGGGCTCGATCAGCGTCTGCCGGTCCAGCAGATCCTCGGCCGACAGCGCGAGTAGCGCGGCGATGTCGGCGTCCAGCGCTGCGCCCGCTTTCTCGGCGTCCGCGAGCGAGGCGAGCCGCCGGAAGGCGCCGGGGCTTTGCAAGATCACCTGCTGGAACAGCCCCTGGGCCAGGGGCGAGGTCATCAACGGACTGATCGAGGCCGCGCCGGCCGATACGCCGAACAAGGTGACGCGGTCTGGGTCGCCGCCGAAGCGGGCGATGTTCTCGCGCACCCAGCGCAGGCCGGCGATCTGATCCAACAGGCCATAATTGCCAGAGCTTCCATCCTTCGATTCGGCGGTCAGTTGCGGATGGGCGAGGAAGCCGAACATGCCCGTGCGATAATTGATCGAGACATAGACGACACCGTCGCGCGCGAAGGTCATACCATCGGCGCGTTCTTCGGCCCCACTGCCGAACTGGAAGCTGCCGCCGAAGATCCAGACCATCACCGGCAGCCCTTCGTTCGGTCGGGCGGCCGGCGTCCAGACGTTGAGCGTGAGGCAATCCTCGCTCTGTTCGGATGCGCGCGATCCGATCGGAATGGCGGTGCGCTGCGGGCAATCGGCGCCGAAACGGGTCGCGTCACGCGGCGCGGTCCAGGCTTCGGGCGGCGCGGGCGGCCGCCAACGGCGCGGCCCAACCGGCGGCGCTGCGAAGGGGATGCCGCGAAAGACGCTGATCATATCGATCCGCTCGCCTCGGATCGGACCATGAGTGGTTTCAATGTCAAGCATGGCGCGACGCCCCTTCGGATCCGGCATAATCGGCGTCCCGGCAGAAAAGCGCCATCACGACGAGCGCCAGGAGCGGCCCCAGCGCCATCACGATAAAGGCGCTGGAAAAGGAATTGGTCCGCGCGAACACCGCGCCGATCACGATGGGGACGACCACGCCGCCCATCTGCTGCACCGCGTTGGTGACGCCAGTCGCCGTACCGGCGGTGTGGGGTCCACCGACTTCGGCAATCAGCGTGGACAGAATCGGCCCCCAACTGAAGCCGAAAAAGCCCAGCATCTCGGCCACTAACTGGAATGCAGCGAAGGCACGGAGACGATGAAGCTGAAGCCGAAGGTGAAGACGCCCAGCAGGACCAGCGCCGGCCCCATGCCCAGCCGCGAGCCCAGCCGGTCGACCACCACTCCGCCGACAAGGTTGGAGACGACATAGCCGCCGAAGAAGGCGCTGGCGAAGGAACCGAGCGCCGCAAGCGGAATCCCGTTCGCGGCGCTAACGCTGGGCGCGACCGCGGACCAGGCCAGCCGGTCCAGAAAGGACAGGAGCAAGGCCACCCAGGCGATGGCCAGAACGATCCAGCGGCTCATGGCTCACTCTGATGCGCGGGGTCATCAGCGATCAGCTCCAGAGCGCGAAGCCAAGCCCGGTGCCGGTCTTCGCTTCGGTGCGAATGCCCGGCACATAGCCTGTCCAACTGACATCCAGCGCTTCCATCGCGCCCGCGACGCAGATCCAGTTGCGGATTTCCGAACTGCCCGAATTGAGCTTGGCCCGCGGTAGTGCGCGCAGCGCATCGGCGTCCTTTGCCCGGATTGCACGGAAAATCTCCTCATCCAATTCCTCATCGACGAGGAAATGGCTGAGCCCGCCCGACGCCACGATGCCGACCCGCGCGTCGCCCGGCAACGTTGCCACCGCGCGCGCAATCACGTGGCCGATGGCGTAGCATCGCGCCGGCGTGGGTTGGTTGGGCGGGAAATAGGTGTCAGGAACACCGGCACGATCGGAACTGGCGTGTTGCGCAGCAATTGGGTGTGGATGAAGGCAACCGAATGGCTTTCACCCTTCCCTCGCGGCAACGCGCTAGCGGTCGATACATCGAAATCGCTGTCGATCAGCATGTCGATAAGGTGGCGGGCCAGGTCATGCGCGACCGGATAATCATAGGCGAAGGCCGAATATTGACGCTCCGATGCGCGGACGAGCCATTCGGCGCGGCCCGGGGCGGCCTTGTAGGGCAGGGCCGTGATGGTTTCGCCATAATAGACGAGCAGCGCGGCATGATTGTCCTGCAAATACTGCTCGTTCTGGTCGTCGCCCACGATGATCAGCGCGTCTAGCTCCGCGCCCAGGATCGCGTCCGCCAAGTGCTCGACATGCCCCCGTGCCTCCACAAGGCGCCCGGCCAAGCCTTCCGGGGTTAATAACGGGGCGAGGCTGTTGAGCTGGCCCGGTTGGTCTGAACAGGGATCGGCATCGGATAAGTGGATCGTCTGCCGGTTTCATCGTCGAACTGCCGAGATGGGGGGTCAAGGAGGGAGGGCGTAGCCCGACCGGAGTGACGCCCCATCTCGGCGGCCAATTTCATGCTGCCATCGCCACCGGCAGATTGTCAAAACATGTCTGGTCCGGGGGGGCGTCGGCTTCGATGTGTTCGGGCGACGGTAGATCGCCTCGATCGCCATCTTCTTCATCAGCGTGGCGACATGCTGGCGACCAATCTCGATGCCTTCCTGCCGCAGCAGATCGCGTAGCATCCGACTACCCGCGAACGGAAATTCCAGGTGCAACTCGTCGATGCGACAGAATTGCTGCTCGCCGCGCTGCTGTTTTTAAGTGCCAGCGGCGGGGCGGCACTGACGGCGATGGGATCGCGCCTGTGGGAACCGGTGAAACTCTCGGCCCGCTGGTCTGGGCATGACCGGGATCAACGCGCGCGCTCCTGACGCTCTTGGTAGGCACCAGCCGTTCCGACGAACCCGGAAAGACGGGTGCTACAGAACGCAAGAAGCCCGCCTGAGAGGCGGGCTTGAAGTATGCGGAGGCCGCATGTTGTATGTGAATGGGTTGTGTATGTTTTCAAAGCGCGAGCTGCAATGCCTGGCGACGCCCTACTCTTCCGGGGCTTGAGCCACAGTACCATCGGCGCAGACTGGTTTCACGGCCGAGTTCGGGATGGGATCGGGTGGGTCACAGACGCTATGGTCACCAAGCAATGAAG
>NZ_JABBGL010000014.1:0-113130 GCF_012927365.1 Sphingobium sp. TB-6 | reverse complement strand
AAATGCCGCCGCGCGAGTGGAACATGGCGAAGGCGCAATTTGCCGTTCTCTTCGGCGAACGCTTCATCAGGGCCATGACGGCCTGATGGTCAACCGCCTCGCCGCACACGAAATTCCTGACAGCCCCCCTTGGTCGCTCGCGCGGTGGTTTGAGCACCAAGATCCACATGGCCGTGCGCGGGCTTGGCTGCCCGGTGTGGTTCCTATTATCCGCCGGACAGAAGGGCGATGCGCCGCAAGCTGCCAATCTTATCGAAGACCTGCCTGCCAGGGTCGTCATGGCCGACACCTCCTGTGACAGCGATGCCTTGCGGCAGGTGATCGCCAACAAAGACGCAATCGCCGTCATCCCCAACAATCCATCCCGCACATTTAAGTATTCGCTCGACAAACATCTCTATGCCCAGCGCCATCTCGTCGAATGCTGCTTCTCAAAGCTCAAGCAATTCCGTCGTGTCGCGACACGCTTCGAAAAACCGCCAGAAACTACCGCGCCGTCATCACTCTCGCCGCCATCGTCCTCCGGCTACGATAAGTGTCCACACCACCTAGCTAGGGCGTTGCACGGATTTTATGTCGCATCGATGATGCTTTGTCCGAGAAAGCTGCCTACGGCCATCTTGAGTGCCATCCGGATTTAGAACTAGGCTGCGAATATGTCCTTCGGCCTAACGCGACTGCAGCGCGATGGCTAAGGTTGACATGAGGTGCACCGACCCGCGGATGCGCTAATAAAGCGCGCGCGGAATGAGGCAGTTCATGCGGTTCCCATGCGGCGACGGCGCAGTCTCACGATATGCTTAGCCATTGGAGCCTGAGTCACCGAAGCGACATAAGGTTTCAACGATGAAAGTCCCGATCTTCAATAACATATATTACTAGGAGGTCTGTGTTGCAGGATAATGATGGACGGCAAGCTCCCCCTACGACAGCGCTGATAAGCGAAGGGGTTGTCAAGGTTCCTGCATTTGACCTACCGCCCTCGGCTGCGCTGAGCGAAGCCGCCCGGCTGGCGCAATCCATGGGTAGGCCGTCAGCCGGTGCCCCGGTGATTCCACGCCTTAGCGAAATCAACTCGGAAGAGGCCTTCGAGGAGGCCGTCCTAGCCTTCCGCAGCAAACTGGATACAGGCCTTGCACAGGCTCTGTCCGAATCCATTCATACCGTTTACCCCGTGCGGATCGAACAGCGCTCTATCCGTGGCGTGCTCGTTGAAATCTTCACTCCCACCGGCCCGCACGTACAAGATCAGATCCTCATAAATCTGCACGGGGGCGCTTTCTGCGCTGGCGCAAAGTATATCGGCCGGGTCGAATCCATCCCCGTTTGCCACCTTGGTGGGTGGAAGATCATTTCCGTAGACTATAGACAGGGATTTGAGCATAAATTTCCCGCTGCTAGCGAAGACGTCGCAGCAGTCTATTCCGAACTGCTAAAAACATACCCTGCTCGTCATATCGGTATATTCGGCGGCTCGGCGGGCGGCACGATCGCATCTCAGACGATTGCATGGCTGATCGAGCACGAACAGCCCGCACCGGGAGCTCTTGGCATCTTCGGAGCCGGAACAGGCGGTATTGGCGACTCCGCCTATTTCGCGGCGATCAGTTCAGGCCAAACGCCGCCCTTCGATCTGTTCACTGACCTTATGGGAGGCAAGGTCGGCTATTTTTCAGATGTTCGGGCAGACGACTACCTGGTCAATCCCAATATCGCGCCAGAAGCTTTTCGTGCACAATATCCTCCCACTCTTCTGATTACGGGTACGCGAGCTTCCGACATGAGTCCAGCCATAGCCGCTCACCGTGCGCTCGTCGCCGCGGGCGTGGACGCATCCCTCCACGTGTTTGATGGGTTGGGACATTGCTTCTACTATAATATCTCTTTGCCGGAAGCACAGGATGCTTACGCGACAATGATACGATTTTATCGCAACAAGCTCGGTAGTTAATTTTATTATTACTTCTCTTAAAACCCCCATCCACATCTCGTCGTACGCCTGATTCCGTTCGACTCATGGTGATTGCCTGAAGGGATCCAATTGGACTATTCTTTTATTGATTGCGGGGTTTGACCATGCCGCGTGAGCGATGTCTTCATAAACAGCTTTTCTATGAAGCAGATTCGGTAGCTCGTCGGTCGAAATCCGTTGGTCGTCACCAAGTTTAAAGCCACCGTTGATAGCCATGCCCCGGACAGAAAAACACCCCAACCAGCTATTGCTGATTGGGGTGTGATCTCGATCGGTGCTTTAAAAAGCCCGGTGATCAGGCCGTTTGGGGCGTAGCCGCTTTGGGGGCAGGCTTCGCAGCCGGTTTTTTCTTGGCGGTCTTGGCAGGCGTTGCAGGCTTGTCACCAGCCGCTGCCTTGTCGGCAGGCTTAACCCCTGCCGGAGCTGCATCCTTTTTAGGAGCGGCCGGCGTGGCGATCGACAGGCGCTTGCGCGACGCTGCTGCCTTTGCTGTCGGAGCCTTGGCAGGAGCGGTTTTGGCAGCAGGGGCCTTGGCCTCCACGGGCTTCGCGGCAGGAGCCTTCGCTTCGGCCTGTTTTGCTTTTGCTGCTGGGGTCTTGGTGTCGGCAGCCTTGGCAGGCGCTTTTGCTGCAGCGGGTTTCCCAGCAGGCGCCGGCTTGGTCACGGCAGGCTTCGGAGCCACCGGCGCGGCCGCTGGTTCGGGCGCCTTCCTGGCGTTCACCGGCTTGCGGCCAAGACCCAGCTTGGTGGCGACTGCGCGCCGCGCTTCCGAATAGTTGGGCGCGACCAGCGGATAGGATTTCGGCAGGCCATAGCGTTCGCGATAATCATTGGGCGTTAGGCCATGGCTAGCGAGATGGCGCTTCAGTGTCTTGTAGGGCTTGCCGTCGATCATGCTCAGAATATGATCGGGCGAGGACAAGCTTTTGCGCACGGAAACGGCGGGCGTGTAAGTCGGCGCCGATGCCTCGGCGGGCTTTGCAGCCAGATCATCAGTCAAGGCCAGGCGCGTGGTTCGAATGAGCTCGGCAAGACCTTCGCTCCCGACATTATTGTTGGAGACAAAGGCGCTCACCAGCTGAACAGTGAGCGTCGTGATGTCAGGCTGGTTGTTTTCAGACATTGGCCCCGCTTCCCATCTTTGAGTAATAGAAACGGCCTTTTGCGCGGTTTTGCGTGAAATGTAAATCCGAAACAATTGAAACAGCGCTATTCAGTGCTTTTGTAAAGGAACAAACAACCTTGTTGTTTCGAGATGGCACAGAGGCTGGCCACCAAACTCGCTTCTACCAGCCGTCGGCTTTCCCGCGGGAATTCGACAGTTCCGGCCCGCTGACGCGATGGTTTGCGCGGGAAAATGCGGGCTGCGGACTATATTCGTTTTCGGCATGATAATGCTGAAACCGAACATGCGGATATTTTGATGTCATGAGATCTATTCCTGCCCAATGCATCCGGTCGGGCGAAAAAAAAGGCCGATCTTTCGACCGGCCTATTGAGTTTAGGAGAGGATGCCTGAAAGGCACCCGCCAAATGGCGGTCCGAGCCCTTTATGGCAAATGCGAAGCGCGGCGATGTGATTGCGTCCGATGCAATCCGGTGCATTCAACCGGCATCGTGCGCCATTGCGGCGCCGCGAGAGCGCAGCCTTCAGGGCGACTTGGCAGGGCTCCACACATGACGCCGGGCTTCACCCAGTCTGTCGCGGCGGCAAAGATCAGGGGCTTTTGATGAGGGGAGTGGCAGGCTCCATCCTGCCGTGATGGCGCGCGCCCCGCCCAAGCGGCAGGGGCGCGCCATTCGATCAAGAAAGGATCTCGCCTAGTCGTCCAGGTCGATCCTTCCGATCTTTTCATCGGCGGCCGATCGCGGCCGCCGAAGATCGGCTTAGCCGTTCAACTGGTCCTTCACGGCCTTCGCCGGGGTGAAGGTCAGCTTCTTGGAAGCGGCGATCTGGATCACGGCGCCGGTCGAAGGATTGCGGCCTTCGCGAGCGGGCTGGTCCTTGACCTTGAACTTGCCAAATCCGTTCAGCGAAACTTCGTCGCCCTTCGCGGCGGCACCGGCGATCGCGGCGAAAACGCCGTCGACATATTTGCGCGCGTCGGCCTTGGTCAGGCCATGATCGGCGGCCAGTGCTTCGGCGAGTTCAGTATTGTTCATGATGATCTCCCTTTCGTGGACGGATGGTCTTAACCTGTCTCTTCGCGCTCAACTAGTCCCTTTGCGACCGGATATCAGCGAAAATCAGCGTTAAAATCGCGTCATTCCGGCTTTTTGGCTCTGAATCGGGGGCGGTCGGCGTCGTTCGGGCGCTTTCCCTCCCGGATCGCGACTCTGTCGCCCGATTTGCGCGGGTCCAGGCAAGGGGCTGTTTTCGTCCTCTTAGAACCCCGGCCGGGGGATGTTGGTCCGGTTTCGCCAAAATGGGCGCAATTGTCGCGGCGGGCTGTCGCCGTCCGGTTGCCCGGCGACCGGAAAATGCCTGCTTTCGTCTTTTACGAAAGCTTGCGAATATCACCGATCCGGTCCCGGTTGCAGGTGAAGGCCGCGCCATTTTCTCCCATCCTTCCTTCCTTCAGGGCGGCCGCTTCGGCGTCCAAGGTGGCATGGGACGATGTGGCAGCAGATCATGGCGGGGATGACGCTGCGCAGGCGCGCTGCGCGGGGGATTGCGATTGGCCTGGGCCTGATGCTGGCGGCCCCGGCGCTGGCGCAGGATGGGCCGGGGCAAACGGGCACGGCGCCGATCATCGAGCGTGACCGCACGGATCGGCTGGAGCCGCAAATCGCGCCCCCGCCTGCTGCTGCACCCCGTCCGGCGCCGTCGATTGAGGTCGCGCCTGCGGGGGCGTCCGCCAGTTTCGCCGTGCTGACCCGGCTCCATTATAGCGGAACGACGCTGCCCGCCGCGCGGCTGGATGCCGCCACGGCATCCTATATTGGCCGGCCCCTGAGCGGCGAGACGCTGCAAGCGATCGCCAATGCGATCAGTGCCGTTTACGCAAAGAGCGACATTGCCTTCTATTCCGTCTCCATCCCCTCGCAGGTGCCCATCGGTGGCGCCCTGACTATCCGGCTGGTGGAGGGTCGGGTGAGGGATTATCGGCTGGCGGGCATGTCGCCCAGCATGCCGGCCGGCCTGATCGCCGCGCATATGCGCCGTCTGATGCACGATGCGCCGCTGCGCAGGAGCAGGCTGGAACGGACGCTGTCCCTGCTGCGCGACATTCCAGGGCAGACGGTCGATGCCCGGCTTCGGCAGTCGGGCGCGCCGGGCGACCTTCTGATCGACCTGATCGTCAAGCGCAAGCAAGTGCAGGTCGGGCTGACGATCGATAATAGCGGTGTCAGCAATGTCGTGGATGGCGTGCAGGCGCAGATGTCCGTCACGGTCAACGGCCTGGCGCGGGAAGGTGACAGCACACGAATGTCCGGTTATCTGCCCCTCTATCCCGACCGCTATCAATATTATTCGCTCAGCCACAGCACGCCGATCGGCAGCAATGGCCTGACGCTGAGCGCGCAGGCCGCGCATGTGCAGACCCGATCACGCGACAGCAGGACGAAGGGCGAAGCGACACTGGCCGGGCTGACGTTAAGCTATCCCATCTTGCGGTCGGCCAAGTCCAATCTATCGGTCACGGCGTCAGTCGACGGCATCGACAGCGACAATTATTTTCTCGACATCCGCTTTGGCGATTACCGGTCGAGGGCGTTGCGTCTGGGCGCATCCTGGTCCCGCGCCGATGCGACGAGCGGTTATGCGCTTTCGGCGGTGGTCAGCCGGGGGCTGAATGCGCTGGGCGCCAGACCCTTTGCCGGCTTTTCCGAAACAGGCTTTACCAAGATCAATGTTCAGGCCATCGCAGTGAAGGGGATCAGCCGGAAACTCAGCCTCAGGACTTCGGTCAAAGGACAATATTCGAAAGACGATTTGCCTGTAACGGAACGCTTCCCGCTTGGCGGCCGGGGCGCGGGCATGGCCTTCCGCACCGGAACGCTGACGGCGGAACAGGCGGTCGCGGGCAGCGCGGAACTCACATGGTCGCTGCCCGCCCGATCGCCGTTGCTGAAGGCGAGCGCGCTGTTCATTGCCGTCGACGGCGCGCTGGCGCACGGCACGGCGCGGCCCGTCTATCGTCTCGCGGCGCAGGACTATAGTCTCGCATCGGCAGGTGGCGGGGTACGGCTGGGCCTCGGGCCGAAATGGCGCGTCAGCGCGGAGGTGGCCGTGCCGGTGAAGCGACCCGATCCGGCCTATAGCCGCAAGGCACGTTTTTTCTTCGGGGTAGGGCGGGCGTTTTGATCCGCCTTTTTGCGAATACGCAAAAACACATGCGCAGGAAGTAAGACGATGAACAATGTGTGGGAGGTTTGGCCGTCAGCGCTGACCGGAGCGGAATGCGACGCGATCGTCAAGCGAGCGGCGCTTTATACGCCGGAAAGCGCGACCGTTGGCTTCGCGCAGGGCGCGCGCAGCGATCATGCCTATCGGTCCTCCACCATAAGCTGGCTAGATGTTCACCGCGACAAGGATATCGTCGACCGCCTGATGCAGTTCATCCATTCGTCCAACCGCACCAATTTCGGGATCGACATCGCAGGGCTCTTTGACCTGCAATATACCGAATATCATGGCCGGGCGCAGGGCAAATATGACTGGCATCAGGATGTCTGGCTGGAATCCTCTCGCCCCTTCGACCGCAAGCTGTCGGTGGTGGTGCAATTGTCCGATCCGGAGGACTATGAGGGCGGGGCATTCGAATTTTTCGGTCTTCAGCAGCCGGGCGTGAATTTCGCGCCGCGGGGCAGCATGTTGATCTTCCCATCCTTCCTCCAGCATCGCGTCCTGCCCGTGACCAAAGGCGTACGGCGCAGCCTGGTGAGCTGGGTCGAAGGGCCAAGATGGCGATGAGCTGCCGCTGACGGCCTGATCACTCGCTCTCCCCTGTCATTTTGATGGACCAACCCGGTTGCCGGCTGAATGCGGCGACCGGAATGCTGGCGCGCGGTCCGATGCGCCTATGCGGTCTTCTTGAGCATATCCGGCTAAGCGGCGCTCTATTGAGAGACCGGCCGATGTTCGATTGCGGCATAGTCGCAGCGCGCCGTCTATGCCCGCGCCGGGTCCAAGACTGGCGATAGGTGCTTCCACAATAGCGATTACGTCCACCTCGACGAAATCGAATGAGAATGAACCATTCCGGAAGAAAATAGATGAGGGTCGACTTGCTTGTCCAACGGCTCATTTTGCGAATGTGGAGTCTTTGGGAAGGCCAAAAAATGAGATGTCGTCGGGAAGATCCTTATGCCGTAACCGGCTTTGCGCATATGGTGGTGTCTTGTTGCGCGCTCTGATGGAACGGATTTGGAATTGGGAATATATTCCAACCAGACCGGTTTCTTCTTGACGAGGCGATAAGGACTGTCCGGCTTAACTTGCCCCCTGTTGCGATCTGCTCGCAGAAAAACAGGGAGTCTTGCAATGCCACGTTATGGATCGGTCCGATCGGGAAGGCACTATTTGTTGTGCGCCACGGCGATACCTCTTCTTTTGCTCAGTGCCTGTGCCGATGGAGTGGGGTTTGACATAGGAGCGGGGGGTGGGGGCCAGTCCCCGTCCGGCCCGTCCGGCCCGTCCAGCCCCAGCGGACCCACCGGCCCGACCAACCCCTCCGGTCCGAGTGGTCCCACTGGCCCCAGCGGTCCAACCGGGCCTGCCGGTCCTTCTGGGCCTTCTGGTCCCGGCGGTCCGACTGGTCCCTCCAGCCCGACGGGCCCCGCTGGTCCTACAGGTCCCGGTGGTCCGACCGGACCGGGCGGTCCTACTGGTCCTGCCGGCCCGACAGGCCCTGGTGGTCCCAGCGGACCCACAGGGCCGACCAACCCCTCCGGCCCGACCGGCCCCACGGCCAGCGGATCGATCATTGGAGCGTCCGTAGGCAATCTGCCTGTCGTTGGTCCCACCGGCACTGGCTCGCTGATCGGCGTCAATGTGCTGCCGGGTGAAACGCCCGCGACGGGCAGCGTGGCGACGGTCGATCTGCTGACGGGGGATGGCACGGTTGCGCAGGTCGCTCTGCCGACCACCCCCCAAAGCGTGCAGCAGGGTCTGGCGCCCGTGGGCACTCTTGCCGGAACCGTGCTCAGCGCCCCGGCCGGGGGGGCTGTGACGCAACTCACCGATGGTCTTTCACCGACGGTGGCGGCTGTCACCTCCGCCGTTGGCCAGCTCGCCACGCCGCTGCTTGGGACGGTCAACGGGGCGCTGTCGCCCGTCACCGATCCGCTGGTTGGTGACAATGGCGTCCTTGCCCCCGTGACCGGGTTGGTCGAAAATACGGTCGGTGGCCTGACGGGCGTGTTGGGCGGCGTTGGCGGAAATCCCTCCGCCGCACCGGGCGGGCCGCTCGTCGGCGCGAATGTCGGTGGCAATGCGCTGACCGGCCCCCCCACTGCCGATACGCTGGTCGGGGTCAATCTGCTGCCGTCCGAAGGCGGGGCGGTGGCCGGACAATTGGCAACGGTCGGTATCCTGTCGCAGGGCAATCTGGTCGATGTGGCCGTGCCGACGACGGCTTCCGGGGTCGAGGCTGGATTGCAGCGGGTCGGCAATCTCGCAGGCGGCATATTGGGACCGCAAGCTGGAACGACCGTCAACCAGGTTACTGGCGCAGTAGCTCCCGTGGTCGCGACCGTCACCAGCACGGTCGACAGCGTCGCCGCGCCGCTGCTCGACACCGTCAACAGCCTGGCCCCAACGCTGCCCGGAGGAGAGAACGGGGGGGCGCTCGCGCCGGTAACGGGCGTGGTCGATGGCTTGCTGGGCGCGGGACAGGGGACCGGCGATGCCCTTGCCCCCGTCACGGGCCTGTTGAACGGCGCTCTCACCCCGGCGACCGGATCGGGCCAGACGACCGCTCCTGTGACCGGCCTGCTCGGCGGACTGCTTGGAGGTAACTGACGCTGGCGCGCGGTCCGGCATGGTCCTCATGCATGGCGGACTGCGCGCCGACGATGCTCTCCCCCATTAGCCCCCGGGGGAAGGGCGGGGGCGAGGAGGCAGTGGGCGCACTGCCTCCTCAAACCTTCAAGCGCCAGGCCGGGAGGCTTTTGCGCACACGCAAAAATTTTCGCCAAAGGGGAATTCCATCTTGTCGAACCGTCTTTTTTCGATCCGTCGTTTGATCCAGAGTGTTGCCGCGCTGCTGTTGCTCGCTACTCAGCCCGCCATTGCCGGTCCCTATGCGCCCTATGCCGCAACGCCCGGCGAGGCAGTGGTCGGCGCGATGCTGGATGCGATGCCCGGCGCGGCCACCAGCGACCGTGCTGCCATGCTGGCGTCGATCGATGCCCTGCCGACGGCGACGGCGCGGGCCGATGCGCTGGGTCAGCTTTCGCCGCGCAGCTATTCCCTGCTGCCCCGCCTGTCGATCCAGTCGATGGACGCCGCCGACCGCGAGATCCGCTCCTGGCTTGCCGAGCGACGCAGCATCGCCATCGACGCGCCCGCCAGCGTTCCGGTGAGCGGCGACCGCACCATCACCATGATGCTGACCGGCGGCGTCAAGCAGGCGACATATAAAGGCAGCATCGACCGGCCGGAGGCGGAGTCTGACAGCCGGTCGCTGCGCTTCGCGATCGACGTGAAGCCGGTGCGCGGCCTGCTCGTCGGCGCGTCGCTGGGCATTGATGGCATTGATGCCCAACTCGATCCGGCGCAGCGCCCACGCATCAGCCAGTTCAACAGCATGATCGGTCCCTATGTCAGCTACAGCAACGGCCGTTTCTACGCCGATGCGACGGCATCCTATACGCTGTCCGAATATAAGTTGCGGCGCCAGATCGGCTGGCCCGGCTTTACCGGCCGGATGGTGGCGCCGGTCGATGGCGACGGCTGGGCTGCTTCGGGCGAGGCGGGCGCCATGGTCCGCGCAGGGGCGATCCGGATACAGCCCTTTGCCGGTCTGCATTACCGTTATGCCGATGTGAGCGGCTTTGTCGAAAATGGCGGCGCCGCCGCGCTGGAGGTGGCCGCGTTCCGCACCAAATCGTTGCGCGGCGCTCTAGGCGCGCGCGCCTCCGTCAATGTGGCGAAGGGCGGCTGGACGCTGCGCCCCTCGGTTGAGGCGCAATGGCAGCGCGAATTGCGCAGCCGGCCCGACAGCCGGATCGAGGCCCGCTTCGCCACTCGTGACTTGCCGATCTTCACGCTGCGCCCCACGCGGCTGGCGCGCGATGCGGGACTGGTCAATGCCGGGATCAGCGCAACCTGGAACAGCCGCACGTCCGTCCGCCTGGGTTATACGGGCGAGTTCAGCTCCGACCGCCACGTCCATGCCGCAACGCTGACAGTGGGCCGCCGCTTCTAGAGCATCGTGCGGAAAAGTGGGAACCGGTTTTCCGCTTAAAACGATGCGACAACAAGGAATTAGAGCGCGCGCCCTGCGTGCGATTTAGCGCAGCGCGCTCTAGGGAGGACAATGGATTGCTCCAAAACGAACCGGGTTTTCCGCCACAACCGCGCTTATCCGGCTATTGCGCACCCACGCTACGCAAAAAGGGAGTGATCCATGGCCCGCTTTATCCGCGACATATTGGCGACCCTGGCCCATGAGCCCGCCGCCAAAGCCCCCGCCGATGAGGAGCAACTGAGCCGTCTCGATGAACGACTGGCGCATTTTGCTGACAAGGGCGCGGGATCGCGGGGGGCGATTTCGGTCCAGCCGGACGAATGTTCGGTCTGGGACGGCAATCCGCGTGACCAGCCGGGGCTGACCGCCGATAGCTGTCGCTCGCTGATCGATTCCATCGCCAGCGAGGGCGGCAACCGCATCCCCGTTCTGGTGCGTCTCAATCCGCCGGGTTCGGACCGGCCCTATCAGCTTCTGGTCGGCAGCCGCCGCCGTTTCGCGGTGGACTGGCTCAACCATAATGGGCGGCCGGAATTGCGGCTGGCGGCTTTGGTCGTCGACCTGTCCGACGAGGAAGCCTTCCGCCTGGCCGATATCGAAAATCGCGAGCGGGCGGACATCAGCGAACTGGACCGGGCGCGCAGTTATCAGCATGCGGTCGACCGTTTCTATGGCGGGGTGCAGTCGCGCATGGCTGAGGCGCTGAATCTGTCGAACAGCCAGTTGAGCCGCTTGCTCGCTTTGGCGCAATTGCCCGAGGAGGTGGTCAATGCCTTCGCCACCAAGGACGAATTGCGGGTGCGCTATTCGGAACTGCTGACCCCGCTTTTGCGCCGCCACGACCAGCGCGGGCGGATGATTGCCGAAGCGCAACTGATCGGGGAGCAGCAGCAGACGCTCGCCCGCGAAGGCGATCGCATGATCTCGCCTGCCACGGTGCTGGCGCGGCTGCGCGAAGCCGCCATGCCCCAAGCGCCGGAGGAAGCCCGCGACATTGCGATCATCGCGGGCGGTGCGCGCATCGGCCGCGCCAAGCCCGGCCGCAGCGGCGCCCTGACGATCGACCTCAGCATATCGGAGGATGCCGATCTGGACGAGTTGCTGGCCCGGCTGCGTGAAACCATCGTCGCGGTACGCGCTGCTCCGATGGTGGCCTAGGCTGCGCCGATAGCAGGGCTAAGGTGCCGACTACCGGGCGAGGTGGGCAGACTTTGCGTACACGCAAAATCGATGAGGCTTCATCCTCAAGGATTGGAACGGGACGGGGCGGCGGCGTCCTACTGACCATAGGTGGCAGCAAGATAAGCGGCGATGCGTGCCGCATCAGCCGGTTCGATCGGCGCGCCATAGACCTTGACCATCTTGGTTACGCTGTCGTTCCAGAACTGCGCACCCTTGCCGCGAGGCTGGCTGGTTACATAGTCCAGCGAATGACAGGCAGAGCAAGTCGCTGCCGTCAATTCCACATCGGGACCGGGCAGCAGGGTGATCGGCCGCTCGTCAGGCAGGCGATAGCCCGCTGCGGCCGCGCCGGTGGCAAAGAGCAGGGCGATGGGGAGCAGCGCTTTCATAGGGCGACGATCTCCACGGCTTCGACGACGTTGCGCATATAGCCGGCGGGTTGCCAGCGGGGCTCCAGCGGCTGGACCTCTCCCGACCGGCTGGTGGCGCGGACCAGAATGTGGTGGCGGCCGGGCGGCAGGCTTTGCGACAATTGCCAGGGGCGGAAGCTGTAACGGCCCAGATCCTCGCCCAGTGCCGCCTGCTGCCAGCTTTGGCCGCCATCGGACGATATGTCGACGCGTGCAATCCCTGTCCCGCCGTCGAAGGCGATGCCCGACAGCAACATCGGTCTTCCCGCGGCGATCTGCGCGTTGGGCGCATGGCTGGTGAGAAAGGAGCGAATGTTGAGGCGGCCGATCGGACGGGTCTTGTCGGGCTTGCCGCCGGGCGTCACGCAAGCACAGTCATTGTCGGGAATACGATAGGCCGTCTTCATCCAATAGCCGTCATAAGCCGCATCGACGACGTTGATCTCATTCAGATGCTTGACCCAATAGGTGCCGTAATGCCCCGGCACGACCAATCGCAGCGGATAGCCGTTGAGAAAGGGCAGGTCGGCACCGTTCATCGCCCAGGCGACCATCACCTCGCCGTCGCGGGCATGGTCGATATCCAGCGCCTTGATGAAATCGGGAACGCCCTCAGCTTGGGGATTGTCGAGGCCGTTGAAGGTCACTTGCCGGGCGCCCGCCCGAACGCCTGCTCGATCGAGCAGAGCGCGCAGCGGAACGCCGCGCCAGCGGGCATTGCCCATCGCGCCATTGCCAAGCTGGCCACCGCCGACCCGCGGTTCGAAAAAGCCGCGTCCATTGCCGGAACATTGGTTGACCGCGACGATTTCCTGGACCGGGAAGTCGCGCTTCAATTCCGTGAGCGAGAGGGAGAGCGGCCTGTCGACATGTCCCCCGATCGCAAGCCGGAACTGCCGCGCATCGATGGCGAGCGGCAGGTCCGAAAGATGATAGCGGACGAAAAAGGCGTCATTGGGCGTGATCGGCCCTTCGTTGAACAGCGCCAAAGGCGTCTCGAGCTGTGGTGGCCGGGTGGTGAGACGGATGAGCGGACGCTTTTGCGGATAGCGGACAAGGTGACGCTCGCCATTGGCGAAGGGCAGGGTGATGTGCCCTTCGTTCGCCCGGCTCCAAAGGGATGTCGGCCATAACGCGCCCGCCATGGCCGTGATGAGTCCGCGCCGGTTAATGCTTTCCATGCTTCGTCCTCCCATTATGGCTGTCCGGTCGTGGACCAACTTTCCTGCTGACGATCGAAAGCCGGCGATATGGTGCGCAGGCTGGCCTCGTCTCTTTTTGCGCCTATCGAATTTGACGGATCGTCGGGGCGGGCGCTTCGACGATGCTTCCCGGCGGGACATCCTGCCGGAGCCAGAGATTGCCGCCGATGCGGGAGCCCGCGCCGATCTTCACCCGCCCGATGACGCTGGCATTGGCGTGGATGACGACATCGTCTTCGATGATGGGATGCCGCAAAATATCGCGGCGGCCCTCGACATCCGGATCGCCGCCAAGCGTGACGCCCTGATAGAGCCGCACCCAGTCCCCGATGATCGTCGTTTCCCCGATCACGACGCCCGTTCCATGATCGATGAAGAAGCTGCGGCCAATGGTCGCGCCGGGATGGATGTCGATCCCCGTGCGTTCATGCGCAATCTCCGCGATGACCCGGGCCACAAGCGGCGCGCCCAATGTGTAGAGAAGATGGGCGATGCGATGATGGATCACGGCGGTCAGCGACGGATAGGCGAGCAGCACTTCATCCACGCTGCGCGCAGCGGGATCGGCGGCGTAGCCCGCCTCCACATCGGTATCGAGCAGGCGGCGGATGGCCGGCAGCCGGGCGGCGAATATGCCGATCGCCCGATCGACGTCGATCGCAATGGCCTGCTGATCGCTGTCGGGTTGGTGATAGCCGCGTTCCAGCCTGATCTGCGCGGCGAGCTGCGACAGCGTGGATTCCAGAGCGGCCGCCACATAATTATTCTCATTCTGGGCGGTCAGTTCCGGCGGGCCGAAACGCAGCGGGAAAAGGGCGATCGCCAACTCGCGGGAGATGCGTTGAAGCGCCTGGCGTGAAGGAAAATAGACGCCCTGTTCGGCGTGGCGCGCATGCCCGGCGCGCCAGTCCAGCCGCGCCTGAAGCAGCCCCTCGACGACGAGGTCGATCTGCCGGGGGAATTCGATGCCTTTGTCGGACGGTGCATGTTCGAATGTAATGTTCATTTTGCTTCCGGATGAAAACCCAAGGCAGCCTATATCTACTATTAAGATAGTAAAAAGGAGAGGGTTTATCCATTGTCGGGTGAAGCTCTGGTTTCAGCCGCTATTTCCAGGAGCCGGTCGAGTCAGGCGACGGCAATTTTCCGCCCAAGGCATCGTCCAGCGGCAGCAGAATGTTCTGGAAGCGGGGCGCCCGCTCCTCGCCGGATATGCCGATGTGTCAGCTTTCCAGGAAAGAGAGGATCACCCCCGCCAGCGCCTCAGGCGCTTCCAGCGGCGCGAGGTGCGCGGCCTCCAGCAATATATGTGTCGCGCCGGGGATGCGCGCGACCAGATGTTCGCCATGGCCAGCGAACGGCGTCGATGTATCGCGGGCGCCGGTGACGACGCGCGTGGGGCAGGCAATTCCCGCGATCCGATCGGCCAGATCCATGTCGCGGATCGCCGCGCCGCATCCGGCATAGCCTTGCGGGTCCATGGCGATGAGTTGGCGGCGCACGGCCTCGAAAACGGCTGGTTCGGCGGCATCGGACAGGAAACGCCCCATGGCAAGGTCGGCGATGGCGGCCATGCCCTCGCCCCTCACCTTGGCGATACGGTCGTTCCAGGATGCGCCGTCCATCGTCGCCGAGGTGCAGATGGGCAGCAGCTTCTCGATCCGGCCGGGCGCCCCTAGGGCGAGTTCCATCCCGACCATGCCGCCCAGAGACACGCCCGCAAGCGAGAAACGATCAAGGCCGACGGCATCGGCAACCGCCAGTACATCGTCTGCCAGCATCGCCAGCGAATAATCGCCCGGATCGGCGGTGGATGCGCCATGGCCACGCGTGTCGATCCGCAACAAGGCGAAGCGGCTCCGCAGATGGGGCAGCAGCGCGTCCCAGAGGTCCATGTCGGTCCCGATCGAATTGAGCAGGATGAGCGCAGGAGCATCGTCGCGTCCGTCAACTTTCCAATAGAGGCGGGCGTCCGGGCGTTGGGTGAAGGCCATGCTCAGTCCTCCGGCGCGATAGCGACGCGCAGGCCATCCAGCGCGGCGGTCATCATGATTTGGCATGACAGGCGTGATCGCGCCATGCGGTGACCGGAGGAGTCGAGCAGATCGTCCTCGTCGCCGCTGGCCGCGCCGACCGCGCCGCTCCAGACCTCATCCACGAATCTATGGCAGGTGGCGCAGGAACAGCAGCCGCCGCATGGAGCCAGCAGTTCATCGAAGCCATTGTCGCGAATGGCTTCCATCACGGAGACGCCCTCGCGGGCATCGATGCTCGTTTCGTCGCCCGAGCGGTTGATGACGATCAGTTTTGGCACTTCCTATATTCCCGTCTCACTATATTCCCGTCTCAGATCATCTTGCGCACCTGACGGCTTTCCAGCAGCATCCACAGGCCAAAGCCGTCCGCCCCCGCATTGTTGGAGATGACGGTCAGGTTCTTCACGCCCGAGGCCCGGGTTTCCGGGTTCGGGCTCTCGGGATTGCCCGAGAGCCCGAACCCGCCCGACATGATCGTCATGCCGTCGAACAACAGGCCTTCCAGTGCGACCCGAGGGCTGTCGTATATCTTGCGCATTTCCTGGCTCCTTCAACCGATATCGCCTTCGGCGACTCTTTACCCTATGTCGCCTCCGGCGACGGGCAGGATCGATCCAGTCACATAGCTGGCCTCGTCCGAGGCAAGGAAGAGGATCGGCGCGACCTGCTCATCCAGCGTGCCGTAGCGCTTCATGAAGGCAGAGGATGTGACCTGCTGGACCGCTTGCGCCATCCACGCCCGTTCCTGTTCATTGTCGCCTTCCGCATTGCGCGGCACGCGGCGGGCCGGAGCATGGGTGCCACCGGGCGCCGTGGCGACGACGCGGATGCCGCTTTCCGCATATTCCATCGCCAGCGCTTGTGTCAGGCCATTGATCCCGCCTTTCGCCGCCGAATAGGGCACGCGCCTTATGCCGCGCGTGGCATTGGACGAGACGTTGACGATCGTACCCGCGCCCTGATCCTGCATTATCGGCAGCACGGCATGGCAGCAGTAAAGCGTCGGCATCAGCGACCGGCGGATCTCCGCGTCGATCTGCGCTGGCTCGAACGCGGCATAGGGCCGCATGCGGATCGCGCCGCCGACATTGTTGATCAGGATGTCGATGCGCCCGAACGACTCTATCGCCGCCGCCACGGCCTGCGCCGCGCCCTCATAGGTTTCAAGGTCGCATTGCACGGACACGGCTTTGCCGCCCGTTGCCATGATCGCCTGCTGGACTTCAGCCACGAAGTCCGCCCGGTCGACGAGGACAAGGCTGGCGCCTTCGGCCGCCGCGCGGGTGGCGACCCCGGCGCCAATGCCCTGCGCCGCGCCGGTCACGACCATGACTTTGCCCGCGAAACGTCCCTGGAAGATCATCGCCCGCGCCTCAGAGATGGTAGATGTCGATGACCTGATGAATATAATCGTCTTTGAGGATGATTGTCTTCTTCAGGATCTTCGGCATCTCGCCGGTTGTGTCGAGCGTCACGAACGCGGTGCCGAAGAACTGCGCCGTCTGCTGGTAACGATGGCTCATCGTGTGCCAATTGTAGCGCAGGTCGATCGCGTCGGCGCGTGTCTCGATCACTTCGACATTGGCGATGAAGTGGGACGTGCGCGCCTCCGGCGTGCTGGCCGATGACCGTTCGGTCTTCAGGCGATAGACGCGGTCTTCCAGACCCTTACGGTTCGCATAATAGATCAGCGATATCTCGCTATGCGGATCGGTGGTCAGCGCATCATCGTCCGTCCAGGCTGGCATCCAATATTCGACCTTTTCGCAATAGCATTGCAGCCATTCGTCCCATAAGCGGTCGTCGAGCAGCCGCGCCTCGCGATAGAGAAAGGCGCAAATGTCATGATAGGAAAGCGCTACGCGCTCCTTGTTGAGAATGAGGGTCATTCCGCTGCCTCCATCATCGGTGCGGCACCGGCATCCCTGGCCATGCCGTCGAGCATGATCCTGGCCCAATATTCATGCTGGCGCACGAACAGGCCTTCATCCTCGCTACGCTCGCTCGACAGCAGCGGGGTCATGCCCATCGCCGTCGCATTGGCGTCCGGCCCGGCGATCCAGCGCGTGGCGCCGCGGCTGAGGTCGTTCCAGAGCGCGCCTGCGCCCTCATAGGCCGACTGGCAACTGCTGAATTCCTCCAGATCATCGGGCGTGCCCATGCCGGTGACGTTGAAGAAATCCTCATATTGGCGGATGCGATGGGCGCGATCTTCGGCGCTCTCGCCCCTGGGGGCATAGCAGTAGATGGTTACTTCAGTGGTGTGGACGTCGATCGGCCGCACCACGCGGATCTGGGTCGAGAACTGGTCCATCAGGAACATATTCGGATAGAGCGCCAGATTGCGGGTCTGTTCGAGGATGAACTGCGCCTTGTCCTCGCCCAGCCGATCTACAAGCTGGTCCTTGCGGCTCCAGACCGGACGGACTTCGGGGTTCAGCACCTGCGTCCAGAGCAGGATATGGCCATGTTCGAAGCCATAGACGCCGCTCGAGGGTGCCTTCGACCAGCCATTGGCGTCGACCGCCTTGGTCCCGCCCTCGGCACGGCGGCCCATGGTCGACTGGTAATTTTCGTGGACGGAACTGACATGATAGCCGTCGCAGCCATTCTCCATCTGCATCTTCCAATTGCCGTGGAAGGTGTAGGTCGAATTGCCGGTCAGCACCTCCAGCCCTTCGGGCGCCTGGTCCACCATCTGGTCGATGATGATCTTCGCCTCGCCCAGATGATCCTCCAGCGGCAGGACATCATGGTTGAGCGAACCGAAGATGAAGCCGCGATAGCTTTCCACGCGCACGCGGGTCAGGTCGTGCGACCCGTCATGATCGAAGCTGTCGGGATAGGCGCCGCTGCTGGCGTCCTTGGCGCGCAGCAGCTTGCCGTCGGTCTTGAAACTCCAGCCGTGGAAGGGGCAGACGAACAGCGGCTGATTGCCCCGCTTGCGGCGGCAGAGCTTGGCGCCGCGATGGGCGCAGGCATTGACCACGCAATTGAGGCCGCCGTCCTTGGCGCGGGTCAGGATCACCGGAGTATGCCCGATCCAGGTCGTCAAATAGTCGTTCTTGCTGGAGACCTGGCTTTCATGAGCGAGATAGACCCAGTTGCTCTCGAAGATATATTTCATCTCCAGATCGAACAGTTCGGGGTCGGTGAAGACATCCCGGCGGCAGCGGAACAGCCCGGTTTCGGGGTCGTCGACCACGGCGGTCGCGACACGCTGCATCAGATGTTCATGCATGATCCTGTCTCCCGTGTTCCTCAAAGGTCAGGCGACCTCGACTGCCGGTTCGGCCAGCGCCTCGGCGCGGGTGCGGGAGGAAAAGCCCTCGTCACCTTCGCTGACGGCGCGCTGAAGCTGGAAGTCGAAGGCGATAGTGGCCGTATCGCCCTGACGGCTGGGCACCGGCAGCAGACCCTCGCGGGTGCCGAAGGCGAAATCGTCAGCAGCGAAGGGATCATCGCCAAAGTTGATCTGCGTCGTCAGCGTGCGATAGCCGGGCGCCTCGATGAAGAAATGGACATGCGCCGGGCGGTTGCCATGGCGGCCAAGCGCCTGCATCAACTGGTCGGTCGCGCCGCCCGGCGGCACCGAATAGCCGCTTGGCTGCTTCGAATGGAAGGCGTAGCGGCCGTCCTTGCCCAGCTTGATGCGGCGGCGGTTGTTGAACGGGGTCTGCTCGCCGGTCGGGTCGAAATGCGAATACCAGCCCTTCGAATTGGCATGCCAGACATGAACGATTGCATCCTGCACCGGCTCGCCGTCGGGGCCAGTGACGGCGCCGCTCATAGAGAGCGTCTGGGTACCCTCGTCAGCGTCGACGCTCAGATTGACGTCGCCCTCCACCAGCGGCGCGCCGGCGACATAGAGCGGTCCCTCGATGGTGCGGGGCGTCCCGCCGCCAAGGCCAGCGTCGGCGTCCTTGGCGTCCATATAAAGGTCCAGGAAATGCTCGATGCCCGTTCCCGGCACGATCAGGCCGATCTCCGCCGAACTGTCCGCCAGATATTTCATCGCCAGCCAGAATTCGCTTTCGGAAATATCATGCTCCACGATCAGTTCCATCACGCTTTGCGTGAGGTCGCGCACGATCGCCTTGAGGCGGGGATTGCCGCCGCTTTCCCCCATGCCGGCGGCGCGGTCGAGCAACTGCTGGATTTCCGGGGTATGTACGAAGCTGATGTCCATTTCATGCTCTCCTATTCGTGGTTCGACGATCAGCGATCGTCGTCGTGGATCGATGAGGGGTGGCGGCACAGCGGCGTCACCTTCATGGTCATGAAGGGGTAGAGCGGCAGGGCCATGAGCGTGTCGTGCAGGGCGGCGTTGCTTTCGACGTCGAAGATCGAGACGTTCGAATAGAGGCCGACCTTGCGCCAGATATGGCGCCAGGTGCCGGCGGCCTGGAGTTTCTGGAAACAGGCCTTTTCTTCGGCCTTGATCCGTGCGGCTTCCTGCGGGTCGAAGCCCAGCGGGATGTTGACGTCCATTTCGACCATGAACAGCATGGGTCTCAGGCTCCTGCACTGACGGGGTGGAGACGCGCCGCTTCACGGTCACGCCGGAAGAAGGCGAGCTTGTCCTCGTCAAAGGCGATGCCAAGGCCCGGCCCGGCCGGGACCGCGAGCGAGAAGTCGCCATAGCCAAGCGGCTCGCTCATTATGTTCTCGGTCTGGAGCAGCGGGCCAAACAGCTCGGTGCCCCATGCCAGTTCCGGCAGGGTCGCGAAGACATGCGCCGATGCGATCGTGCCGACCCCGCCCTCCAGCATCGTGCCGCCATAGAGACCGATACCTGCCGCCGCACCGATGGCGGCAACCTGCGCGGTCGCGAAGAGACCGCCGGACTGCGCGATCTTCAGCGCAAAAACGCTCGCGGCATTGGCCGAGGCGATGCGCAGCGCGCTGCGCGGGCCATGCAGCGCCTCATCGGCCATGAGCGGTACGGCCTGGGCCTTAGACAAGCGCGCCATTGCGCCCACCGCATCGCCCGCAACCGGCTGCTCGACCAAGTCGCAGCCGACATCATGGAGCATCGCCATGCCGATCTTGGCTTGTGCTTCCGACCAGTTCTGATTGACGTCGACGCGCACGCTGGCGCGATCGCCCAGCGCCTTGCAGATGGTGCCCACATGGGCGACGTCATCGCGAACCTCGCGCTTGCCGATCTTCAGCTTGAAGATCCTATGGCGGCGGCGATCCAGCATCTCCTCGCCTTCCGCGATGTCGCGGGCGGTGTCGCCGCTGGCGAGCGTCCAGGCCACGGGCAGGCTGTCGCGAACGCGGCCACCGCCGATCAGTTCGGAAACCGCGATGCCCAGGCGCTTGCCCGCCATGTCGAGCAACGCCGTCTCGATGGCGCATTTGGCAAAATGATTGCCGCGCACGCACCGGGCCACCTTCGCCATCGTCGCGCCGATTTGCGCAAGATCGCACGTCTTCAGCACGGGGATGATATAGGTGTCGATCGCAGACTTGATGCTTTCGGGGCTTTCCTCGCCATAGCTGAGGCCGCCGATCGTCGTTCCTTCGCCCAGGCCTTCCACTCCGTCCGCGTCGGTCAGGCGGACGATCACCATCGACTGGGCGTGCATGGTGGCCATCGCCAGCACATGCGGCCGAATCGTCGGCACATCGACGATGAAGGTATCAGCTTGGCTCAATGCAGCCATTGCGACGACTCTCCCAAATGCATAGGTTTCATGGGATAGATATTCCTCGACAAAGGATCGTTCAAAGATCAATGCGGTCAAGGAACCATACTTTGGAGGTATAGTTCATGATGGATCTGCGCCTTCTGCGCTATTTCGTGGCCGTGGCCGACGAAGGGAATTTCAACCGCGCCGCGGAGCGGCTGCATATCGCGCAGCCGCCGCTGTCGCGCGCGATCCAGCAGTTGGAGGCGCATGTCGGCGCGCCGCTGCTCGACAGGGCGAGCCGGCCGCTACGGCTCACCGATGTAGGCCGGTTGCTGCATGCGCAGGCCTTGCAGTTGCTGGCCCGGATGGAGGATGTCGAGACCATGGTGAAGTCGGCGGCGACCAGCCGACGGCGGCGGCTGGTGATCGGCTTCGTCGCCTCGACCATCTATGCGCGCCTGCCCGAACTGATCCGCGAGTTCCGCAAGGCCGCAGAGAATGTGGAGCTGGTCATGCTCGAAAGCACCACATTGGAGCAGATCGCCGCGTTGAAGGATGGACGCATCGATGTCGGCTTCGGCCGTATCCGCTTCGAGGATCCCGCAGTGCGCCGCATCATCCTGCGCAACGAGAAGCTGGTCGCTGCCTTCCCCGTGGGCCATCCGCTTGCCCATGGCGATGGCCCGATCTCGCTGCGCAACCTCGCGGACGAACCGCAGATCATCTATCCGCGTGCGCCCCGCCCCAGCTATGCCGATCAGGTCATTTCCCTTTTCCGCGACCATGCCATCGAACCGCGCATCGTCCATGAGGCCCGAGAGCTGCAAATCGCCATCGGCCTGGTCGCCGCGGAAGAAGGCATGGCGATCGTGCCGGAATCGGTCCATCGGGCGCGCAGCCACGATGTCGCCTTCCGCGATTTGGTGGAACCTGCCACCTCGCCTATCATCATGAGCCATCGACCAGGCGATCGCTCGCCCGAACTCGCGCTCATGGCTGCGGTCATCGCCCGTAAATATGCCGAATGGGGATATGAGGTGCCTGCCGCGCTCAGCGAAGAACTTTGAAAATCCGCCTCCAATGCGCTCTTCATACCTTCAACCTATCCGAGCGGGACTCAATTGGTATTTGGTAGGCGGCTACGCCTCATCCACCTTTCCGATAAATCACGGAGATAAATCGGGAGAGGAATCGATATGGATAATATCGATATAAGTCGTCATATGAATAAATTTGGCTCGAAAACCTGCATATAAATATCATAATGACTTAGGTAATTCTTGTTATCGTCGATAGATACAATGTTTTCATTGACGATTCCGGTTTTCCTCAGCTCACTGAACAATGGTAACTTACGAAATACCGGGATTTGTATCGATGCTCGTCACCGCAGTTTCATGGTGAGCCACCGTCGGCGGCGCGCAGGGGAAAGCCGCGCCTTCGCGGCATGATTATCGCCAATCTCGCACCGTTGCTGTTGGGTCTGTGCGGCACGTCCGATCGATTGATGCGGCGGCGGCGCTGAGCGTCCCCTACTCCGGGCGCTAGAGCATCGTGCGGAAAAGTGGGAACCGATTTTCCGCTTAAAAGGATGCGACAACAAGGAATTAGAGCGCGCGCCCTGCGTCTGATTTAGCGCAGCGCGCTCTAGCCACCAAATCGGCGCGAATGGTGGCGGTCTGACGTCCATCCGAGAAACGATATTTTGGAAGAGTTTCCATGTTTGACGTCATGGCGTACGCGTTGACCGCCGCCCTCGTTTCGGCCGCGCCGGTGAATACGGG
Source organism: Sphingobium sp. TB-6 (assembly GCF_012927365.1). Classification (NCBI taxonomy): domain Bacteria; kingdom Pseudomonadati; phylum Pseudomonadota; class Alphaproteobacteria; order Sphingomonadales; family Sphingobiaceae; genus Sphingobium; species Sphingobium sp. TB-6. The sequence continues at coordinate 90,488 of NZ_JABBGL010000014.1, read as the reverse complement.
ATGTTGGGAGCCAGTCTAGCCAGGCGTTCTTACGGAAGCGCTCTTAGCACAAATAATCGTCGGAGGGCGCGCTGTTGTCGCGCCCTCCGACCATATCTTACATCTTGTAGGATAGGCGCAGATAGCCGAACTGCCCCGGCACATCATAGGTGGTCGGATCGAAATTGGCACTGTCGCAAGTGAAGCAGGCAGGCGGATCCTTGTCGAAGACATTGTTGACGCCAAGCGTCAGCCTCGCGCGATGGTCCATCCAGCCTGGCGAGAAATAGAGTTGGATGTCGCCATAGAAGGTGCTGCCCATGCTGTGCACACCGTCCCGCTCATCCACCTTGCTGATATAGCGTCCGGTGAAGGAGGCGCCATAGCCGTCCGTCGACCAGTCGAGCGTCGCATTCAGTTTGAAACGGGGATAGGCCTGATCCGTGCTGCCGCGTTCCGTGCCGGCGAATTTCTGCACCGGGGCGTTGAGGTCCGACGGCGGCAGAACATCATATTTTATCAGATAGGCGGCATTGACGGTGAGCCCGATCGTGCCGTCGGAAATGGCCGGCGAGCGATAGATGAGCGACGCGTCCAGCCCGTCCGTCCGGATCGCGTTCAGGTTGAGCAACCGCCCGCTGATCCCGGCGACATTGCCGTTGGCGGTGCGGGTGATCGCGGCGCAGCTCACCGGATCGGCGTCGAAGGCGCAGCGGTGCAGCGTCAGCGAGGCGGGAACGGAGTCGATCGCATTCTTCAGCCGGATCTTGTAATAGTTGACTTCCAGGCTGAGCGTGCTGGCAAAGCCGCTGTTCCGTGCCCAGGCCGGGCTGTAAACGCCGCCCGCCGTCCAGGTCTTGGCCGTTTCCGGCTTCAGGGCGGTCGATCCTTGCGAGAAGACACCCAACTGTCCGCCATTGGGTTCGGCATAGCTGCCGCTTGCCGGCACGCCATTGGCGATGCAGTTGGCGCGGACGGTCGCGTTGGTCTGGAAGGAGCCACCCGGCGCGCTGGTGCACGGATCGTCGATCGTGGCGTCGGTCCGCGACAGGCCCGCATAAAGCTCACCGATGCTCGGCGCGCGCAAGCTCTCTGCATAGCCACCGCGCAGCAGCAGGTCACGCGTGGGTTTCCACAGGCCCGATACAGTCATCGTCGTGTTGCCGCCGAAGCTGGAATAGTTGGAATGGCGCACCGCGCCGTTCAGGTCCAGTTTCTGGAAGAATGGCGTATCCGCCAATATCGGTATCCGTATTTCGCCATAGACTTCGTCGACGTTGAAACCGCCCCGCGCCGGGCTGGTCGGCACGTCCGCGCCCAGTCCCGCGACGATGATCGGATCGGGACTATAGGATGCCTTCTGGTCCCGATGTTCATAGCCGATGGCGAAACCGACCGCGCCCGCCGGCAGGTCGAACAATTCACCCGACAGGTTCGCCGTGAAGTCCCACAGCCGCTGGTCGCTCTTGTCCCGCTCGTCGAAGGTCACATAATCCAACATGGCCTGGGTGATCGACCCGGCGCCGCCGAATATGTTGAAGGGCACGCAGGGTGCGGTGCAGGCCGATACGGGGCCGAGTGCCTGCCGCAGCCTGGCGGCGTTGAGATTGCCGGTAAAGACCTGATGCGCGTCGTTGATGCCGTAGACGCCGTTGACGTCCCAATACCATTTATGTTCGCCGACATCGAAGGAACCATCCAGCGTCGCGGCCATGGTCAGCGTATCGACATCCTGTGTGAAGGTGCGCTGCCCGCCTTCCACGAACCGCCGCCGGATGGTGGAATAATTGGGCTGAGACCCGTCGGCGCCCGACGACAGCGTGACGCCGAAGGGGTTGTAGGGGTTGGTGACATCGACCGAAATGGTGTCGAGCAGATTGCCGTTACCCGCATCCGGCCCGATGAACAGCGGCAGGAACGCGGCCTGGGTCGTGGAACCGCGATGTTGATAGACGAACCGCGTGCGCAGGTTGACGCTGTCGTTCAGTTCTCCCTTGAAGTTCACGAAGGCGCCATAGCGTTCGGAGGGAGTCAGAAGGTAATTATAGGGCGCGAAATTGAAGGAGTCCGTGCTGGAACTGTAGTTGCGATAATCCGCCAGTGTCGGATTGCGGCCGATCACTGGTGCATTCAGCGTCAGGCTTTGCCCCAAAACATCGTAACGGCCATTGGGCGTGGCGCTGGAACAGCCGCCGGCCGCGCAGCTCGTGGCGCCCGGCGTCGGCCATTGCGAGATGGAGCGGTCGGCGGTTCGGACCCCGTCCTGCTTCACATAATTGGCGCCGAAAACCAGCGAGGTGCGATCGGTCTGGATACCGTAGCTGGCGTTGATATCCCAGGTGTGGCCATCACCCTGACGAAAGGTACCGAATTGTGCCGAGAAATCCAGCCCCTTTTGGGACTGTTTGGTGATGATGTTGACGACCCCGGCAATGGCATCAGTACCATAAAGCGGCGATGCGCCGGACTGAAGCACTTCCACCCGTTCGATCATGTTGGCCGGAATGGTGTTGAGGTCTACCGAAGCGGGAATACCGCCGGCCGCGGAACCATTGACATAACGCATGCCGTCGACCAGGATCAGCGTCCGCTTGGCGCCCAAATAGCGCAGATCGACTTCCGCCGAACCGGAACTGACGCCGGTGCCGTCAGGCGGGCCGCCGATATTGCCGGCATTGTTGACCTTGGTATTCAAACCGCCGGCCGCGCTGGGAATACGCTGAAGAACATCGGCGATCGAGGACAGACCCGTCCGCCCGATCGCTTCCTGATCGACGGTCACGACCGGCTTGTCCTGGTTCAACGGATTCTGGCGGATGCGGGAACCGGTAACGATGATGGAAACGCCCTCATCCCCCTGGGGAGCGGCCTGGGCCAGAACTGGCGTCGTCCAGATCAGGACCGACATGACTACGCCGTATTTAAGACTATTCTTGTTGCGCATAATAACACCCCACAAAACAGACCCGGTGGAGTGTTGTCCGTCTACATCACCCTGGCAATCGTCCTTGGCTTATAATGTATAAATTCAGACCCTTTTTTTCTCTTATGTTGCTCATCCGCAACAAATTACTCCTTATATCCGCTTTTTGGGATGTGGATCGTGAATTTGATATTCTGCCATCCGACATGCCGCCGTTCGCCGATTTCATGGAGGGTGGACATGATCGTTCGAAGGCGGCGAGCGATTTGGATAAATCTCTATGGCAACCGGCGGAACGATATGTCGCAACACTGATTGCTGCCCTTGATTCCAGCCGCTAAGGATCGAAACGATCCTTTGTCATCAAAGGATCATCGAACGCCCTTATCCAGCCGGGACGTCCGACAAGGATGACTGGTGCCGCGATGACTCGCGCTTTTCTCCATTGTTGGATATGTCCCCGCCATGTCTGATTTACCTTCTTTAGCGCAAGCGCTCGCGGAAGCCGGCGGCCGGCTGGATGCGCGGGGTCTCGCGCCGGCGACGGCGGGCAATTATTCCGCCCGGCTTGCGGACGGGGCCATCCTCATCACCCGGTCGGGCGCGCATAAGGGACGCCTGACGCAAGCGCAGTTCATGCGGGTCGCGCCGGACGGCGCGGCGATCGATCCGGGCAAATCCTCCGCCGAAACCTTGCTGCACTGCCTCGTTTATGCGGTCGATCCGGGCGCGGGGGCGGTGCTCCACACCCATTCCGTCGCCGGGACGGTTCTCAGCCGGGCGCTGGAAGGCCGGGACGGCATGGAGCTGGCCGATTATGAACTGCTCAAGATTTTTCCGGGCGTTACGACCCACCGGACCAGCGTGACCCTTCCGCTGGTGGACAATAGTCAGGACATGCCCGCACTGGCTGCCCAGCTCCGGCCGATATTGGAGAGGCAGGAACCGCCGATCCCTGCTTTCTATATTCGCGGCCATGGTCTTTATGCCTGGGGTCCGACGCTGGAGGCGGCGGAGGCGATGGTCGAGGGGTGCGAATTTCTGCTCGCCTGCGCCTGGGAAGAACTGAAGCTGAACGGAGTGGCCCGATGACCGCGCTGACCCAATATGACGACAAGCCGCCTCATGAAGCGCGAGGTTCATGGCATGATCATGCGGCGATCGCCGCTCTGCTGGAGCCTGCGGGCATAGGGTTGGAGCGCTGGGAAGCGGACGTGGCGCTGGCGCCCGACGCCACGGACGACGACATCATGCAGACCTATGCCGGGGACATCGAGCGGCTGAAGGCACGGGGCGGCTATCGGTCGTGCGACGTCGTCAGGCTGACCCCCGATCACCCGGAACGAGAGGCCATGCGCGCCAAATTCCTGGCCGAACATGTCCATGACGATGATGAGGTCCGCTTCTTCGTCGAAGGCACGGGCCTGTTCTACATCCGCTCGGGAGGCGTGGTTCATGCGCTGCTATGCACGGCCGGCGACCTGATCGTCCTGCCCGCGGGCACGCCGCATTGGTTTGACATGGGTGAGCGGCCGCATTTCACCGCCATCCGTCTGTTCACGACGCCCGACGGCTGGGTCGCCCGCTTCACCGGCGACGAGATCGCGCGCGCCATTCCGCTCTATCAGGGGGTGGCATGAAGCTTGGGAGCCGCCCTGGCGCGATCGTTACGGACATAGAGGGCACGACATCCAGCATCGCCTTCGTCCATGATGTGCTCTTCCCTTATTCCCGCGCCCGGTTGGCGGCCTTCGTTGCGGACCATCCGGAAGAGGTCGCGCCGATCCTCCATGCCGTGCGGGCTGAAGCAGGGGCGGGACTGGACCCGCAGGCCTGCGTCGATCTTCTGCTGCAATGGCATGATGCCGACCGCAAAATCGGTCCGCTCAAGCAATTGCAGGGTCTGATCTGGGCGGACGGCTATGCGCAGGGGCATTTCACCGGCCATGTCCATGCCGACGCGGCAGAAGCGCTGCGCCGATGGCATGATGCGGGCATTGCGCTCTACGTCTATTCTTCCGGTTCCGTGGCGGCGCAAAAGCTGCTGTTCGGGCATAGCGATCATGGCGATCTCACCCCCCTGTTCGCGGGCTATTTCGACACTGCGATCGGCGGCAAGCGGAAAACGCAATCCTATCGCGCCATCGCAGCGGCGCTGGACTGGCCGCCAGCCGAAATATTGTTCCTCTCCGACACGCCGGAGGAACTGGCCGCAGCGCGGGAGGCGGGGTTGGCCGTGACCCTGCTGGCGCGGGATGCGGCGCCGCCGGACGACGCCTTTCCCGCCGTTTCCAGCTTCGACGCCATAAATTGGGGGGAGGATCGCTGATGAGCTATGCCGCTTTGGATGAACGCAGCGTCGGCCCGTTCCTTGCCACGGTTCCCGCCGTCGCCGCGCGCCTTGGCGGAACGCCGGACGGCTGGACGGTGCGGGAGGTCGGGGACGGCAACCTCAATCTCGTCTTTCTGGTCACAGGGCCGGAAGGCGGCGTCGCCGCCAAGCAGGCGCTGCCCTATGTCCGCATGGTCGGTGAAAGCTGGCCGCTCCCCCTGTCGCGGGCTTATTATGAGCGGCTCGCTCTGGCCGATCAGGCCGCCCATGCGCCCGCCCGCGTGCCCGCCTTGATCCATCATGACGACGCCATGGCTCTGACGGTGATGGCCTTGCTCAGCCCGCATCGCACCCTGCGCGGTGCGCTCATCGAAGGGGAACGCTATCCGCTGCTCGCGGGCCATCTGGCGGAATTTCTGGCCGATACGCTGTTCTTCACCTCCGACCTTGCGGTGCCGGTGGCGGACAAGAAGGCGCGCATCGCCGCCTATCTCGGCAACACCGCCATGTGCCGGATCACCGAGGATCTGATCTTCGACGAGCCTTATTATGACGCGCCGATGAACCGCCATACGCCGGGCCTGGAGGATGTGGTCGACGCCTTCCGGGCGGATGTGCCGCTTCGCCTCGCCGCGCAGCGTATGAAGGCCCGCTTCCTCGCCGCCCCGGAGGCGCTGCTGCATGGCGATCTCCACACCGGATCGGTGATGGTGACGGCCAGCGATACGCAGGTGATCGACCCCGAATTCGCCTTTTATGGCCCGATCGGCTTCGACGTGGGCATGATCCTCGCCAACCTCTGGATGGCCCATCTGGCACAGCCCGGCCAGCGTCCGGCGGACCGCCCGGACCCCTGGCTGCTGGATCAGGCGGAGGCATTGTGGGCGGGATTCGCCTTGCGTTTCGCCGGGCATTGGCGCGCCCTTGACCTGCAAGCGGAGCATGGCGCGCTTCACGCTCTGGCCAAGGCCGATGCCGATTTGCGAGAGGCGGCGATCAGGGATCGGCTCGACAGCATCTGGACCGATGCTCTGGGTTTTGCCGGTTGCGAGATGATCCGCCGGATTCTGGGCCTCGCCCATGTGGCCGATTTCGAGAGCATCGCGGATGAAGGCTTGCGCGCCGGTTGCGAACGCCGGGCGCTGCGCATTGCGCGCTCGCTGCTGGTGGACCGCCCGTCCTTTCCCGGCATTACCGCCGTGTCGCAGGCAATCGGTCAGGAGCTGGCGCTGGCATGAAGCTGGACGGTCAGGCCACGCGTTCCATCTGGCTGGAGCCGGATGGGTGGAGCGTCGGCATTTTCGATCAGCGGCGCCTGCCCTGGGCGCTGGAGCGGCTGGTGCTGCGAACGCCCGGCGATGCCTATGACGCCATCGCGGATATGGCCACCCGAGGAGCGCCGCTGATCGGCACCGTCGCGGCCTATGGGCTGGCGTTGGCGTTGCGTGAGGACTCCAGCGTCGCGTCGCTCGAACACAATTTCGCGCATCTCGCCTCAGCCCGTCCAACGGCGGTCAACCTGCGTTGGGCGCTGGAAAGAGTGCGCGGGGTTGTCGCGGAGCAGCCGCCCGGGGAACGGGCCGCGCTTGCCTATGCCGAAGCCGCCCGCCTGTGCGACGAGGATGTCGCCGCCAACCGGGCGATCGGGGAAGCCGGCCTGCCCCTCATCCGGGAGATCGCGGCGCGCAAGGGCGGAGAGCCGGTCAACATCCTGACCCACTGCAACGCCGGATGGCTTGCGACGGTCGACTGGGGCACCGCGACCGCGCCCATCTATCTTGCCCATGACGAGGGCATCGCCGTCCATATCTGGGTCGATGAGACCAGGCCGCGCAATCAGGGGGCGTTGACCGCCTTCGAACTGGCGGGCCATGGCGTCCCGCACAGCCTGATCGTCGACAATGCGGGTGGCCTGCTGATGCAGCAGGGCAGGGTGGACATGGTCATCGTCGGCACCGACCGGGTGACGGCGAATGGCGATGTCTGCAACAAGATCGGCACTTATTTGAAGGCGTTGGCGGCGCAGGCGCATGACGTGCCCTTTTATGTCGCGCTGCCGCTGAGCACCTACGATCCGGCAACCCCGGATGGGGCAAGCGTGCCGATCGAGGAGCGTGCCGCCGATGAAATACGGTTCATGACGGGTCCCGACGATCATGGCGTCGCGGTGCGAATCGGCGTCACCGCTTCGCCCGCCGTGAATCCGGCTTTCGACATTACGCCTGCCGCTTTGGTCACGGCCTATATCACTCAAACCGGCCTTGTCACCGACGCGAAACGGCTGGGATAAGCATGTTCAATAGCTCCCGTTGGTGACGATGATGCTGGCGCTGACCGTCGCGGACGGCATGGGCACCAGGGCCGCATAGCGCATCATCGGGCTGCCGCTCATATTGTAGCTCACCCGCACCCGGAAGGTGCCGGTCGCATCGGCTCCCGCCGTGACGACCGGCCCGCCGCCCGCCGCCAGCAGCGTGCCATAGCCGTTGATCACCGCCTGCGCCCGGCTCTGCGCCAGCGACGTGCGCTCAGTGGTGGAGAGGCCCGCCACGGCGGCGCGGGCGCCCTCGACGGCGGCATGGCGCACGCCCATCAACGCGGCGAAGTAAAAGGAATAGAGTATGATCGCGAAGACCAGCATCAACAGCGCGGGCGCCAGCAGCGCGAATTCCAGCGCCGCCAGCCCCCGCTCGCATGCGAGCAGGCGGCGCACCCGGTTCCGCATCAGCTCGACGGGATGCTGTTGAACATCGTGGTGAAGGCGGCGCCGAGCTGTGTCCTGAAATTGGTCCCCACCGCGACGATCGCTGCCACCACCACCGCTCCCAGCACGGCATATTCCACGGCGGTCAGCCCTTTTTCATCCCGCGCCAATTTCGCGATCAGCGATCCCAGAAACTTGTTCATCCCATATCTCCTTATTCCCTCCATGATGACCGGCGGCGAGCGGGGGAGGGGCCCGCCCGCCGCCAGATCTCACACCAGCACCGGCACCCCGCAGCGCGCCCCGGTCGCCCAGAGCGTCGCATGGCCGAGCTGAACGCCCAGCGCGCCGAGCAGATTGGTGACCAGCGGATCGATGGTGGTTCCGACCAGCGCCGCCAGCGGATTGACGACGCCGCTCAATAGTTGCGACCGGGCGAGCGCCTTGGTCGCAGCGCAGACGATCGGAAGGCAGGCGCCCAGCAACTGCACCTCCAATCCGTCCGGCGCGCCCAGGCTGCTGGCCAGCGATGTCAGCAACGGCCCGACCTGCGATCCATTGCCGATGCTGGCGGACGTGCCCGGCGATCCCGGACGGCCGATCGTGCCCTGCCCGCCGGGGCCGAAGACCAGCGCGCCGCTATTGCCCATGACCGGCTGCGCCACGGCGCGGCCGTCCACGGTGACAACGCCCAGCGCGTTGACGATCCGGGCCGGCTGCACGTCGGCGGCGGACAGGGCGGGCATGGGCCGCGTCATCGCGCCGGCGGGCAGGGTGCCGATATAGGCGTTGACGAGGCCGGTGCTGGCCTGGACCGTGACGCGCATATCCCGCGCCTGTTCGGCCGTGTCGGGGCAGTCGATGGCGCTCACCTGCCCCTGCGCCGCCGCAATGTCGATCGTCACCGGCAGATTGACCGACACCAGCGGGACGCCCAGCAAGGTGACATTCTTGATGCCGACATCCAGTTGCAGCCGCAATGCGGATGTCGCGGCGCTGGTTTCCCCCGCCGGGCCGAAGGAAAAGCGCGGCCGGTCCATCGGCCCGCTCGCCATGCCGGCCAGCAGGACGCTGCTGCCCGGCGCGATCGTGCCGACCGCATCGGACAGGTCGACCGTGCCGCTTCCCGCCTGCACCGCGAAGGAAAAGAGCTGATAAGCGTTGATCCCGGCGCGCAAGGCGGGTTTCTCATTCGCGCCGCCCACCGGCATGTTCTTCCACACGCCAAGGCCGAACAGCCCTTTTAGCGGCACGGTATAGCCGTTGCCGACCTGCCCCGCGAGCAGGGTCAGCGTGGCGGCGGTCGCGGCGTTGTCGGCGGCGCTGGCGGCGGCATGGAGCAGATCCTGCAACCCCACCGTCCGGGCGGTGAGCGCGGCATAGGTTCCGCTTTCCCCCACCCGCTGCGCCAGCGCATCGAAGAACAGGCCCGCATCGATATTGCTGGCCATCAGCGTCTCGACATCGGCGGTGGAGAGGTGCAGCTTGATGCCCAGCAGCGCGCCCAGCAGATCGTTGACGCTGTTCACCAGCGCATTGGTGACGGTCAGGATGCCGGAGGTGATGCCGACCCCTGCCTCATCGATGCGCGCGGCGGTGGCGCTGGCGGCGAGGTCGGGCAGCGGATTGGCCGGCCCCAGCACCCGCATCAGGAACTGCCGCGCCGGCTTTCCAGTGCGGAGGCGCACGGCATTGACCCGCCCGTTGCCCGGACACAGCGCCATGCTGGCATCGAAACGTTGTGCGGCGCCGAGTCCCGCATCGGCGCAATAGCGGCCTGTCTCCACCGAGCGGAGAATGGCCGGATCATAGCCGTTGCGGGTCAGGCTGTCCCGTGCCCGCGCCGTCGCCTGCGCGGGGTTCATCGCGGCGGCCAGCGCTGCGGCATCGGTCGCGGCGCGCAGATTGCGCTCGCTCACATAATAAAGCCCCGCATCCAGTGCAAAGCCCGCCGCGCCTATCAGCACCGCGCCCAAAGCCGCGATCATCGGCGCCACGGCGGCCGACTGGTCGCGCCAGAGGCACAATTTCCTTACCCTACGCGCCTTGTGTTTGATAAATCCCGACCTCATCACCGTGCCTCCGGCGCCCGCTCGACCTGCCGCCCGATGGACTCCAGATAAAGCTGCCGGATACGCGCAGCCTCTTCCGCCGAAAGCTCCGCCTCCTCGCGGGCGGGCGCCTTCAACTGCGCTTCAATCACCCGTCGCGCCGCGCTCTCGACCGGCGGGGGCGGGGAAGAGGAGGCCAGCATCAGCAACAGCACCATCATCGATCAGCCTCCCTTCCCGATCCGAACGGCCTCTGCCGTCAGCTTCTGCCGCAGCCCGCCATCCCCGATCCGCCGCAGCCCTGCCTCGGCCTCCGCGCCCCGCCCACCGACCATCAACGCCAGCAGCAGATTGTTGCGAATGACCGCCATTTGCGGCGCCAGGTCGCTCGCGCCGCGCAACGCCTCTATCGCGGCCCCAGCCTGCCCGGCGCGCAGCAGCGCATAGCCCAGCGCATTGCGCAGCAGCGGATCGGCCGGGCTGGCGCGGCCCGCCTGCTCGTAAAAAGCCGCCGCCTCTGTCCAGCGTCCCCGCGCCGCCAGCAAATGCCCGCGCACCGCGCTGACCCCGCCGTCCGCCGTTTCGACCGGCAAGGCCACCGCCTCCGCCGCATCGATTTGGCCCAGATCGATCAGGCTGTTGACTCGCAGCAGCCGCGCTTCGGCATCGCCCGGATAGCGCCGCTCGAAATCGTCGAGATAGGCCAGCGCCGCCCGGGGCCGCCCGTCGCTGCGCGCCTGATGGATGAGTTGCAGATAAAGGCCGCGCGTATCCGGCGCCTCCTCCGCTTGCACAGGCGCAGCCGTCATCAGCAACGCCGCCAGCATGAACCGCCTCATTGCGAAATCCCCCGCAAGGTATCGAAGATCGCCACCACCGGCGGCCCGCCCAGCACCACGAACAGAGCGGGCATGAAGAAGAGGATCATCAGCACCACCATCCGCACGGTAATGCCGCCCATCGCCTCGCGCGCCCGCATGACGCGCCGTTGGGTGAACTCGCGCACGAATTCGCGCAGGGCAGGGGCCAGCTCGACCCCCTGGAACAGCGCCTGCCGGAACAGCGCCGCCAGCTCCTTCGCCCCGTTCACCGCCACCCGCGCCGCCCAGCGGTCCAGCGCCAGTTCATAGCGCATCCCCCGGTCGAGATCGGCCACCAGCATCGCGATCAGCCGCGCATGATGCGGCACGGCGATGCTTTCATCCCGCGCAATGGAACGGAAGCACTGGTCGAGCGAAATCCCGCTCTCCAGCATCATTAGCATCAGGTCGAGCAGGAAGGGGAACTCCGCCATGATCGCCTGCGCCCGCCGCGCCGCGAGCAGATGGATCGCCTGTTTGGCCCCGACATAGGTCAGGCCGGCGGCGATCACGATCAACAGCGGCTGCGCGAAGAAACCGCCCCACATCATCCTGGAAACGACCATCACCGCCGCCGCCGCGCCGCCGGTCGCAGCCATGCGGGTCCACACGAACCAGTCGGCCGCCCGCGCATGCTGGAAGCCCGCCAGCATCAGCTTGGCCGCGATTTCCGACTTGTCCCGCCCGCGAGCCGCAAAGGCACCAGGCAGCCGAAAGGCGGTCCGCTCCCCGGCCATCCCCAGCCGCGCCTCCAGCCGCTGGTCGGCCAGCAGCATCCGCATCCCGGCAAAAGCGCAGGCCGCCCCCAGGGCCGCACAGAAAAGAAACAGCGCCCCCATCAGAAGGCGAGCCTCATCACCCGCCGCATCACCAGCATCCCCATCCCTTGCAGCACCACCGCCACGATCGCGAGCCTGTGGCCCCGCGGATCATTGACGAAAAAGTCGATATAGCTGGGGTTCATGGCCACCAGCAGCGCCATCGCCACCAGCGGCATGACGATCAGCACCCGCCCGCTGATCTTCGCTTCGGAAATGGCGGCCTTCAGCTCCCTTTTTATGCGGATCCGTTCGCGCAGGATGTTGGCCAGGTTCAGCAGCACCGCCGAAATCGACCCGCCATAGCGCATATTGGTGCGGATCGCGGCGGCAAGCATCGATATTTCAGGAACGCGCAGCCGTTCCGCCAGCATCTGCATCGCGTCGGCCACCGGCGCGCCCAGTTCCAGCCGCCGCGCAACCGGGGCGATATAGGCCTGCACGATGGCGGGCGCATCGGCCAGCGCCCGCTCCAGCGCCTGCGCCAGCGAATTGCCGACCGCCTGCATCTGCCGCACGGCGTCGATATAATAAGGCAGCGCTTCGATCAGCGCCTCGACCCGCCGCTGCGCCCGCCGTCGCACCCAGGCCAGCAGCCCCAGCGGCACCCCGACGATCACCGCCACAGCCGCCACCGGCCCCGCCGCCAGCAAGGCGACCAAAGCCGCCAGCACCAGCACGCCGCCGAAAATTCCCAAGGCCCGCGCCGTGACGTCGATCTGCGCCTGCGCCAGCAAGGGCGCGACGACATCCGGCGCCGACAGCACCACCCGCCGCTGCGCCACCGCCGCCGCCGAAGCGAACCCCAACCGCCGGTCGATCACCGCTCGTTGCCGCGCCTGCTCCGCCAGCAATTGCCAGCCGATCCCCGCCACGATCAGCAGCGAGAGGATAAGAAAAGCCGCGCCGCTCAACATGACCGCCCGCTCCGATAATCCCGCAGCCGCTCCGCAAAATAGGGCCGCAGCGACAGGGTGCGAAACTCCCCCAACCCCGACAAAGCAGGCTGTTCCTGAAAGACGAACAGTTCATTCAGGGAATAGGCATCGCCCTCCAGCCCGGTGACTTCGCTGACCGACATCACCCGCCGGCTGCCATTGGAAAGCCGCTGCAACTGCACCACCACATGCACGCTGTTGGCGATGAAGCGCCGGATCGCGCGAATGTCGCTCTGCACCCCGGCAAAGCCCAACAACATCTCCAGCCGGGCGAAGGCGTCCCTCGGACTATTGCCGTGCAAGGTCGCCATCGACCCGTCATGCCCGGTCGACATGGCCTGCAACATCTCGACCGCCTCGACCCCGCGCACCTCGCCCAAAATGATCCGGTCCGGCCGCATCCGCAGCGCATTGCGCACCAGTTCGCGGCTGCTCACCTCCCGGCTGCCGTCGACGGTCGGCGGCCGCGTCTCCAGCCGCACCACATGGCTCTGCCGCAACTGGAGTTCAGCCGCATCCTCGATGGTGATCAGCCGCTCCCGATCCCCGATGAAGGTCGACAGCATGTTGAGCAAAGTCGTCTTGCCCGCCCCGGTCCCGCCGCAGATCAGGATATTGAGCCGCGATCGCACCGCCGCGCTCAGATAAGCGGCCATGTCCGTGCTCATCACCTGGTTCGAGACGCAATCCTCGATCGTCATGCTCTGCAAGCGGAACTTGCGGATCGAGAGTGTTGGCCCGTCCAGCGCCACCGGCGGGATCACGATATTCACCCGCGACCCATCGGGCAGGCGGGCGTCGACATAGGGACTGGCCTCATCCACCCGCCGCCCGATCGGCCCGACGATCCGCTGGATGATGTTCATGAGGTGCGCATCGTCGCGAAAGCGCGTCTCGACCTTTTCCAGCAATCCGCCGCGCTCGGCATAGATATGCCCCGGCCCGTTGACGATGATGTCGTCCACCGATGCATCGCGCAGCAGCGGCGCGAGCGGCCCCATGCCCGCCACCTCATCTTCGACATCCTCGATCAGCAGCAACCGTTCCGCGCTGTTGAGCGCCAGTTGTCCGCGCCGGCTGCGGCTGGCGATGACCTGCTCGATCTCCTCGCGCAGCGCCCGCGACCCCAAAGTCTCCGCCGTCTCGGCACGCGCCTCCAGTTGCTCGATCAGTTGGGTGCAGGTCTGCGCCTTGGCGAGCTGATAATTGTCGCTCATCCGCTGGGCGGCGGGTTGGGCGACGGGTGCGATCCGCACCTCCTGTGCAGGCAAGAAGCCCCTTTCCCCGGTCAGCAAACTCACGACGCCCGCTCGTTTGTTTGTTTGCCGCGATTTAGCTTCGCTGGCCTTGCGGCTCCAAGCCGCCAGATGCCCGCATCCGGCTCGAAATCGCTCACGACTTTGAGCATCGCCCGCCTCAACCGATCGATCCCCCCAGCCTTGGGCGCCACCCCGCAAGCCCGCCGGATCGCCGCCATATAGGCTCCGCCATCCGCCTCCATCGCCAGCGGTCGCCCGGCGTTCAACGCATTGCGCATTCGCGCCCGGTCGGTCGGCAGGGCCAGCACCGATCCGACTCCCAGAGCATCCGCCATCCGCCGCCCATCCAGCAGCACGCCCGGCAGATGATCCCACAGCAGCAACCGCATCGCCTCGACCCGCTCGCGCTCCGCCCCGATCCGGTCGAGCAGGCGGCGACACGCTTCGATTTCCCGGATCGACTGGCCGCAGAGCAGCTCCACTTGGGTAGCCTCCGCCACCACTTCGCGCAGCAGCCCGCCATGGCGCAGGCTCCCCGCATTCAGCACCACATCGCTGCAACAGCCCCGCAGCAGCCGGATCAGCGCCGCCAGATCGCCGGGCGCCAGCCCAGCCGGCTCCGCCCCGGTCCCCCCGTCGAAGGTCAGCAGCATGAGCCCGCTCGGGCCATGCCGCGCCACCGTGCTGGCGAGCAGACTGGCGTCCAGCCGCTCCATGTCGCTTATGGCCGAAGCCAGCCCATAATCGACGTTCAAATCGAGATAAGTCGCCGCCGCGCTGGTCGGCAAAGTGCAATCGATCAGCAAGGTCGATGCGCGCCCAGCCGCAATCGCCATATCGGTCGCCACCATCGCGCAGGCGTCCCGATCCGCGCCGAGAACGAGCGTCAACCGCCCCCGGCTCGCCCGATCCGCCGCCGCATCATTCAGCAACCGCGCCAGGACGGCGGCAATCTCCGCTCCCTCGCCGTCACGTGGAATGACATCAGCCACCCCCGCCCGAATGGCGCGCAGCAAAGGCTCCGCCTCCATCTCCTCGGTCGCCAGCACGACAGGCCGCCCGCCCGCGCTCTCCACCACGGTCCCAATCGCAGCAGACAAGGCCCGCTCCGGCGGAATCGCCGCCCGGTCGATCACGATGAGGCACGGCCCCGCCAAAGCCTCGCGCTCGATCGACTGCACCAGCTCGACGGAAGCCCGCCCGGCCATCGCCTCGTCGATCCGCTGCGCCAGCATCCGGTCGACGGAAAGCAGGAAGATCGCCGCCATAATTTACCGCCTCACCACGCCAAAGGGCGCGCTCGATTGGTCCAGCCCGTCCGTGCCCAGGATCATGTCGCCAATACCGGGATCGATCCCCGAAGTGGCCGCGCCGGGCAAGGATGGCACTTCCTCCGGCTTCACCGGCCCCACCAGCCGGGGCGTCGCGACGATGACCAGCTCCTGCTTTTCCTTCTGGTTCTGCTGCCGCTTGAAGAAAGCGCCGAGCACCGGAATATCGCCCAGAAAAGGGGTTCGCTCCTTCGTCACCGTCTGGCTGGAATAGCTCAGCCCCGCGATCACGAAGCTCTGCCCGCTGCCCAGCTCCACCGTCGTTTCCGCCGACCGCCGCCGCAGTCCCGGCACGACATAGCCCTGCAACTGTACGCCATTATTATAGTCGAGTTCGCTGACCTCCGGCGCGATCTTCAGGACGATATGGTCCTTCGACAGCACGAAGGGCGTGACGGACAACCGCACGCCGAACTCCTTATATTGGATGGAAAGCGTGTTCCCCGATCCGGAAACCTGCGGCACCGGCACCGGAAACTCCCCGCCCGCCAGGAAACTCGCCTGCTCGCCGGAGCGTACCAGCAAGGTCGGCTGCGCCAGAAGCTGCGACAGGCCGTTGGAGGAGAGCGCGCTCAACACCGCGCCGATGCCGCGATTGGGGGCGGAGAGGAACAGGTTGAAGGCGTTCTGGATGGGTGCGCTGGCCTCCAGGGAAAGGCCGTCGGGGTTGAACGAGGCGCTCGCCAGACTGCTGGGCGAAACGATCGCCCCCTGAATATCGCCACTCAATTTGGAAAAGTTGAACCCCAGCGCCTTGAGCGTCGTCGCGGAGACGGCCGCGAACTGCACATCGACCGCCACGACCTGCTCGCCGGCCCGGACGACAGGTGCGCTTGCCGCTGCGTCGACTTCCACCCTGATCGGCTCCCGCGCGATCAGCCCGCCGTCACCGCCGTAGACGCTGATGGTCGCATCGCCCTCGCCAATCGCCGTCAGCCGCAGCGACCGGGCCGAGGGAGCGGCGATGGACAGCACGCCCTCCCGATCGACCTCGATCCGTCCGATGGCGTGGGGGTAGGAAAGGGTATGCTGCTCCTTCACATGCAGCGTCGTTTGCGCGGCTGCGCCTATCGGCCAGCCCAGCGCGATCAGGCTGGCGGTCAGCGCGGAAATCCCTGTCTTCCTCAACGGCCGACACTCCCGGAATAGATGGTTTCGCGGCGGTCGCCCACGACAAGCTCGATGGCATGCGGCATGGAACGGGGCGCCGCGCGAGGTGCAGGCGCCGTCACGATGCGCGGAGTGGCGGGCGCCATACCCGGCTCAGGCCCGGCAGAGGCGGCCACCGCCACAGCAACCTGCGCGCTATCGGCCGGATTGCGCAGCGACAGCGTCAAGGCGCCGGTGCTTTTCGCAAGGGAAAGGGTCGACACCTGCTCCGGCGTCAGCGCCAACGTCACCGTCCGCGCAGGCGGGGGAGGGGAGGACAGCGCCCCATCCACTCCCGAAGGCTGCTGCGTGCCGACGACGACCTCGCCCACCGCCAGCACCTGCACCATCTGGAGCAAAGCCTGTGCCCGGCTGCGCCCGGAACCCCGCGCCCCGCTGATCGCGTCGGCGCCGGGATAGACCACCTGCACGTCCACCCGATCGCCTGGCCGGACCAGCCCGGCCACGGCGATCTCCGCCGTCGTGTCGATGCTGACAGCGCGCATCCCCATGGGCACGCGAATGGCGAGCTTGCTCTCCATCCCGACCGCGTCGCGGGCGACGAGCGCACGCATGGGAATGTCCCGCGTCGCAACCTTGCCTACCACTTCGGCGGAGGTCGCCGCATAAGGAAAGCGCGCAGGATCACCCGCCGCATTGCGGATCATCGCGGCCGTGATCGTCTCGCCCGTCCGGATCGCCCGCGCCGCCTGCACCAGCACCGCGGCAGGCGCGGCGATCTTCGCGGGTGCGGCGCTGCCCTGCACCGTCGCGGCAGAGGCCTTTCGCAATTCCCGGACGCCCAACGCCAGAAAAGCCGAAGCGGCGGTCAGCCCTACGGCGATCGTCAGCTTGGCCTTCAAACCCAAACGCATTGCTTTCCCCCATGAGCGTATTGCGTGAACGCAAAACGCTTCAGCCGGGGAAATTCATAGCCTTTGGGCGATTGTCAGGGCATGAAAGAAGCAACCGGAACGGCGCAAAGTCCTGAATCGCGGGAATGGCAGCTTTATAGAGAGGCGACGGGCGTTTCGCTCATCCCGGCCCACGCAAAATCCATTCAGAGCGAGCGCAATTGATCCGAAACGGTTCCGATTGCTTTCAGGATGAAGGACGAAGCCTCTGCGTTGTAAGCTAATGCAGGGGATCCTCAGGCATCCACCGAAATCACTCCGCGCCTTATCTGATCCAGCTCGATACTTTCGAACAAGGCCTGGAAATTGCCGTTGCCGAAGCCCTCATTCCCCTTGCGCTGGATGATCTCGAAGAAAATCGGCCCGAACATATTCTCGGTGAAGATTTGCAGCAAAATCCCCTCGCCATTCTCCACCGAACCGTCGATCAATATCCGGTTCTTCTTCAGCCGCTCCAAGTCCTCGCCATGCCCCGGCACGCGCTTGTCGACCAGTTCATAATAAGTCTCGATCGTATCCTGAAGCCGCACGCCACGCGCCCGCAACTTTTCCACCGTCTCGTAGATATTGTCGGTGGTGAGCGCGAGATGCTGAATCCCCTCGCCATGATATTGGCGGATGAATTCCTCGATCTGGCTCTTGTCGTCCTGGCTTTCGTTCAGCGGAATGCGAATGGCCCGGTCCGGCGCGATCATCGCCTGACTGAACAGACCGGTCGCCTGCCCCTTGATATCGAAATATTTCTGTTCCTCGAAACCGAAGAGCGTCCGATAAAACTGGCTCCACACCCGCATCTGCCCGCGCCGGACATTGTGGGTCAAATGGTCGAGCATATCCAAGCCGACATTATTCTTCGCCTCGGCCTCGCGCCAGCCGGGAAATTCCGCCCAGTCGGCGTACAGATCTTCTCCATCTCTGATGAAATAAAGATAGGAACCGCCAATGCCCTGGATGACGGTATCGTCCTCATCGGTCGGCTTCGCCCCATGCTCCAGCGCCCAGGCCATCGCCGCTTCGGGATCGGCCACGCGAAAGGCCATGGCGCTCGCGGACGGCCCATGCTCGCCCCGGAAAGCCGCCACCCGCCCGGCATCGTCGCGGTTCAGCATCATGTTGATGCGCCCCTGCTTGTAACGCGTGATATTCTTGGTCGGATGCCGATGGCTGGCCACGAAGCCCAATTGTTCGAATTGCCGTCCCATGGCTTCGGGATCTGGCGAGGTGAATTCGACGAACTCGAAACCGTTAAGGCCCAGCGGATTGATGTTGTCAGCCATGAAGGCGATCCTCTCGATTATGATAGATAGGGTGCGAGGCCCGCGACAAAGGCAGGAATATTGTCCAGCGTCAGCATGCCATCTTCGCTCGCGCATAGTCCTGCGTGCCGCGGTGATAGACGCGATCTTCGGGCAACACCGCATCGGGCGCCAGATCGCTCTCGCCCTCCAGCTCGCGATAAATGGGGCCGAAGTCCACGTCCGATGTCCTCGCCAGTAAATCCTCGAAACTGTCGATGACGAAATAACTCTGCTGATAGTCGTCGATGCGATATTCCGTCCGCATCAGCCGCTTGAGATCAAAGCCGATCCGATTGGGCGAGGCGTCGTCCAGCGCGAAGACGGACTCTCCATAGGAGGAGACGATGCCTGCTCCATAAAGCTGCATCCCGCCCTCGCGCCGCATCAGCCCGAACTCCACCGTATACCAGTAAAGCCGCGCCAGATGATCGATCGCTCCCATATGGTCGGCGCGCAAACCGCCCTCGCCATAGGCCTGCATATAGTCCGCAAAGGCCGGGTTGGTCAGCAAAGGCACATGGCCGAAGACATCGTGAAAGACATCCGGCTCTTGCAAATAATCGATCTGCGCCGGCTTGCGGATAAAGCGCCCGGCGACGAAGCGCCGATTGGCCAAATGCTCGAAAAACACCCGGTCGGGCACCAGCCCCGGCACCGCCACTACCTGCCATCCGGTGCGCCGCATCAGCCGCTCCGACAGTTCGGCAAAATCGGGAATGCCGGGCCGCGTCATCCGCAGAATGTCCAGCCCTTCAAGGAATTCCGGCACGACCCGGCCCGGCAGCATCGCCGCTTGGCGCTCGAACAGCCGGTCCCACATCGCATGCTCGTCAGGCGTATAGGCAGCCCAGTCCTGCGGAACTGTCCAGTCCGCAGCCGCGCCGTCAGGAAGTGCCAGTTCAGCCTGTGCCATGGGAAGCCTTATCGCACGCCCAAGGGGAAAATGGGTTTCATTTTCGCGCAAATTGCGCCGTATGATGAAACGGGATCATCAACTCAGTCGATAATATGAAACAATCTCATCCCAAAATGCCCGGCAAGTCCAACCCTTTCTCCCGCGCGCACTCCCGCGCAATTTCATAACCCGCATCCGCATGCCGCATCACTCCGGTCGCCGGATCGTTCCACAACACCCGTTCCAAGCGCCTGGCCGCCGCCTCGGTTCCATCCGCGACGATCACCATCCCCGCATGCTGGGAATAGCCCATGCCGACCCCGCCGCCATGATGCAGCGACACCCAGGTCGCGCCCGAAGCGGTGTTCAGCAACGCATTGAGTAGCGGCCAGTCGGAAACGGCATCGCTGCCGTCCCTCATCGCCTCCGTCTCCCGATTGGGCGAAGCGACCGAGCCGGAGTCCAGATGATCCCGCCCGATCACTACCGGCGCCTTCAACTCGCCCTTCGCCACCATCTCGTTGAAGGCCAGCCCCAGCCGATGCCGGTCCCCCAATCCCACCCAGCAAATCCGCGCCGGCAGCCCCTGAAAGTGAATCCGCTCCCGCGCCATATCCAGCCAATGGTGCAGATGCGCGTCATCGGGCAGCAATAACTTCACCTTGGCATCGGTGCGGTAGATATCCTCCGGATCGCCCGACAAGGCGGCCCAGCGGAACGGCCCGATCCCCCGGCAGAACAGCGGCCGGATATAGGCCGTCACGAAGCCGGGGAAATCGAAGGCGTTCTCGACCCCCTCATCCTTCGCCATCTGGCGGATATTATTGCCATAATCGGTGGTCGGCACACCCGCCGCCTGAAAGTCCAGCATCGAGCGCACATGCACGGCCATGCTCGCCTTCGCGGCCTTCGCCACTGCTTCCGGCTCCCGCTCCCGCCGCTCAATCCACTCCGCGACGGTCCACCCGATGGGCAGATAGCCATTCACCGGATCATGCGCGCTGGTCTGGTCGGTCAATAGGTCTGGCCGCACCCCGCGCCGATAGAGTTCCGGCAGAACCTCCGCCGCATTGCCCAACAACCCCACCGAAACCGGCTTCCGTTCCGCGCAACTCTTCTTAATGATCTCCAAGGCTTCCTCGATCGAAGAAGCCGCCGCGTCGAGATAGCCCGTCCGCAACCGCATCTCGATCCGGCTCGGTTGGCATTCCACGGCCAGACAGGAAGCCCCCGCCATCACCGCCGCGAGAGGCTGCGCCCCGCCCATGCCCCCCAGACCGGCGGTCAGCAGCCACTTCCCTGAAAGGTCGCCGCCATGATGCTGCCGCCCCATCTCGACGAAGGTTTCGTATGTTCCCTGCACGATCCCCTGCGTGCCGATATAAATCCACGACCCTGCCGTCATCTGCCCGTACATGGCCAGGCCTCGCTTATCGAGCTCGTTGAAATGCTCCCAATTCGCCCAATGCGGCACCAGATTGCTGTTCGCGATCAACACGCGAGGCGCATCCACATGCGTCCGGAATACTCCCACAGGCTTCCCCGACTGAACCAATAAAGTCTGGTCGTCGTCCAGCCGCTTCAGCGTCTCGACGATCCGGTCATAACTCTCCCAGTCGCGCGCCGCCCGCCCGATGCCGCCATAGACGACCAGCTCCTCCGGCCGCTCCGCCACATCGGGGTGGAGATTGTTCATCAGCATCCGCAAGGGGGCTTCGGTCAGCCAGCTTTTCGCGCTCAGCGTCGTGCCGGTGGCGGGCCGGATCATGCGGCTGTTATCGATACGGGTCATCAGGCTTCCTCATATGCTATTGTGCATTCAGCCGTGAGCTTCCGCAAAACGGATGCATCGGCGCAAAATCTTGGTCAGAACGGCACGCATCGGCGCGGCATAATCGGCATCGAAAACCGGCGGCCAAGCGCCCGCTTCATCCAGATACCCCCGCATCGCCAGCTCCATCTGGATTGCATGCACGCCCTTGTCCGGTTCGCCATAGTTGCGCGTCGTCCACCCGCCCTTGAAGCGCCCGTTCAGCACATGGCTCTGCCCGTTCGCCGCGCAAATCTCCTGCACGGCGGCTGAGAGAACAGGCGAACAACTCACCCCGCCAAAAGTACCGATATTGAACAGCGGCAATTCGCCCTCGAACAGCCGGGGCACATGGCTTCGGATCGAATGCGCATCATAGAGCACTACCCGCTCATGCCGCACCCTCAGCCGCGCAATTTCCCCCGTCAGCGCCGCATGATAGGGCACGAACCAGCCTTGGGTCCGCCGGGCGACCTCCGTCTCATCGGGCACGGCCCCCGCATAAAGCGGCTCCCCATCGAAAGTCGTCGTCGGGCACAATTCCGTCGTAGCCTGCCCCGGATAGAGCGAAGCCCCGGACGGGTCACGGTTCACATCGACAACGCTCCGCGAAACCGCCGTCCGCACGACCGTCACGTCCAGATCGCGGGCAAAGGCGTAAAGCCGATCCACCCACCAATCCGCATCCCACAGCGCCAGTTCGGGCGAACGGAAATCCGCCTCCACATCGGCAAGATCGGTTCCGCTATGGGGCAAGGCGACGATCAAGGGCGCCTCGCCCGGAGTGACTTCCAGCCAGCTCATCCCACCACGCCCGGCAGAGCCAGCCCTGCCGCCTCGATCACCGCGCCGGAGCGCACCAGATGATTGGCGATCTCCATATCCGGATGGAAATGCCGGTCCTCCTCCAGATGCGGCACTTCGGCGCGCAGCCGCGCCCGCACAGCCTCCAACGCGTCGGAAGAGGTCAAGGGTGCGTGGAAATCGCAACCCTGCGCCGCCGCCAGATATTCGATGCCGATCACGCCTTCGGCATTCTCCACCATCTCCGCCAATCGCCGCGCCCCATGCGCCGCCATCGACACATGATCCTCCTGATTGGCGGAGGTCGGGATGGAATCCACGCTCGCCGGAAAGGCCCGTTGCTTGTTTTCGGAAACCAGAGCCGCCGCCGTCACCTGCGGGATCATGAAGCCGCTGTTCAGCCCCGGCCGGGGCGTCAGAAAGGCGGGCAGTCCCGACAAGGCCGGATCGACCAGCATCGCGATCCGCCGTTCGGCTATGGACCCGATCTCGCACACCGCCATGGCGATCATGTCGGCGGCAAAGGCCACCGGCTCCGCATGGAAATTGCCGCCCGACAAAGCCTCATCCGTCTCCGCGAAGATCAGCGGATTGTCGGATACCCCATTGGCCTCCGTCTCCAGCATCGCGGCGGCGGACCGCATCACATCCAGCGCCGCGCCCATCACCTGCGGCTGGCAGCGCAGGCAATAGGGATCCTGCACCCGTGGATCGTCCGCCCGATGCGAAGCGCGAATGGCCGACCCCGCCATCAACGCGGCCAGGGCTTCCCCTACCGCGATCTGCCCCGCATGCCGCCGCAGCCGATGGATACGCGGATCGAACGGCGCATCGGTTCCCTTGGCCGCCTCGGTCGACAAAGCCCCGGTGACAAGCGCGGTCCGGAACAACCGATCCGCCCCGAACAACCCGGCCAGCGCATTCGCCGTCGAAAACTGCGTCCCGTTGAGCAGCGCCAACCCCTCTTTCGGTCCCAACTCCAGCGGCGCCAGTCCAGTCCGCGCCAAAGCCTCCGCAGCAGGCAAACGCTTGCCCTCGACCCAAATCTCCCCCACCCCGATCATCGCGGCGGTCATATGCGCCAGCGGGGCCAGATCGCCGCTCGCTCCCACCGATCCCTGCGCCGGTACAACCGGAGTGAGCCCCCGCGCCAGCATCGCCTCCAGCAAGGCCACGGTCTGCGGCCTGATCCCCGAAGCCCCCTGCGCCAGGCTCGCCAGCTTCAACGCCATCATCAACCGCACCACCGGCACGGGGGAGGGGCGACCGGTCCCCGCTGCATGGCTCAGCACGATATTGCGCTGGAGCGCCGCCAGATCGTCATCGCCGATCTTCACGCTCGCCAGCTTCCCGAAGCCGGTATTGATCCCATAGACCGGCTCATGCCGCGCCAATATGCGTTCGACCGCCGCCGCCCCCGCCGCGATCCGGGGTGCGGATGCCGGGTCCAGCCCGACTGCCGCGCCCTCATGGATCGCCCGCCATTGCCCCAGCGAAACCTCGCCCGGAATGAGCATCATCGTCCTCTCCAGATACGGGCATGGAGCGGATTATACCCCATGCGATACACCAGCTCGGCAGGCCGCTCTATGTCCCAGATCGCGAGATCGCAGCTCTTGCCGACCTCCAAAGTCCCGACCCGGTCGAGCAACCCCAAAGCCCGCGCCGCCTCCCGCGTCACCCCGGCCAGACATTCCTCGACGGTCAGCCGGAACAGGGTCGCCCCCATATTTATCGCCAGCAGCAGCGATGTCAGCGGCGAAGTCCCCGGATTGCAGTCGGTCGCCAGCGCCACAGGCACCCCCGCCCGCCGCAGCGCGTCAACGGGTGGCGCCTTGCTATCGCGCATGAAGTAGAAGGCTCCCGGCAACAGCACCGCCACCGTTCCGGCCCGCGCCATGGCTGCCACGCCCACCTCGTCCAGATGCTCCAGATGATCCGCCGACAAGGCGCCATGCCGGGCAGCCAGTTCCGCGCCATGCAGGTTGGACAATTGCTCCGCATGCAACTTCACCGGCAAGCCAAGCCGCCGCGCCGCTTCGAACAATCGCCCGATCTGGGCAGGCGAAAAGCCGATCCCCTCGCAAAAGCCGTCCACCGCGTCGGCCAGCGGCGCCACCGCCGGCAAGACCCGCTCGATCAGCAGATCGACATAGCCCTCCGCATCCCCGGCAAATTCCGGCGGAATAGCATGCGCGCCCAGAAAAGTCGTAGCGACTGACACCGGCCGTGCTTCCCCTAGCCTCCGCGCTGCCCGCAGCATCTTCGCTTCATTCTCAAGGTCCAGCCCATAGCCCGACTTCACCTCGACCGTGGTGACGCCTTCGGCCATCAGCGCGTCCAGCCGGGGCAGGGCGCTCGCCACCAGCGCATCCTCGCTCGCTTCGCGCGTGGCCCGCATGGTGGAGACAATCCCGCCCCCAGCCCGCGCAATCTCCTCATAGCTGGCCCCGGCGAGCCGCATCTCGAACTCAGCCGCCCGATCGCCGCCATGCACCAGATGGGTGTGGCAATCGATCAGTCCCGGCGTGATCCACCGCCCGGCGCAGTCGATGACTTCCACCGCGTCCGGCGCGTCCCCGGCAGGTCCGGCATAGCAGATCAGACCCCCGCGCACGCCCACCGCGCCGCCCTCGATCACTGGCACGTCACCCCGCAAGGTCGCGATCCGCGCATGGGTCCAGACTCTATCGCAGGGAGGGGGCATCGTCATTTCCCACTGGCATCGACTCAATAATGTATATACTTAAATGCGTACTATCACCATTGTCCAGAGAAGGAAGAGAATGGCGCTCTGGTTCGAACAGGCCTTGCTCCCCGAAGGCTGGCGCAGCGGCGTCCGCATCACCCTGAGCGGCGGCCGGATCGCGACCATCACCCCCGACACCAGCCCCGCACCTGAAGACGAACGCCACGGCCCTGCCTTCGCAGGCTTGCCCAATGTCCACAGCCACGCCTTTCAGCGCGCCATGGCGGGCCTCACCGAGAGGGCGGGGGCGGGCAAAGACAGCTTCTGGACCTGGCGCGAGGCGATGTACCGCTTTGTCGATCGCCTCGATCCCGATGGCCTGCATGCCATCGCCGCGCTGGCCTATGCCGAAATGCTGGAAAGCGGCTTCACCAGCGTCGGGGAGTTTCACTATCTCCACCACGACCCTAGCGGCGTCCCTTATGCCAACCCCGCCGCCATGGCCGAAGCAATTGCGGAAGCCGCCCAGGAGACGGGCATGGCGCTGACTCTGCTCCCGGTCTTCTACGCTCATTCCGATTTCGGCGGCGCGCCCCCGACGACAAGCCAACGCCGCTTCCTCCACAGCCGGGACAGTTTTTCCCGCCTGATGGAAGCCCTCAAGCTCCTCGACGCGACATTGGGCGTAGCGCCCCACAGCCTCCGCGCCGTCACGCCTGAAGAACTGGCGGACGTCACAATTCTCGCGCCGGACGGGCCCATCCATATCCACATCGCTGAACAGCGTGCCGAGGTCGAAGCCTGCCTGGCCTGGAGCGGCCAACGCCCGGTCGAATGGCTGATGGATCACGCCCCGGTCGACCGCCGCTGGTGCCTCGTCCACGCCACCCACGTCACCGACAGCGAACTTGGCGCCGTCGCGAAAAGCGGCGCCACTGTCGGCCTATGCCCCATCACCGAAGCCAATCTGGGCGACGGCCTGTTCCCCGCCCAAGCCTTCCTCGCCCAGGGCGGCCGGATCGGCATAGGCTCCGATTCCAACGTCGAAATCGACGCCGCCGCCGAACTGCGCCTTCTGGAATATGGCCAGCGCTTGATCCATCAGGGCCGTAACCTACTCACAGCCCCAGACCAATCCACCGGCGCCAGTCTCTACCGTCATGCCCAAAATGGCGCCCAGGCTCTCGGCCACCTCCCCGCAGCCCTCACCCCCGGCGCCCGCGCCGACATCGTGATCCTCCGCCGCGATCACCCCGCCACCGCAGCCCGCTCAGGCGATCATCTGCTCGATAGCTGGATCTTCGCCCGCGCCGACATCGATAGCGTCTGGTGCGCCGGTAAGAAGCGGGTTAGCGCGGGCCTCCACCACGCCCGCCCCGCCATAGAGGCACGCTACATCCAATTGCTCAAGGCCCTGCTCGATTGACCCGTCCCCAGACAGACGCGCTCCACAGCCGCATCCGCCGCGACATAGAAGGCCGCATCATGTCGGGGCAATGGCGTCCCGGCCACCGCATCCCCTACGAGCATGAGTGGATGGAGACCTATGGCTGCTCCCGCATGACGGTGAACAAGGCGCTGCGCTCGCTGGTGCAATCGGGCCTGCTCGAAAGCCGCAAGCGCGCTGGCACCTTCGTCGCCGCCCCCCGCTTCCACCGCGCCGCACTCGAAATCCCGGACATCCGCGCCGAGGTCGAGGGGCAGGGCCTTGCCTACCGCCTCGACCTTCTGCGCTGCGAGCGGCGCAAGGCGACGGCGGACGACAAGACGCTGCTGCGCATCGCGGACGGCGAATTGCTGGCGATCGAATGCCGCCATTTCGCAGAAGACCTGCCCTATGCCCTCGAACAGCGCCTCATCAACCTTGCCGCCGTCCCCGAAGCGGCGGAGGCGGATTTCTCCACCGAACCGCCCGGCTCCTGGCTGCTCGCCCATGTTCCCTGGACCGAAGCCGAACATCGCATCACCGCCATCACCGCCGACAAAGCGACGGCGGGAAGCCTCCAGTCCCCGGAAAACGCCGCCTGTCTGGCGCTGGAGCGCTGGACATGGCGTGGCGAGGAACGCATCACCTACGCCCGCATGCTCTACCCCGGCGACCGTTACGCGCTGACCGCCCACTTCCACGCCGGACTCTCAATCAGCGCTTCCCCCGGAAAGCCCATCGCATCGTCCCGGCCAAGGCAAAAGCCCCTACCCGAACCAAGGGCCATGCCATGACCGGCACCGAAAACCCATGCATCCGCCGCGCCCACCCCGGCAGCAAGGCCACGGAAGCCTGCATCATCATCGCCTGCGCCGGAGCCAACGCAATCGAAGGCGCAGGCTGGTGCAACACTCTCCGCGCGACTTCCCGCGTCCGCTCCGTCACCGTCAGCTCGTCCCGAAAGCGCGCCATCAATATCACCGCCTGCGCCCGGCTTTCCGGCACCGGGTCAGCCCCCAAGGCTCGCGCCACCAGGGCGGTCTCCGCAAAATAGCGGTCCTGCTCGGCCAGCGGCATGAACGGCTCCCCATAAGCGATCCACGCATCCAGAAAGCTCAAAGCCTCGCAAACATGTACCCAGGCGAGCAACCAGGGATCATTCGCCGCATAAACCGCGCCGCCCTCCAAAGTCCCCCGCACATGCTCATGCACCTGCCGCACGCGCGCGATCGCCGCTTCCGCCTCCGCCCGCTCGGCATAGGTGGTCACCGCGATGAACCGCGCCGTCCGCCGCAGCCGCCCCAGCATATCGTCGCGGAAACTGCTATGATCCCAAATCCCCGCCAGCGCGGCGGGATGCAGCATCTGCATTAGCAAGGCGCTCACCCCGCCGATCATCATGCTGGTGACATCGCCATGCACCCGCCGGATCACCGAGCCGGGCGGATATAGCGCCAGATCCGAAGCCTTGACCGGCTTCTCCCCCTTTGCGCTGTCATGGAACACACCCCGCACCTGCCTCACCAACAGGCGCCGCAGCATGTGCGAGGGACGTTCGATCACCTGATCCTCCTCATGAAGGCATGGGGAGGATCAGCTTTCCTACCCGGCCGCCATCTGCGTCATCGACGCATAATCCGTCTTGCCGGTTCCCAACAAAGGCAGCGCGTCCAGCACCCGGATCTCCCGCGGCAGAGCGAGTTCCGCCACCCCATGCGCCTTGCCCCAGGCCTGCAAGGCCGCAGCCTTCGCCTCCCGCGCCGTGGTGAACAGCACCAACTGCTCCCCCTTGCGCGCATCCGGGCGCGTCACCACCGCATGCTCGGCATCCGGCCAGACCGCCGAAGCATAGCCTTCCACGGCGGGGAGGGAAATCATCTCGCCGCCAATCTTGGCAAAGCGCTTCGCCCGCCCTCTTATGGTCACGAAACCCTGCTCATCGATGGTCACGATGTCGCCCGTATCATGCCACCCGCCTTCCGGCGGTTGCAGCACGCCCGGCGCATCGGCCTTCATATAGCCCGCCATGATATTCGGCCCCCGGATCGAGAGCCGCCCGCCCTCGCTGATCCCCGGCATATCGTCCAGCCGCGCCTCGATCCCCGGCAGCAGCCGCCCGACCGATCCGGCGCGGAAATGCATCGGCGTGTTGACCGCGATCACCGGCCCCGCCTCGGTCGCGCCATAGCCTTCCAGGATGCGCAGCCCGAACTTCTCGGCATAGATTTTGCGCGTCTCCTCCCGCACCCGCTCGGCCCCCGCGAAGATGTAGCGCAGCGAATAGAAATCATAGCCATGCGCCATCCGCGCATAGCCCGACAGGAAGGTGTCCGTCCCGAACAGGATCGTCGCATTGGCGTCATAGGCGAGCGCCGGCACGATCCGGTAATGCAGCGGACTGGGATAGAGCAGCGTCTTCACCCCATGGAAGATCGGCAGCAAAGTCCCGCCGGTCAGCCCGAAACTATGGAACACAGGCAAGGCGTTCAACACCACATCGGCGGAATTGAAATCGATCCGAGCCGCCAACTGGCGACAATTGGCCAGCAGGTTGCGATGGGTCAGCACCACCCCTTTGGGCAGCCCTTCCGATCCGCTGGTGAAGAGAATGACCGCCGCATCGTCCGGCGTAACCCCGAGCCGCTTATGCGCCCGCCCGGCAAAGCGGCTGGCGATCAACCCCCGTAGCTTTGCGCCGGTCCCGATGCCCGCCGCCACATCCTCCAGCCAGATAAAGCTGATCCCCTCGGCTTCCAGTCCGGCGACGACGTCCCCCAATTTCCCCTGCTCGACAAAGGCACGAGCCGTCACGATCGTCCTGATCTGCGCGGCGGTGCAGGCCGCCTTCAGGTTCGCCAGCCCCGCTGTGAAATTCAGCATCGCCGGCACGCGTCCGCCCGCCTGCAAGGCAAAGAAAGCCACCGCCACCCCCGCCACATTAGGCAGCAGCACGCCGACCGCTTCCCCCTGCCGCGTCGAACGGCCCAAGGCCCGCCCCAGCACCAGCGCGCCCGTCACCAGCCGCCCGTAACTCAGCGGCTCGCGCTTCACATCCTCGACCACCAGCGCGCCCGCGCCATGGACATGCCGCGCCTCCAGTAGCGCCTCGAACAAGGTCCGGTCCGTGTCCGATGTCGCGAACATCATCTGGCTCATCTCGTCATAGAGCCGCCGCCCGGCAATCGCGCGCCGCGCCCGCGCTGTCATCTCGCCCTCTATGGCGAAGCGGCGCGGCGGCAGCACCGTCAGCGAGATCTTGGGGAAACGCCGCAACCGCACCTTGCCCTTCAGCCGCGAGAAGGGCGTGAACTGCGCGCCGTCGATCCGCACCGGGATGATCGGCGCATCGGCCTTGTCCGCGACCATGCCGGGGCCGTCGAACACCTTCATCAGAGCGCCGGTCACGGTGATCCGGCCTTCGGGGAAAATCACCAAAGTGCGCCCCTCCCGCACCGCCTTCACCATCGCCTTGGCCGACAGGGGATTGGTCGGATCGACCGGAAAGGCATCGAACAGGGGAAGAAAAGGCTTCACCCACCAGGCCTTGGCGATCCGCGTATGCACCGCGAAAGTCGGCTTGCCAGGCAGGAAAGCCGCCAGCAGCAAGCCGTCGAGAAACGACACATGGTTCACCACCACGACCGCCGGTTCCCCGACGCCGGGCATATTCTCCGCCCCAAGTACCTCCACCCGGTAGCAAAGCCGCAGCAGCCCCCGCACGATCGCCTTGATGACCGTCTCCGGCAGCAACCAGCAGCTAATCAGCGCAACGACCAGAGTCGCAAAGCCCATCACCCCGATGACGCCGGGCACGCTCTCCCCCCGCGCCAGCATCGCCGTCACCGCCGATACGACCGCCACCGTGGTCGCCGCATTGACGATATTGTTCGCGGCGATGGTCCGCGACCGCTCCTCACGCGGGCTGTGCGTCTGAAGAATGGCGTAGAGCGGCACGATGAACATCCCGCCCGCAAAGGCGATGCCGAACAGATCGACCATGATCCGCCAGCTCCCCGGCGACCCGACGAATACGGCAATGCCCGCGCCCGAATGCACGGGGACATAAGCACTGGTCGACAGCCACAGATCGATCATGAACCCCGCCAGCGCCAGCGCGGACACCGGCACGAACCGCGCCGACACATGCCCGCCCAGCAGCCGGTTCACCAGCATCGACCCCAGCGCCACGCTGATCGAGAAGATCAGCAGGAAGAAGGTGGCGACCTCCTGCCGCGCTTTCAGAACCCCGCTCACCAAAGGCGCGAATTCCGCCAGCAGCACTGCGCCCACCGCAAAGAACCAGCTTATCCCCAGGATCGACAGCCACACGCCCCGCCCATGCCGGGCGGCTTTCAATATATGCCAGGTACTCCTGAACACATTCCGCTCGATCCGCAGCCCCGGCACCACCGTCGGCGCGGTCGGCACCGCCAGACTGACCAGAAACCCCAGCGTCGCCAGCCCGACCGCGACCATGCCTGCTTCCCAGGGCGGAATGACGCCCGCCAGCAACTGCCCGCTCAGGATCGCAAGGAAAGTCCCCGCTTCGATCAGCCCGGTCCCGCCCATAATCTCTTCAGGCCGCAAATGCTGCGGCAGGATCGAGAATTTGACCGGCCCGAAGATCGTCGAATGCAGCCCCATCAGGAACAGGCAAGATAGCAGCACCGGCACCGATTCCAGCCAAAATCCGGTGACGGCCAGCGCCATGATGACGACCTCCGCCGCCTTGACTGCCCGCACCAGCTTCGCCTTGTCCCAGGCGTCAGCCAACTGACCCGCCAGCGCGGAAAAGAGGAAATAGGGCAGGATGAACAGGCCCGTGGCGATCGTCGCCAGCAGCTCCGCCTTGTCCGGCTCGGCGCGATAGAGGCCGAAATTGGCCAGGAACAACAGAGCGAACTTCAACAGATTGTCGTTGAACGCGCCCAGGAACTGCACCACGAACAAGGGCGCGAAACGGCGTTTACCCAGCAAAGACAGATCAGGTGCGGACATTTTCTTACCCCCGTCCTTCACGCATTATGCAGCATTTGTCGCGGAGTTGTTAAGCGGCTCCCGCAGCACGCGATTATAAAGCCATCCGATCCCGATCAGGCTGAACCCCAAAGCCAGGAAGGATGCGATCCGCAACAGGCCGGTGAGGCCTGAGGCATCGAACAGGAACACCTTGGCCACCGCCGCCAACATCAGCAGCAGCGAAGCGATCCGCCAATCCCCGGCTTTCCTGTGTATGCCCCAGAGCAGGAAGCCGATCGCCAGCCCCAAAGCCAGCACGGACCGCAATATGTCCTCCGCCTGGCTCACTCCCGGCACGGTCAGCAATGATCCGACGAAAAGCTGCCGCAGCAAGGCTATCCCGGACAGCGCGATCAACGCCATCCGCAACCCGTCCGCCACGCGCGGCGCCCAAGTCCCGGCGATCCAAAGCGCCGCGAAGGAGAGTGCAAAAGCAGCCGACAGCAGATTGAAAACCGGCCAGCTCCCCACCGCCTGCGGAAACCACAGCGGATCATGCAGCACAACGGTATAGACCAGCAAATGCGCCAACCCCGCACCCGCGAGCAGTCCTCCGACCGCCCATCCCAATAGCGGCGGGAAAGGTCGGGGGAGGGCCAGTCGCTCCATCCGCCAAGCCACGAACCCGGCTCCAATCAAAAGCCCCTCCCAAAGCGTCCGCTCCGCCAAGGCGAGGCGCGTCACATCGTCCCAGCTCTCCAGCCCGAAGACCTGCTTATACCCGACATGCACGGCGACCCCGCCCAGCACCGCCGCGACAACCCATCCGACCCGCCGTTCGATCACCCCGACAACCGAACGAGCCCGCCACAAGGCAAAGCCCAACATCACCGCAGGCACCACCAGACGCCGCACCGCTTCCCCGATCCCCGGCAAATCCCGCGCCAGCATCGGCTCGCCCACCAGCGACAGCAAGGCCCGCCCCGACCAAAGTCCCACCGGCCAGCATGCCCAAAGCGCCACCACCGTCAGAGCCACGCCCAACCCAGGCGCCATCCGTCCCACGGCTAGTTTCCGCGCGCCTTCCGCCAACAGGGCCAGACCCAAAGCCGCTCCCACCGGCACCCAGATTGCAGGCACCGCCTGCGCCACCGCCCCATAAGCGAGCAGCACGGCCGCGCCCTGCGCCACCATCCGGCCCTCGACGAACCGCGCCCGCCAGGCGAACAACGCCGCCATCGACGCGCCCGCCGCCCAACATATTACCCCCTGCCAGGCAGCGTCCGCCGCCGCGCCGCCCCAAAGCCGGACCACCTCATCCGATCCAGCCAAAGCCACGACCGTGCCAAAGGCGAAGCCCCAGCCACTCCATTCGACCCGCCGATCCCCGGCCCGTTCCGCCAGCATCAGCAGCCCCGCCGCCACCGCCGCGATCACCACCGCCAGCATCCATGCCGCCAGCCCCAGCCCACCGGCCACGACCAGCAGCAGCGCCGCCGCGCTCGCCAGCGTCACGAAGCGCGCATCCTCCCGCCGCCCCTCGCAACTCCAGCCGGTCAGCATCGCGACCCCCGGCAATCCTGCCGTCGCCAGCGCCAGCAGGGCAAATTCCCCGTCCAGCCCCTCGCGCCAGAAATGCCCCAGCCCCAGGGAAAAACCGCCCAGCGCCAACCCGGCGACTTGCCCCGCCTCGACCAGCGTGCCCCCGCGCCAGACCCGCCACAGGGCCGCCCCACCATAAATCGCCACCATCCCCAGCATGACGAGCGCAAAGCGTCCCATCTCCGGATCGGGCCAGACCGCCGCCAACAGCAGCGCAACGCCCAGCCCGACCGCCGCCAGAGGCCGCAGCGCCGCATCCCGCCCCAGCCACAGCAGCGCGGCCGAAAGCAGCCCGAACAGTCCCCAATGCAACAGCGAAAAACCGCCCATCGCCACCAAAGCCGCCATTTGCGCCGCCGCGACGACCGCTGCGCCGACCCGCAACAGCACCGCCCGCGCGCCCGAAAAGGCGAAAAGCGGCAGCACCACGCCCAGCATCAGCACCAGTAACCCGACTGAAAGCGAGGACGCCCAATCCAACGCCCCCACGGCCAGCATCACCGCGCCCCAAGCCGCCCCGCCGATCAGCGCACTGACGCCCAGCCACATCCACCGCTGTGCCCGCGACAGCACGGTGAGTCCGCCCACCGCCAAGGCCAGATAGCAACTCAGCAACGGCACATTGGGCTGCCCCGCCTGGACCAGCGCAGGCGCCGCCAGGCCGCCCACCAGCCCCAGCAACGCGCTTGGCGCTCCGAAACGCAGCGACAGCGCCATGGCCAGCCCGGTCACCCCCGCCAGCCCGGCAAAGGCGACCCCCGGTCCCACCAGACCATACAGCGTATGCGCCGCCAGGATGCTGACATAGAGCGTCGCCAGACCGGCCCCGGAAAGCGCCTGCCGCACCCGCGCATCGCGCACCCGCTCCTCCAGCCGCAAGGCAGCCTCGGCGCACCCGATCAGCGCCCCGCCGAACAACAGCCCCAGCACGATCCGCACCAATGGCGACAGCAAGCCCGCGTCGATCGAATATTTGACCAGCAAAACCCCCGCGACCGCCAGCGTCACCCCGCCCGCCCAGATCGGCAGGCGGCGGCCGAACAACTCCTCGAAACCGAAGGAGGGGCGGACAGGGGCTGCGATGGGCTTCTCCGGTTCGGCCGCGATTGCCTCGATCGGCGGCGGAGGAGGGGCTGTCACACTGTCCGCTCGCCGCTCCACAATCGCCGCGGGACGTAGCGCGCGCTCATCCCTCTCTTCGTCATCCCCGCGAAGGCGGGAATCCATTTCCCGCATCTCACCCCAAGGCGAACGCTCAGGAGATGGACCCCCGCCGGTGCCTGGGTGACGGTCGTGGGTAAGGGAAACGCCAATGTCAACGCTGGTCCCTTCCAATGCCGCCAACCGCCGTTCGGCGGCCTTCAGCCGCCCGCGCATGTCGAACAGAATCACCCCGAAAACCAGCAGAACAAGCGCCATGAACATGAGTCGCACCCCTGAAACCCTGCGGAACGATCATCGCACTAGCGTAAAATTAGACACTGTTCAATAAAATAATTAGACAGCGTTCAATTCTTTCACTATCGCTCTGGCATGGGAAGACGGTCCGACCATAGCCGCGAAGAACTGGAGGCGCTGATCCTTGCGGAAGGACACCGCCACATGGCCGAAACCGGCTTCGCCAAATTCTCCTCGCGCGAAGTGGCCAAGCGCATCGGCTATTCGGTCGGCACGCTCTACAATGTTTTCGGCAGCTACGACCGGCTGATCGCCGCCATCAACACGCGCACCTTCGACCTCTGGGCCGCCTTTCTGGAGCAACGCCTCGCCAGCGACCCGGCGGACCGCATCGCCGCGCTGGTGGAGGGCTATTTCAGCTTTGCCCAGGACAATATGAATATCTGGATGGCGATCTACGATCATCGCTTGCCGCCCGGCGTCCCCCTGCCGGAGGATTATGCCCGCCAGCGCGCAGGCCTTACCGAAGTCGTCGTGCGCGAAGTTGCCGCCGTCCTGCCGCCGCACACAAGGGACGTCGCGTCACGCCTCGCCCGCTCGCTGGTGGCGACCGTCCACGGCCACTGCACCTTCGCGCTCAACGGCAGCTTCGCCCTTTTGGGGGAGACCGACCCGCTCGAAATGGCGACGGCCCGCGTCAAGGAATCATTGAGGGCCGCCGGGGCAAAGATGTAACATATGGAGGCAATAGGGGAACGCGACGCAGCCTTCTGAATCTGCTATAGTCCGCCCCGCTGTCTGGGGAGTCGCATCATGGTCTACTGGATGCTCAAGGGCCGGGAATTCGCCAATTGCAACTGCGAATATGGCTGCAACTGCCAGTTCGGCGGCCTGCCCGACAAGGGCCATTGCCAGGCCGCCTTCGGTTTCGCCATCGATGAAGGCCGCCATGGCAATACCGACCTGTCCGGCCTCAACATCGCCGCCGTCTTCCGCTGGCCCGGCCCCATTCATGAAGGGCAGGGCGAATGCGCCGCCTTCGTCGACGAACGGGCGACGGAAGCCCAGCGCAACGCCCTGCTGACGATCATGACCGGCGGCGACACCGCGCCGATGGCGACCGTCTTCGCGGTCTTCGCCTCCACCATCACGACCATGCACGAGCCAAGCTTCGTCCCCGTGGACTTCGAGGTCGACGTGGAAGGGCGCAAGGGCCGCCTGCGCATCACCGGCCATCTGGAAATGGACGGCGAACCGATCCGCAGCCCGGTGGACGGATCGGAAATCCGCGCCCAGATTCGCCTGCCCGAAGGTTTCGAATATGAGGTGGCGGAGGTCGGCTCCGGCGCGAGCCGATCGATCGCGCCGATGCAGCTCGACCATGCATCCAGCTACGGCCAGTTCGCCTATCTCCATCTCGACAGCCACGGCGTCGTCAGGGGCTGATGGTGCCGTTATGGAGCGCGGTGCTCGCCCGGCACCGCTTGATTTCCCTTGTCGCGTTGGCGGTGCTGATCGCGCTGGCATGGAGCTGGCTATTTTCAGGCGCGGGCATGGGCATGGCTCCGACGGTTTCGCTGCTGCCCTCGGGCCTTGCCGAAGACCCGATGCTGGCGATGATGATACCCGGCGATGGACCGTGGACAGCGACGCAGTTCGTCGTGACGCTCGCCATGTGGTGGGTGATGATGGTCGCGATGATGCTCCCCTCCGCCGCGCCGACGATCCTGCTTTACGCCCGCGCCGTGCATGCCACCGCGCGCCCCGCGACGGAGAGCTTCACCTTGGGCTATCTCCTTATCTGGGGTTTCTTTTCCCTCATCGCCACGCTGGCGCAATGGCGCCTGGCCAAAGCGGCGATGCTTTCCCCCATGGCGATGGCGACCTCCAGCCGACCGCTCGCCGCCGCGCTGCTGATCGCGGCGGGGGTCTATCAGATCAGCCCGTGGAAGGACGCCTGCCTGCGCCAGTGTCGTAGCCCCGCGCAATTCCTCAGCCGCCATTTCCGGCCGGGATGGACCGGCGCGCTGCGCATGGGGATGCTCCACGGCGCCTGGTGCGTGGGTTGCTGCTGGATGCTGATGGCGTTGCTGTTCGCGGGCGGGGTCATGAACCTCGCCTGGATCGCGCTCCTGACGTTGCTCGTCGCGCTGGAAAAGCTGCTGCCCTGGGGTCGCGCGGTTTCTGTGGCGGCCGGGCTTGGCTGCATCCTCTGGGGGTGGGCGATATTGGTGGGGTGAGGGTTTATTTGCGGGAAGGGGTGGAGAGTGGACGCTTCCTGTTTTGTCATTCCCGCGAAGGCGGGAATCCATCTCCCAGCGTTGCATCAAGCGGTTAGGTCAGGAGATGGATCCCCGCCTTCGCGGGGATGACGAACTTCGAAAATGTCTTGGAATGGCCAAAACCAGCCGTCTGCCCATCACGCCTCGCCCTTTTCCATCCCCGCATGGAAGGCGATCCTCAACGCTTCGGCCAGACTCTTCACCTCCAGCTTCTGCATCAGGTTGGCGCGGTGGATTTCCACCGTGCGCGGGCTGATGCCCAGATCATAGGCGATCGTCTTGTTGGGCAATCCTTCCACCAGCCCGTCCAGCACTTCCCGTTCCCGCTCGGTCAGGATGTTGAGCCGCGCCCGCGCATCGTCGGCCCGCGCGCCCGCCCCGCGATCCGCCACGGCCACCTGCCGCGCCGCGTCGACGCAACCCATCAGCGCCGCCTTTTCGAACGGCTTTTCGATGAAGTCGCTCGCCCCGGCCTTCATCGCCGTCACCGCCATGTCGATGTCGCCATGCCCAGTCATGATGACCACCGGCAGCATGATGCCCCGCGCCCGCAGCTCGCGCTGCACCGCCAGCCCGTCTATGTCGGGCATCCGCACGTCCAGCAGCACGCAGCCCGGCTCCAGATCGGCGGCTTCCTTCAGAAAGGGTAAGCCGCCCTCGAACAGCTTCACGGCGAAACCGCTCGTCTTCAGCATGAAGGACAGCGACCGCCGGATCGCCTCGTCATCGTCCACGACATAGATGGGGAATGCTTCGCTCATGCCCTATTCTTCCTTGCTGGCCGCATTTTGCGAGCCGTCCACCGCGTCCAGGGTGAAGTGAAAGGCCGTGCCGCCCCATTGCGACGGCGCAGCCCAGATGCGCCCGCCATGCCCTTCGATGATGGTCTGGCTGATCGAGAGGCCGACGCCCATGCCGGACGCCTTGGTGGTGGTGAAGGGGGTGAAGAGCGTGCGCGACATTTCCGGCGCCAACCCCGGCCCGCTGTCCGCGATGATCACCTCCACCCGGCCGGCGTCGGTTGGGGAGGGGGCCGGGATGGCGGACAGGCGCAGGATGCGCGCCGGGCTGTCGGCCATCGCCTCCACGGCGTTCTTGGTGAGGTTGATGATGACCTGCTGCAACTGCACCCGGTTGACCAGCACCTTGTCGACACGCGGATCGACACTGATGTCCATGTCCAGCCCCCGGCTGTCGACGCCGATGAAGGCCAGCGCCGCCCCTTCCGCCAGCAGCACGCGCAGGGGTTCGGGCTGACGCATGGTTTCGCCGCGCTTGATGAACTCGCGCAGGGACCGGATGATCTCGCCCGCGCGCAGCGCCTGGTTCGCGCTTTCCGCCATCGCCTCGCGCAGCAATTCCCGGTCAACCGGCCCCTCGGCGTCGAGCATGTCGCGCCCCGCCTCCAGATAATTGGCGATGGCCGTCAGGGGCTGGTTGAGTTCATGCGCCAGCGCGGAGGCCAGCGTTCCCATCGCCGTCACCCGGCCGACATGGGCCAGCTCCGCCTGCAAATCGGCCACCCGCCGCTCGGCCTGCTGGCTTTCGGTGAGGTCGCGGATGAAGCCGGTGAACAGCCGCCGCCCCTGATCCTGCACCTCGCCCACCGACAGTTCGATGGGAAAGGTCGACCCGTCCCGCCGCCGCGCGCTGGTCAGGCGGCCGACGCCGATGATCCGCTTTTCCCCGGTCGACAGATAATGATGGATATAGCCGTCATGCCTTTCCCGGTCGGGGGAGGGCATCAGCATCGAGATATTCTCGCCCAGCACGTCGCTTTCGGCATATTGGAACATGCGCTGCGCCGCCGCGCTGAACGACACGATCTGCCCGCGCATGTCGATGACGATCAGCGCGTCCGGCACGGTCGCCAGGATGGAGCCGAGCAGAGCCTGTTCCAGACTATGCTCGCGCTGCGTCAATCCATCGGTTTCGTCGTCCGCTACCGCCATGCCCCTACCATGCCGTGGCTTCAGTGCGCCAGCAAGAGCGGAACATGCACTTCGCGCAGCAGGGCGCGGGTCACGCCGCCGAACACCATTTCCCTCAGGCGGCTATGGCCGAAGGCGCCCATCACCATCCAGTCCGGCTTCAGCACGCCGATGGCAGCCTTCAGCGCCGCTTCGACGGTGCGGCCGTCCTGCGGCCATGTGTGGAACTGGCATTTGATGCCGTGGCGGGCCAGATATTCCGGCGCGTCGGTCGCCGGGAAGGGATATTTGCCCGCTTCCTCGACCGTCACGACATGCACTTCCTCCGCCAGTTTCAGCAGCGGCACGGACAGGCGCAGCGCGGCGGAGGCTTCCTGCGAACCCTCCCATGCCACGACTGCGCGGCCCGTGACCGGAAAGGACTTCGCCTCCTGCGGCACGGCGATCACCGGAACCCGCCCGGCCAGCGCCAGATCGGCGGCCAGGTGCAGCGGATCGGCAAATTCCTTGCGCGGGCCAGCCGGCAGGGTGACGATCATGCCGTCGGTCAGCGTCGCGGCGGACAGCAGGCCATGGACGACATCGCCCTCCACATGGCGCCAGTCCCAACTCACATCCTCCCGGCGCAGCCGGTCCTCTATGCGTGTCCGGGCCTTTTCGTCGATGTCGTAGAGTTCGGCCATCATCGCCGGGGCCATGGATGCGCCGCCATACATGTCCGCCGCGACGAAATCAGGCACGGCCGTCACCTGCACGCAATGGATATGCGCGCCCGATGCACGGGCCAGATCGCAGGCCGCCTGCAAGCGGCTTTCCGCGCCATGATCTTCATGAATGTGCAGCAGGACCGATTTCATTGTCTGTCTCCCGGCAAGCGTCTCTTCCCTATCTGGCTAGGACTGCCTCGGCGCGGTCGCCATCAGGAATAATCCTTATATCTCTTTTCGCGGCGGAATCCGATTGCAATGGTCATGAGCTGGACGACCATACGCCTCGAACTTGCCCGGACGCCGGCCTTTCCCAACGGATCGGCGGCGCGAAGCTATGTGCTGCGCCTGCCGCTGGGCAGCGGCGGCCTGATCGATGAAAAGGAATATCGCATCCATCCCGAACTGGCGACCGCCCGCCGTTTCTGGCCTAACGAGCCGGACCGGCACGGCACATTGCTGCACACCCGGCACGGCTGGGCGCTGTCCTATGAGCCGGGGGAGGCGGATGACGAGAAAATCTACCGGCTGGACGCGCACACCATCCAGCCGGGCGCCTATCTGACGCTGACCGATCCGGATGGGGAATGCCTGCCCTTCGTCGTGAAGGGGCTGAACCCGGCCTGATCGCATCCGCCTTCACCGCGGCGGAATGGCTTCATCAGGGTTAATCGATTTTACATCATTCGCAAAAAGGCGCATCCTGCAACTGAAATGGGGCAGGGGGGAATAATGCCGCAGATCAAGGGGCTGATTGCAAGAATGGCGGCTGATTGTTCCGGCGCGTCTGCGGCGGAATATGCGTTGCTGCTTGGCTTGCTGGCCGGTTCGGTGGCGATGGCGTCTTGGACTCTGGGGCAATCGATCACCGGCGCCCTGGATGACAGCGCGGCGCTTATCGCGCGCTATGCCGGAGCATCGGGCGCCGATGGAAGCTCTTCCTCGACAGGCGCATCCTCCGCCACGTCGGGCGCGGGAAGCTCCTCCTCCTCCACTCCACCCGGCAATTCAGGCAGTGCGCCCGGCCAGAACGGGACGACGCCCGGCCAGTCGGGTTCCAATTCCGCCAGCGGTAGCGCCCCGCCTGGCCAGTCCGGCACGAATCCGGGACAAAGCGGCAGCAATTTCGGCCAGTCCAAGAAGAATCCCTAAGACATTTGCAGCCGGGCGTCTTGCCCTAAGCCGGTTCCCTCGCCCGGTGCACGATGCTGTCCGCCAGCTTCGCGTTGACCTCCGCCAGATGATCGAAATGCGCTTCATAATGCGCCATGCCCTGGCTCATCGACCGGATTTCCGCTTCCAGCCCCTGCAAGCCCGCCTCGGGCAAAAGGACTTCCAGCACATCCCAGTGGAACCAGCCGTCCAGCGCCGTCATGCGCAGCATCTGGCCCCGGTGGCTCGCCACGGCGGAGGTAATGCGTGATGTCGCGGCGCTTGGGCTCATGATCGTCACATGGGCGATGGGCTCCAGCAGATAGGGTGATGCCGCTGCCAGCGCGTCCGACATGGCCATGCGCCCGGCGGTGCGAAAGGCCAGTTCCGAACTGTCGACGCTGTGGAATGAGCCGTCCACCAGCGCGGCGGTGACATCGACCACTGCGAAGCCGAGCGGACCCTTCGCCACGGCATCCATCACGCCTTTTTCGACCGCCGGAATATATTGCTTGGGCACCGCGCCGCCGGTGATCCGTTCCTCGAACCTTATGCCCTCTCCGCGTTCGAGCGGACGGACTTCCAGCACCACATCCCCGAACTGGCCGTGGCCACCCGACTGTTTCTTGTGCCGCCCACGCTGCGTGACCGCCTTGCGGATCGATTCCCGGTAGGCGATGGTCGGCGCGTGGACTGACACGGCAACGCCATAGCGCCGCTTCAGCCGGTCCAGCGCGACGGCGAGGTGGTCCTCGCTCATGCCGTGGAGCAGGGTTTCGCGCGACCCTTCGTTCTGATCCCAATGCAGACCGGCATCCTCTTCGGCCAGCCGGTTGAGCGCGGTGGAAAGCCGGACCTCGTCCTTATGGTCCTTGGCCGCGATCGCCAGCGCGCAATTGGCCGCCGCTTTTTCCACCTCAAGGCCTGTCGACGGGACAGTCCCCGCCATGCCGATCGCATCGCCCGCCTGGACGCCCTCGATCTTCGCGATGCCGACGATCGCGCCCGTCTCCGCGGAGGGGATTTTCGTCGTGGCCGCGCCCTGGATCGCGAACAGCCCGCCGGGCCGCAACGGCCGCCCGTCGCCGTCGACCATCTCCGCCCCGTCGGCCAGCGGACCGCCGAAGATACGGGCCAGCGCAAGCCGTCCCACCGTCGCGGCATGAGAAATCTTGAAAAGTTGCGCCGCTTCCCCCCGGATCGCGAGCCGCTCCGCCGTCTGCGCCGCCATCGGCGTGTCATGGCGCAGCATCTTCAGCAGCCGCCGGATGCCAAAGCCGTTCGACGCCGAACCGAACAGCACCGGCACGATCAGCCCGCTCGCGGTCTCCCGCGCCAGATCGGCAAAGACAGTATCCAGGCTGGGCTGCTCGTCGGACAGCAACTGTTCCAACAACAGGTCGTCATGGTCGGCCAGTTGCTCCAGCATGTGGAAGCGCGCCGCGCTTTCATCATCCTTCACATGCGGGGCGAGCGCGACCTGCTGGGATTTCTTGCCCACCTCATAATGATAGGCCCGCTCCAGCGCGAGGTCGACGAAGCCCGCGACTCGCTCCCCGGCGCGGATCGGGATCTGGCGCGCCACCAAAGCGGCGGCGCTCATCGGCGCGAGCGCGGTGAGCAGGTCCTCGATGCTGCCCCGCGCCTGATCGATCTTGTTGACGAACAGCGCGTGCGGGATGCCCGACCGCTCCAGCCTGCGCAGCACCGGCTGGGCGAGGGCGGCCCGCTCCGGATCGGGATCGATCACCACGATGGCAAGGTCGGCCATGTCGAGCGCGATCGCCCCGTCCGCCGCGAAACCCGGCGCGCCCGGCACGTCGATCAACGCGAAA
Source organism: Sphingobium sp. TB-6 (assembly GCF_012927365.1). Taxonomy (NCBI): domain Bacteria; kingdom Pseudomonadati; phylum Pseudomonadota; class Alphaproteobacteria; order Sphingomonadales; family Sphingobiaceae; genus Sphingobium; species Sphingobium sp. TB-6. The sequence continues at coordinate 48,442 of NZ_JABBGL010000014.1, read as the reverse complement.
CGGTCGCCTATCCATTCGAAATGCATCAGGTTGAGCTCGGTCGAACTGCCGCGCTCTCGGGCTTCCGGGCTGGCGTCGCCCACGCTGTTTCCCGCCTGTACCGATCCCTGGCGCGGGATTGCCCCGGTTATGAACAGCATCGCTTCCGCAAGGCTGGTCTTGCCCCCTCCGGCGGGGCCGACGAGCGCGATGGCCCGTGTACAACAGACGCTCATCCTGGCTCTCCTCCAATCCACCCGTCTTTCTTGGCGAAGGCGGTCGTTGGGAAGGGGGGATGTTCGCGCGATATCGATCGGAACGCAAGGGCGAGATCGTCAGTCGCATATTATGGGCGACAGATGACGATCCTGATGGAGAAGGAAATATGGCGGTCTCTCTATGAGGCCATCTGCCATAAAATCATCTCGCCTTGATATAGCGGTCCCAAATATATGCGACTGAAAGAAATAGAAGCGTGCTCAGATATGCTGGCAGCCAGACGATCGTCAGCAGCCTGTCGAAAATTGTGACCGTGACCATGCCTCTCGATTTTGACTGAAGGTGCCAGAACCACGCTATGCCTGCGATCCAAAGGAGCGCGATGGCAGTCAATAGCAGAGGAAGCAAAGATCCGTATATCTGGTTCACTGAAGATCTCGCCGGTTCACTGGCTGCTAAAAGGCATCCGTGTTGATTGCCTCGAAAACTGACTCGGGCCTTTCAACGAGAAGTTTCCTGCCTGATGGTTATGTTTCGAATGTCATTGGTGGGTCAAGATAGTTTTCTCCTTTAGTTGGACCGAGCTGTTTTTGAACCGGAAGCTGTCGTTGCTGGTCTACCCTATTTGGCGGTGGTGGGGCAGTTGCAGAAGCTGAAGCGGTTGGAGGGTTCGGGCGCGCGCCCCTCAGCCCAATCGAGCGCGAACCAGGACGCCCGCTTCTCGAATGGCGAGTGGGACAGGGCAGAGCGCCACTTGAGACCGAGGATGCGTTATATTTGAGGAAGTTGGTGGCCCGTTGTGCAACACCAGTATGATGACCTACGCGGTCCTGGGCAAGAGCCTGATCAGGTCGACGAGGTCGAATCCAGAGTTACGATAAGCTATTTCCCGCTCTGAACCCCAAATTGTCATTTCCAATAAACTCATGAACTGGAAAGCCATTGATCGTCCTGACTTTGGATGATCTGAATATCACTGGATCGTAGCCTCTGACGACCCAATCTGGTAGAATATAAGTGGACCCGGCGACACGAGTCTCTGCCAATGCGGGGATGGAAAAATGGTAAGTGCGGATACGCCTTGTCTACGAGCAGATGACCAGTCCTGGCGGATTGCTTGCGAGCGCGAGCCGGTGATCCGCGCACTTTCCGAGCTGCCGAAGCTCAATCGAGCAGCAGTCACGGAGGCCTCCAATCGATTAGGCATTAGCCGGGCTTGGGTGTTCAAGCTGGTAACCCGCTATCGGGCAAATCCAATCACCAGTTCGCTGCTGGGCAGACCCACCGGATTTCCTAAAGGCCGCCATCGGCTAAACCCCGATGTGGAAGCCGTAGTCACGTCAGAAATTGAGCGGTTCTTTTCAACACGTCCAAAGCCGAAATTTTCTCAGCTCACACGCCGAATAAAGCTGGCCTGCGCGGACCGAGGTCTTCCCCCGCCTGCATTTCAAACAATTCGGAGCCGTGTAGGTGAAAGGAAGCAGGGTCGCGCGTAACGCAAACTTCCTGATGCAAGTTGCAAATGTTCAGCGCGGAATGAATTTACCCTTGATCAGATAAAGAAAGAAACGGGCCATGAGACTAAGTTGAACCAAGCCGGTGATGCCGTTCAACCATCTACCGGGAGGTTACTAACCCCGCACGAGGGCCGTGCGACCGACGTCCATCGTTACCCCAACTCGCTGCCTTTCCGTAACGCGCGGTGCATCAGGTCTCACAGCGTCTATTAACGGTTGCCCGACATGCGATTTTTGCGCGCGCCCTGTTCCAGATTGCTGCTGGTCAAAGAGTTTCAGCGGGCGCATGATGCGCCTTGATCGACCACTTTGGGGAAAGGGGCGCTTGTGCGGTCAAAGCCCATTTTTCGGCTCGGAAAAGGTCGCCTCTTTTGCGCTGTGGCAACGTTGACGGTTGCGGGGGGAATGGCCGCGCTGGTTCCTGCCTCGATGAGCAAGATGCCCGGCTACCGCGACGACACATACGGGGCTCTCCAGACGGCAAGGCGGATCGTCAATCTCCGTGGCCAGCAACCACTTGAGCGGTTGAAATTCACGCCACCGGCTGGGGTGAGCGGCAGCGCTCTCGATGCCCGGCGAGCCACCTTCACGGTCGCCAATAGCCGCAACCCGAAGCCGACCGCCGATCAGGATTGCGACCAGGGGATTTTGCCGGTCAACCGCTATCCCCTGCTGATAGAGCAGCAAGATCGAACCGCAATCATCGGAGGCCTGTTTCTGAGCCGTGTGCCGCAATCGTCGGAATGGCGGGTCACCTACTGCAACAGCTCGGTGATCACGTTTGAGGGAGCCCCCAACGGCGTCGTCGACGGAGTACGGATCACCGGCGCGTGGGATGCGGTCCGCGCCAGCCGTGGCTCCCCTGGGCTGCTGATCGAAAACAGCTGGATCAGCAATGCACGCGACGATGCGGTCGAGAACGACTTTCTACAGACCATGACCATCCGCGACACCCTGATCGACGGCGCGTTCCAGGGCATCAGCGTCAAGCCGCGAAAAGACAGCGACATGGGCGATGCGAGCAACCAGATGGTGACGCTGTCGGGAGTTCTGCTTCGCCTGCAGGAATATTCCTACAAGGAAGGGCGGCGGTTCGGCGCGTTGGCCAAGAGCGATCAGCGCGCGCCGCGCTTTTGGGTGACAAATTCCGTTGTCGCGGTGGATTATGCCGGTGGCAGTTCCTACCCGCAATTCTGGGCGACCAGTTGGTCGAAGCTGAGCGGCTCATCCAACAACCTGTTTCTGTGGCTGTCGGATGCGCCGATCCCCGATTTCGTCCCACTCCCGCCGTCCAGCTTCCGCCTGCTCAGAGGACAGGCCGCGAGAGACGCTTGGACCCGCGCGAAGAGCAACTGGATCAATTGCCACCCGAAGCTCACCCGGCTGCCAACCGATCCGCGCTCGAACCCCGATGCATGCGTTCCGAGCAGTTGGGGAGGCTTTACAAACTGATCGCTGCCGATACTGGCTGATCCTCGCCTGATTTACCAATTGAACAACCAGTCATTGCCCAGGTGGATCTCGAACAATCGGCCGTCATTCTGCTGGTCGGCACCATAGTCGGCCACATACAGGCTCAAGGCGTTGCCATCGTTCGGGTCGCTGCTGGGCGCCAGTTCCATGCCCTTGATCTTGGTGGTGGGGCTATAGGAAGACAGCACGTCTATGGTCCCCAGTATGTTGGCCTGCGGATCGATGGCCCAGATCTTGGATGAGGCTCCCGATGCGACGAAATATACATCATGCGTGGGATCATAGGCGAGCGCCTCCGCATCCTTCATCACTGATGGGAGCGAAACCGAATTCACGAACACCCCCCTGTCGGTAAGTTCGATCATCTGCTTCAATACGCCGTCGAGCATGTGGATATGCCCGGTCACCGGATCGACCTTAATGTCTTCCGTGTCGAGAAGGCCGAGATAGCCTGTATCGAAGGAGCCGAGCTTGACCGACGGATTTGAAGGCGAGACCCAGAACACCTCCTGTTGGTCGTCGTCCGGGATATACAGATAGCCGTTGTTCGGGTTGTAAGCGAGGCCGGTAGGCTCGCTCGAGAAGGAAGTGAGGCTGTAGTTGCCTGCATAGGACCCGTCGAGTTGTAGGGAGAACAGGTTGATGTTGCTGTAAAAGGGGCTCTCGTCATGCTCTGAGTCCGCGATCAGGAGCTTGCCCATGCTTGGAATATAGGCAATGCCCGATGGATCGCTGATCCCGTAACCGGGACCGCCATCATATTTGGTGGCATCTGAAATATTGTGCACGGCGACTACGCTGGCATTGATGGCCGGCATGGGCGGAACAATGACATCGTCATCGGTGATCTTGCCAACGGCGATGGCCTTGTCGATCTGGGCGTTGGTCGCCGAGTTGATCTGGACGTTGAAGAATTCCAGCCTTTCGGCGCTGCCATCGTTCAGGAGATTGACATCGAACGTCTTTGTCAGCTCCCCCGGGCTGAAGGTTATGGAACTGGACGTGGCACCATAGTCAGCCCCCGATTTCGCCGTGAAATCGCTGGTGCCGAGGTTGACCGTGACATCATGTGTCGAGGCCTGGCTGAGGGACAGGCTGAAGGTGATTTTGCCGTCATTCTCATGCGCGGTAGCGACTGCCCCGATCGAAACGTTCGGCAGGGAGGCGAGGGAAACCCCGGCCTGCGTGTAGGTGACGGACAGCACCGGCTTCACGGCGCCTTGCGCCGAATTGAAGTCCCAACTGTCGATGTTCGTTGGTTTGAATACCCAGCCGAAGTTCGCCGCATTTTGCCCGGCGGAAGTCGAAGCCGCGGCATTCCAGGCGGCGAGGCTTTCCGTTACGTCGAACGCGTGGCTGCCCTTCGAAATCGACCCGACGTTGATACCGGTGGACGTCGCCTCGATTCCATTGATCTGCACGCCGCTGCCCAGGCTGTTCCAGGTCGATGTGGAACTCCATCCGACCAGCATGCGATTGATCGAACCGCCGGAGGCGGACCCGTCAGTGACCTCCAGGGTGAGAGACGCAGACAGGATCGTCGCCCCAATCGGAATCTGACCCGACCCGGAGCCGAACACATTGCCGAACTTCAGCAGCGGCTGCGATTCCTTTCCCGATTCCAGGATCGATCGGAAAAAAGACGCGTCGGCGAAGGGGATCGATGCCCTGTTCTGTCTCAGCATCGTATCGATGGCATCACTGTATCCGTTGGCGCCCTGGCTGAAGGTGACGCTGACGGCGATGGGAGCATCCGACTGAATTGGAGCAACGGTAACGTTCACATTCCCCTGAGTGAAGCCGCCAGCACCATCCGTAACGGTGTAGGTGAATGCGTCGCTGCCGGTATAGCTCGTTGCGGGTGTATAAAGAACCTTCCCGCTCTGGATCTGAACGCTTCCATGACCGGCGGTGCCCAGGGCCGAAATGGACAGGGCATCGCCATCGATGTCCGTATCGTTCGCAAGGACGTCGATCAGGACCGGCGTGTCTGCATAAGTGCCCGCATTGTCGGTGTTGGCGACGGGCGGTCCGTCATTGACCGAAGCGATGGCGATTGTGACCGTGGCCGCGGTGGAGGTCAGGCTCCCATCGCTGGCGGTGAATTTGAAGGAAGCCGCGCCGTTGAAGTTGGCGGCGGGGGTGAAGCTGTAGTCGCCGGTCGCCGCATCGACCGTCACCGATCCGCCGACCGCGGAATTCGCGACAAGCGCGTAAGTCAGCGTGGTGCTGTCGACGTCGGTGGCGGTCACCTGCCCGGTGATCGGCGGGCCATCTTCTATGCCCGACGCGCTGGAGGGCTGGGCGACCGGCGCGTCGTTGACGTTGGTGACGGTAATGGAGGCTATTGCGGAGCCGGTGGAGAAGGCGGCTTGGCCGCCAGTGGTTGACGCGTCGACCTTGGCGCCCGCCGATCCGCTCGTCTGGTCCCAGGCATGATAGGTGAAGTTCGCCGTCGTGCCGTTGGCGCCATTCGGGACAAAGCGGATATAGTCCGATGACCGCAGCAGCAGTGCGGAGCCATCGTTGACCGCGCCTATGTTGGACCAGGTCGCGCGGCTATCGGTCGAATACTGCCACTGGCCATTGCCGGATGCGAGGTCCGTGATCGCAATCCCGCGCAGAGCGCTGGAATCGATATCGGTCGAACTCAGAAAAGACGATACCGAATGACCGCTATTGGTGGTCTGATCCTCCGTGATCGTGTTCAGGGACGCGGAGGTCGAAGTCAATACAGGCGCATCGTTGACGCCCGTCACGGTGAATTTCAGAGTGGAGGTGCCGGAACCGCCGCCCACGGCAGCGTAGGTGAAGGTATCGCTGGCGGTCGAGCCCGCTTTGAGTCGTTCTGCCGCGTCGGTCGATGCGGTATAGGAATAGCTGCCGTCAGACATGATGGTGAGGAACCCGTAGATTCCCTGAATTGTCACGCCTTCGATAGGAACTGGCATGAAGCTGCCGCTGCCAGCCTTGATCTGCGTGACCTGATTGGCAAGGCTATCGTTCAGAAGAACATTGCCGGTCTTGCTGCCATTCTCAAGGACGGTAGCGGTGTCGCTGTGTAATTTGAAAGTCGCCATGGTGTCGCTCCGTCCCTTTCCGGTATTCGGCCTGGCGTGGGCAATCCTGGGGTTTTCGAACCGCTGTAAAGGCCAGAATCCAATCTGCGGCCAGTCAAGTCAAATAGCCCATGGGTGTAGACCGTTTTAGACCACCAAGCCGCTTGATGAGGACTGGCGTAGTGTCGTTCATGGAGTAAGATGCAGGTCGATCAGCGCGGGGTCTTCGCGCGGAGCGGCATGGGAGGTTTATGCGGTGGGGCATGACGGTTATTCCTCCAGCGATCCTATGCCAGCCGAAAGTCTGGTCGCTCCTGGCACAACCGTTCCATTAGCGCCGATAACCAGCAAGGACGGAAGCGACCTGCGACCCAGTTCGATCGAGCTGATGCTGTTCGCTGAATTGGAGCGCCAGGGCATCCGTTACTGCCATTGGAAGAGCAATATACGACTGGATAAGACACTGTGCGGGCGTGAGGATATCGACCTTCTGGTCCATCCTTCCGATGCGGACGCCTTTCAGCGCATCATCAATGAGTGCGGGTTCAAGCTTGCCGTTTCCCGCATGGGCGCTGGCCATGCCGGCGTTTTTCATGCCTTGGCCTGGGATCCGGACGTCGGCCGACTGCTGGATCTGCATGCCTATCATCAGTTGGTGAGCGGCGACAGCTTCGTGAAGTCATTCAGATTTCCCGTCGAGGAGGATCTCCTGGCACGGACCGCCCCGTTGATGGGGGTACATATCCCCGACCCCGCGTCGGAACTGGTGCTGTTCCTGCTCAGGATGCTGCTCAAGCACAACAGCATCGTCGAGATCGTCAAGGTGAATGCCCATTATGACGAATGCAGGGACGAGTTGTCATGGCTCCTGCAAAGGAGCGACATCAACGAGGCGGCGGCTCTTTGCGAGGATTGGTTCCCATCGGTCCAGATTCCCATTCGGCAAATGATTGATTGCATAGCGAAGGGGTCGATCCCCTTGCGGGTGGCAATGGGAATGCGGGTGGCCTGGGCGCTGAGATATCACAGACGGCTCGGCCATGCCGCTGCCGGATTTTCGCGGATCATGCGGGTCGGCAAGCATTTCGCCATGCGCTTTCGTTCCAGACGCAATCTGTCGTTGCTGACGGGAGGTGCGTGGATCGCGCTGGTCGGGCCAAAAGGAACCGGGAAATCCACGCTAGCCAAACTCGTGGCTGAGACGCTGGGAAAGAATCTCGACGTGAAGACGATTCACCTCGGCAAGCCACCGGCGACCTGGCTGTCATTCCTGCCCAGACTGTTTGTGCCGGCTGTTCGCAAGGCGCTGCCGAATGAACGCCTCAGCGAGTATGAAAAGCCGGAGCGACGTGCTGAACGACGATATTCCACCTTCTTCGTCGTCGGCAAGTTGCTTGTCGCCTATGATCGCCGCCGACTTCTGACCCGCAGCATGCGGGCGATGTCATCGGGAACGATCGTGATCTCGGATCGGTGCCCGGCAACCAATGCGACGGGCCTCGATGGCAGCGCCTTCGACGATCTTGCCATCACACAGGCGGGTTCTCCGTTTCAGCGCTGGCTGATGGAGCGGGAACGCTCAATCTATCGACGCCTCCCGAAACCCAGACTCGTTCTTAAGCTGAGTGCGCCGATCGCGACGGCGCTCAAGCGCGATCTGGCGCGACGCAAGCCCGGAGGACCAGATCCGAACGCCGTCCTTCGCCGGTGGACACTCGAAAGCGAAGCCGAGTTTGCAAAGTCTATCCTTTGCTCGATCGACACCGACGGTGACCTCGAAGAAACCATGCGGAAAGCAGTTACATGCGTGTGGCAATCGGTTTGAGAGAATGCCGAGCTAGTTCCTGTCTCATAAATTTCTATTCACCTGTCGCCATATGCGATTCCTATGGGCTGGGAGGCTATTGGGAGTTTGGTGATGTCGACGACGAAACTGGTCTTGATCGAATTATCGATCGACGAAAGAAAAGCGCTCGAACAGCGAGTGCGGCGTCGAAGCACGTCTCGCCGCGATGCGCAACGCGCGGAGATCGTGTTGAGGGCTGCCGATGGCGCGAACAATTGCAAGATTGCCGCCGCCGTTGGCGTCACGCGCAAGACGGTTCGGGCATGGCGCGCGCGCTTTGCCGAACAACGCATGGATGGCCTTTCGGACGAGCCGCGTTGTGGCGCGCCGCGCCGCATTGACGATGATCGGATCAAGGCCATCATCGCGAAGACGCTCGAAGAAAAGCCGGTCAACGCCACGCACTGGAACATTCGCGACATAGCCAAGGCCGCGGGCGTTTCCACTTCCTCTGTATATCGCATTGGGCGGGCCTTTTCGCTGCAGCAAAATTGCGCCGAAACGTCCAGATTGTCCAGCGACCCCCAATTCATCGAGAAGGTGCGCGACATCGTTGGCCTCTTTCTCGACCCGCCTGACAAGGCGTTGGCGATCTGTGTCGATGAAAGGAGCCAACACCAAGCCCTCGGCCGTACCCAAGCGCTGGTGCCGATGCGACCGGGACAAATCGAACGGCGCGCCCATGACTATGAACGTCATGGTATGACGACGCTGTTCGCCGGCTTCCAAGCATCGGTAAGCGCCCAGGCAATGGTCCGTCCCGGCGAAGCGATCGATCGCTGCGACCCTTGCCACCGATCGAGCGAATTTCGGGCCTTCCTCGAAGAGCTAGAACATAATGTTCCCGCCGAGCTCGACGTCCATGTCGTTATGAATATTGCCGAAAGTCACAAGACCAAGATGTTTGGAGACTGGTTTGTCAAACGGCCGCATTGGCATATGCACTTCACGCCGACATCATCGTCATGGCTCGACCAAGTCGAGCGCTTCTTCACCTTATTGTCGGAAAAGCGGATCAAACGCGGCGCCGATGGCTCGGTGAAAGCCTTGATCGAGGTCATCGAAATCTTTATCGATAATCATAACGCCAATCCCAAGCCGTTGCGTTGGACCAAATCCGCCAATAACATCCTCGCATCCACCGGACGCCGCTATCGCCGGACTCTCGATGCTCGGCCAAAAGCTGGTTAGGCAATTTCCGAACCGGCACAGCAGGCGCATCCACCCAAGCTGTCTTCCCATCAATGCTCCTTGAACGAGCGTTCGATCGCACCCATGAGAGGTTCGAATGCATATTGCAGCGCGGTGCGCTTGCGCAGCGGGATCTCGATGCTGACCGGTATTCCGGCCTTGAGAGCGCCGGGTCCGCGAAGTTCCTCGATCTTATGGAGTTCGGAGAGGGGTACCTGCACCGAAGCTGTGTAGTAGGATTCGCCTGTCCGCTGCTCCGTGAATGCATCTGCGGACACGCGTGTGACGCTGCCCTCCAGCGCTGGAAGCGACCGCTCATGAAGCGTGTAGAAGCGAACGAAGGCTCGTTGTCCGGCCTCCAGGTCGTCGGCGTCGTTGGGTGACACCCGCGCTTCGATGGTCAGTGGCATGCGATCGGGAATGATGTCCATGAGCTTCTCGCCGGCCCCAATCACGCCGCCGGGGGTGAACACGGTCAATCCCACCACCGTTCCTGTCGCTGGCGCCCGGATGTCTGCGCGGTTGAGCTGGTCTCGTGCCGCCTCCCATTTCGGTAGAACGTCAGCCAGGGAGTTATTGACGTCGCGAATTTCCGAGGCGACCCGTTCCTGATAGGAAATCTTCGCTTGCAGGATCTCGAGCCTGCTTTGCCCGACCTGGCTACGGCTTGCGTCCGCCGTCGCCCGATCCTGGGCAAGCTGCCCCTGGAGGTCGGCTCTGGCCCGTTCGAGAGCCCGAATCCGGGTCTTCGGCACGAAGCCCTTTTCCGCGAGTCCGCGAAGGCCCGCAAGCTCTTCGCTCAAGAGGCCGATCTGTTCCTGAATGGTTCCGGCGCGCTGGCTGTAGCCACGGCCCTGGCTGGTCGCCTGGCTTGCCTGTTCGCCAAGCACGCGCTGCTGGGTGGAAAGCACCGCCGAGCGGGTACGGATCTGCGTCTCCTGGATGCTCAGGGCGCGATCCGCGTCGATCCGGTCCTGACCCTTAAGTCGGGCGAACTCGGGCGGCGGAATGATGGTCGGAGAGCCCGCCTCTTCGGCCTGCAGCCTGGCCCGTTGCGCGAGCAGGGAGATGGCCTGGCCGGCGAGCGCGCGCTCCTGACCGCGCGCTTCTGCCGCGGAAAGACTGATCAAAATATCGCCACGGCGCACCTTGGCGCCTTCTCGGACATGGATGCTGGCGACGACCCCGCCCGTCGGGTGTTGCACCGACTGACGCTCTCCAGAGACGACCAGCCGACCTGTCGCTATGGCTGCGGCGTCGAGCGGCGCGACAGCCGTCCAGCCCAGAAACAGCACGAAGAACAGGATGAGGAGGCCCATCCCCATCCGGATGTCAAAGTCCGGGTCCGCGGCACGTCTCGGTTCCGATCCAGGCAATGCCAAGGCCGCCCTTCCGGCAGGCAGCCATGAGGGCGTGATTCGCTGCAATATAGTCATGGAATCACCCATTGGACGCGGCCCGCGCCGCTTGCGGTGCGACCTTGTGCAATACCTGGTCGCGCGGACCGAACCAGGCAAGCTGGCCCTCGCGGATCACCATGATCCGGTCGACCACAGGCAGCACGCTCAGGCGATGCGCGGCCACCAGGATCGTCTTTCCCGCAGCCTTGAGCTGCTCCAGAGTGCGTATGAGTTGCGTGTCGCCTTCGGCATCCAGGCTGGCGTTCGGCTCGTCCAGAATGATGTAGCGCGGTGAACGGAACAGGGCTCGGGCAAGGGCGATGCGCTGCGCCTGGCCGGCCGACAGGCCACGGCCGCCAAGCTGGAGCGGGTGGTCGTATCCGTCGGCCAGCGACAGGATCATCTCGTGCGCACCGGCCAGTTTGGCCGCGGCGATCGCGTCTTTGTCGATGCGATCGGCACTCTCTCCATTCCAGGCCCGGAAGCGGGAGATGTTGTCCTTGATCGTTCCGGCCAGGAGCACGGTTTCCTGGGGCATGAAGCCAATGTGCGCCGCCAGCTGCTCCGGGTCCCAGCTCCATTGCTCGGCACCGTCGAACCGGACCTCGCCGACCGTCGGGCGTACCGCTCCGGCAAGCGTGCGGACGAGGGTCGACTTGCCCGCGCCACTGGGACCGACAATGGCGATCACTTCACCGGGGTCGATGCGGAAATTGATGTTGGCGAGGATTATTTTTTTGTCGGGCGCAGCGACACCCAGATTGTGAGCCTCAAGGCGGCCCTGCGGTTCGGGCAGCTGGGTGCGGACCATCTCTGGCGGAGTGCCGGCGAGGAGTTCGTCGAGCAGGGTGATCGCACCCCGCGCCTGGATGATTGAACGCCAACCGTTGACCAATTGGTCGATCGGCGAAAGGGCGCGGCCGACGATGAACATGGACGCAAAGATCGAGCCGGGGCTGATAGAGGCGGTGATCGCCAGCAGCGCGGCCACGCCCAGAGCCAGCGACTGTAACAGCAGGCGGACGAACTTGGATTCCGCGCCAAGCCGCGCTGAAGCGATGCCCGCCTCGGTCTGCAGCGACAGCGCACGTTCCCGGTCGGTGCTCTGGCCATGAATCAAGGCTTCACGCAATCCGAGCGCGCGGACAATGTCGGATGAGGACACGGCCGTATCATAATTGGCATATGCCCGGGCAGAGGCAATGTTCGCCTGTTGCAGGGGTTCCCGCGTGGCATTTTCGTTGCGCCAGGCAAGAAAGGTGATCAGCGCCGCGCCAACGACGGTCAGCACTCCGATCCAGAAGTGGATCAGGAAAGCGAGCAGGACGTAGATCGGAATCCAGGGCGCATCGAGCGCACCAAGCATGGCTGGACCGGTAAGCAGGTTACGCAACTGATCGAACTCGCGCAGTGCCTGGCGGGCAAGCCGCGGGCGAGTTTCCCCCTGCAGGAAAGTGGCCCGCATGATCCGGCTGGCCATATGCTCATTGAGGCATGCACCGGCCCGGACCAGCAGCCGTGACCGGAGGGCATCGAGGGCCGAGAGGGTCACCAAAGCAAAAATCAGAACCACGGTCAGGAACAGTAGGGTGACCCGTCCCTTCGTGGGCACGACCCGGTCGTAGACCTGCAGCATGTACAGCATGGGTGCGATGAACAGCAGGTTGGTTCCAGCGCTGAACAAGGCCGCATAGGTGAAATGACGGCGGCAGGAGGACAGGGCCGCCTTGACGGTCAGGCTGTTTCGAAGGGCCGGGGGCAGGATCAGCACAGTAGTTTCCCTCCTATAGGGAGGACTCTGGAGCACAGCAGTTCGCAGGCTCACACGCCTTGGAAAGCAGGGCGCACCGGAAACTGGGAGCGCCCTGCACCTTACGCCTAATTGAAGTCAACCGCCACCGCTGGACTAAGTCCAGCGGAGACAAGCCGTCGCAATGTCAGACAACGAAAATGTCGTATTTGGTGAGGTCCAGATGAGCCGACAGATGCGCGACTGGAATGGGAGCGCCCGAACCATTGCCGTCGGCATCATAAGACAGAATGCCGGTGTGGCTGTCGTACAGGACGTAATCGTTCGAGTCATTGGCCACCACGCCGTCACCATGCTCGAAATAGGTGTCGGCCAGACGTACCGGGTTGCCCATCGTTCCGGAGCCGAGCTTCGTGAAGACGGCATTGTCGAGATAGACGGAGTCCTCGGATGTATTGAAGTCGGTTATCGTGGCGACGTCGCCGCCGAGGTGCGTGTCGAAGACGAACTTGTCATGCCCGCGACCGCCGGTTAGCATGTCGGCGCCACCCTTTCCGAAGATCGTGTCGGTTCCGGCAAGCCCGTCAATGTGGTCGACGCCCGCGGTGCCGATCAGCTTTTCGCCGCTGCTGGTGCCGGTGATCGTGTGGATGGAGCCCGAACTGGTAGTTGTGGTCGGGGGCGTTGTGGTCGGCGTCGTCGGTGCCGGGCTCGAAGGGGTTGGGGCCGGCACCGATGAGGTCGTGCCACCCCCCGGAAGCGGCGGAAGCGGCGTCACTTCAGCATAGGGCGTGCCGTCATGATTATCGAGCCATGCCGCCTTGCTCGCCGCCCAATAATCACGAGCCTCCTGACCCTGCAATATGGTGAAGCCGGCCGGCGGCTTGGGATAGGTGGACGGCAATGGCGTGTCCGACAGGTTCAGGAAGACATTGCCGTGCGATTCGACGACATGGTCCCAGGCAATCTTGAGCCGGCCCTGACTCGCGTGGTTGGGATCCTCGATCGCGATCACGGTATTGACGATCCGGATGTCGGGTGTCGTCTGCGGCGCGCCCGTATCCGTCTTGAACGGGGAAACATGCGTCATTTCGCCATGGAAAAGGTAGGACTCCATGCGCATGAACACGCCATCGAGCTTAAGCGTGTTCATCGAACCATCATAATGGTCGCTGTCGCCAAGGCTGATGCCCGAAAAGACGCCGTCGAACAGAGTGTCGCGAATGGTTCCGCCCATCACATAATCATTCTCGACGGCATCGTCCCGCGCGTTGCTGACGTGGGTATCATCGATCAGGAAGTTGCTGGAACCGTTGGCAATCCGGATCGCGTCCCATGTCTTGTCGAGGCGCCAGTCATCGATGACGACGTTCGGCGCGTTCTCGACGCGGATCGCGGCCGAATTGGTATAGGTATATTCCCAGTCGGACTGCTGCGGCACCTGACCCCATATTTCGCCGCCCTTGATCACCAAGCCTGTGCCAGCATTCGTGACCTTGAACGGGTAGGTATTCAGCGCGCCCGTACCCGATGTCGAGAGGTGGGTGGCGTCGGGATTATCATTGCGACTATTGTCAACGATCCAGGAAGCGTTGGTTGCATCGATTACCGAACCTGCGGCAAGATTCGACACACTATAAGGAGTATAGCCGTAATCCTGTGAAAGAGTGATGTACGTCATATATTATATTTCCTTTGTGCGACCAAAACACTTCCTGCGATTTATTCGTTATGTTTCTTATAGATATCTTTAGGAGTGTTTATTTTATCTATTTAACCTGAATTAATCGTAAATATTTCAAATAATATATAACAATCTATGTAATATCAGTGACTTGCTCTCAAGTTGATGTGCGAAACATCGACTTAAGCGCATGTGGACCGACATCATATGGGGAAGCTGCCCGAGGCGAAACAAGCGGTCCCCGAGCCGCCGTCCGCGTGTCGTTCGCACTAGGATCACCGCCGGTACGGAGCCGCCGGAGCATTGTGGAAGACGGGCTGTTACTATTTGTTACGGGGTAGCGTGACAAGGTAATCGAGCGCTCGTACGGAACAGTTCGTCTGAAAATTACCCTTCTTTAAGAGGGATTCATCCCACTGTACTTGGATTGTAACAATATTAGTCTTTACCTGAATCCAGCTTATTCTTTGAAAGATAAAGGGATTCTTGGACGAATCGAGGCTGCGCGCTTGCCGCTGAGAGCGGTCCGGGCATTCGCCGAGAATTCTGGCCTGCTCGGCCACGCTGTTTTTGGACAGGAATCTGTCCTTGCCGGTTTTCAGGATATGGCAGTGACAGCAAGCGATTGCCGCACAGCCCCTCGCTATGAATAATGCGGTCTAAGCCGGGGAAGAACCAACGGACACACCACGGTTGCATAGGCTGCGAGAGCCAGGACGAGGACGAGGAGCGAGTGCCAGGAACCGACCAGCAACGCGATGGCGGCCATCAAGCCGCTGCCCAACAGGGGGCGCTGCAGGGCGCGGAACAGATCAAGCATGGGAAGGCGGATCAACCGCCAAAGGGCTACGCCATAGGCAATGCGTGACACGCAATAATGGCCGAGGACAGCCAGCGCCGCACCGGGCAGACCCAGCCAACTGATCCCGATCCAGAGCGCCGGCAAGGCGACCAGAGTGGAAACGGCAAGGTTGATGCGGAAATCGAGGTCGGGCCGGCCGATCCCCCTTAACACCTCCCCCGGAGTGCCTGCGGAGGCGACGACCATGCTCGCCGCTGCAAGGATCTGGATGGGGACGATGGCGGCGTTCCATTTGGGGGTGAACAAGGTCGGGACGATGTAGTTCGCGAACAGGATCAGCACCGTGGCCGCCGGAAATATCGTTACGGACATATAGCGAACCGTTCCCAGATAGACCGCGCGGATATCCGCGTCCCGTCCGATCGCCCTGCTGTAGAACGGGAAAACAGCTTTGCTCACGAGCCAGTAGGCCTTGCCCCGGAGGGTTTCCGTCAGCAGAAATGCGATCGAATAGATGCCGAGCGCATGAGCGCCGACAAGCTTGCCGATAAGCAGATAATCGAGGTTCTGCTGAAAGGAGATCAGCACGCGGGAACCGACGATAAATCTGCTATAGGAACTGAGGTCGCGAAGAATGGCCAGGTTCATCCTGATGCGCGGAAACCAACCAGAAAGCGCGAAGGTGACGGCGCATGTGCAGGCGGCGGCAACCAGCGTCTGCGCCACCAGACTCCACACATTCGCGCCGGCAAGCGCAAGCGCGATGGCGGCGACGCATCCGGCCAGCGTACCGGCGATATCGGCCAGGGCGATTTGCTTGAATCGCATGCTGCGCGCCAGCCGCGCTTCTGGCACCACCTGCAGGTTTTGGAACACGATCGCGGTGCTCATCGCCAGCGCGATGGGGGCCAGGCGCGGCTCACCATAGAACCAGACCAAAAATGGCACGCCGATCAGCCACATGACCGCGATCATCACGAACGACGACAGGAACAGCAGCCAGAAGGCGCTGTCGTACAGCAATTTGGTGCGGTGATCTCGCTGACGCTGGATCAGGCCGAGGCGAAAGCCAAGATCGGCAATGATCGCAATGATAGCCGAGAACACCAGCACCATGTTGAAGAAGCCGAAATGTTCCGGCAGCAGGAGCCGGGCGAGACCCACCTTGGCAAGAATGCTTGAGCCCTTGCCTACCATCATCCCGACCGCGTTCCAGGCAACGCCTTTGCGGATCTGCCGCTTCTCCGACTGCAATCGCCGTTCCGGAGCAGGTGCGTGAGCGAGGGCCAAGGCGTTCAGTACCCGGTGCCGTGAAGAACGACCGGAATGGTCCGCAGGATAATCCGAAAATCCTGGCCAACGGATTTGGTGCGCGCATATTCGCAATCGAGTTGCGCCCGGCCTTCGAAGGAAATCTGGTTGCGGCCACTGACCTGCCATGGGCCGGTGATGCCGGGCTTCAAAGAGCAATAAGTGCTAAACGCGTCTGCGTAGAAATGGGCTTCATCCGTGGCGAGTGGCCGCGGGCCGACAATGCTCATCTCGCCCCTTACCACGTTGAAAAGTTGCGGTAACTCGTCGATACTATAGCGCCGAAGAAAGTGACCGAAATAAGTGATGCGAGGATCATCGCGAAGCTTTCGATCTCTCTTCCAGATCGCGCTGATGGCGGGCGACGACTCCAGCAGTTCACGAAGCCGCCGATCAGCATCGGTCTGCATCGTCCGGAACTTGAAACAGCGGAAAATCTCGCCGTGGCGGCCGAAACGGCGCTGACTGTAGAGGATAGGGCCGGGACCGCTGAGTAGCACCAGGATGGCGGCGGCGAGCATCACCGGCCACAGCACCAGCAGACACAAGATCGCAAGCGTGAGATCCATGCAGCGTTGTAGCACCAACCCGGAGGCGTGTCGCGGCATGGGTTCGATTATGCGCGTAGCCGCGACAGGCGGCTCATCGCTAACAAGACCAGTGAGCCGGGGCGCAGATGCGCCAGCGAGATTTGCGTTGGCCGGAGTCCGTTGCAGCGGTCTCGTCGTCATTTCATCGATGCGAGTAGCCATGCTTAACTCTCCGACAGAAAGGCGCATCGTCGATTTCGGACCGACGATAGGCCGCGCAACGTCGATCGCCGGTCACGATCTGACGCGGCGTCGAAATCTGCCAACAACCGTCGGGCGCCATCCGACACATTTGATCAGCCGCACGAGAACGGCAGAAATCAAACGGAACGAAGGAATCCCGAATGGCTCAGCGGAACATGAGGATGGACGTCTGGTCTGGACTTTTGAATTCTGATTTCGGGCTAGCCCTTGGGGTCTAGACCTTCGCGAAGATTGTTTAAATATGCTCGCGCGAGCACAACTTTGGTTGCGGCGGGCGGTTCAAGCCCGATCGCCTGCGTGTTCGTGCGCCCAAGCGGCGGCTGCGCGTAGTCCAAGTTGTGAGGTGTGGCGGCATGAACCATCGTTTCTTGCTGATCCTTTCGGCGCTGAGCGGCGTCGCTGCTTGCGCGAGCAATAATGTCGGCGCCGGCCTGCCCAGCGGCGGAACGGCATATAACCTCGTTCCTGCGGCGATCAGCAATGTCGCGCCCGCAGAATACCGAATCGGTCCGCTGGACGCCCTTGACATCACCGTGCTTCAGGAGCCGGATCTTTCGACCAAGGCGGCGCCAGTCGACGCGTTCGGCAATGTCAACCTGACGCTGATCGGTGACGTTCGGGCGAGCGGCAAGACCGCCAGCGAACTGGCGAAGGAAGTCGCCGGCCGCTATGGCCAGAAATACCTCAAAAATCCTCAGGTTTCCGTCGTCGTCGCCAAGCCGGTGGCGCAGAAGGTCGCCGTGCAGGGCGAGGTCACCCAGCCCGGCGTCTATCCGATCGAAGGTCCGACGACTTTGCTCGGCGCACTTTCGCTGGCGAAGGGCGAAACGGAGTATGCGGCGCTCAACGACGTGGTCGTGTTCCGACTGGTCAACGGACAGCGGGAGGGAGCGGTTTTCGACATCCGCCAGATCCGCAGCGGCAAGGCGCCCGATCCCCAAATCAGGTCCGATGACGTGATCGTCGTCGGCTATTCGGAAGGCCGCAGAACGTGGCGTGACATCACGACCGGATTTCCGATCCTGAACATCTTCCGGTTCCGGCCTTTCTAGCGACAGGGGATAACCATGCACGGCAAGACTCTTGCGCTGACGCCCCAGAACGACCAGTTGGTCAGGGTCGACGATGACCGGCTTATCCAGTCCTATGCCGAATATGATCCCGGTGTTCCCACCCGGGGGATCGACCTTCTGGCCCTTTGGTGGATGCTTGTCCGCAATCGCGTGATGATGCTCGCCATCGTGCTGGTTGCTTTTGTCATTGGCCTGGCAAGCATCTGGTTGCCCAAGCCGGTCTATACCGCGCAGGCAACCATTCAGATCGAACCGCAGACCGCGCGCATTCTCGGCACCGAGAATATCACGCCCGACCCTGGGAGCTCGGAGAACAACAGGATGCTCCAGACCCAGGTCGACCTGTTGGGAAGCCGCTCCACCGCGCAGCACGTCGCGCATCAACTCAACCTGGTCAACGACCCGCAATTTCTTCGGGAGGCGGGACTGGAGAATGAACCGGCCGGCGATTTCCGCGCCGCAATGGTGACGAGCGCGCTGCAGGAAAAGCTGAACCTTTCCTCACCGCGGGACACCCGGCTGATCGCCGTTCAATATGACAGTCACGATCCGGCGCTTGCCGCGCGTATCGCCAACAGCTTCGCCGAGACGTTCATCAACGACAGCCTGCAACGGCGGCTCGACACCTTCACCTATTCGCGCAACTTCCTTCACCGGCAGTTGGGCGAGACCAAGGGACGGCTCGAGAAGTCGGAGAGCAGTCTGGTCCGTTACGCCCTCTCCGCGGGTCTCGTGGACGCCGGCAATGCCGCGGGAATAGCCGGGAGCGATGGCGAACGACGGTCCATCACCACCGCGAGTCTGGTGGACCTCAATAGCGCTTATTCACAGGCGCAGACGAACCGGATGCAGGCGCAGGAGCGTTGGGAGCAGGCAATGGCTACGCCAGCCATGAGCCTTCCAGAAGTGCTCAGCAACCCCGCGATCCAGAACCTTACCCGTCAACGGGCCGAGCTGGAAGCGACGTTGCAGCAGGAGCGGCAACGTCGCCAGGACGATCATCCGGCAATCATGCAGGCCAAGGCCCAGATTGCCGAGATGGACCGCCAGATCGGGGCCATCGCCGGGGGCGTCCGCGCGTCCATCGGCAATCAATTTCGCGTGGCGGCCGGACAAGAGGCGGCGCTCAGGGGCAGCGTCGGTGCGCTCAAGGCCGCGACCTTCGCCGAGCAGGGCAAGGACGTGCGCTACAATATCCTGAAGCGCGAGGTGGATACCAACCGCAATCTCTACAACACCCTGCTACAGCGTTATAGCGAAGTGAGTACGCAGGTGGCGAACACGACCAATCCCATCTCGATCATCGACCGGGCGCAGATGCCCTCGTCGCCATCCTATCCGCGGCCGGCGCTGAACATGGCGCTTGCGAGCCTGGCGGGCGTCGCGCTGGCGCTCGTGGCAGGCTTCGTCCGTACCCGGATGGACGACAAGGTGCACGGACCGACGGACGTGGAGAGCGACTTCCGTACCCCTCTGCTGGGCGTCGTACCGTTGCTCAAGGGTGACGAGAGCATCGCTGAAGCGATGGACGATCCGCTATCCGCCGTGACGGAGGCGCACCATGCCATCTGCCTCGCGCTCAATCCTATCGTCCAAACTCCCGAGCATAGCGTGTTGTTGTTGACCAGCAGCAGCTCGAACGAGGGCAAATCGACCATTGCCGTCAAGATTGCTTCGAGTCTTGCCGCCACCGGCAAGAAAGTGCTGGTCATCGACGGCGACATGCGTCGCGGGTCGCTTCACAAGCTCCTTGGCCTTGCGAACCAATTCGGCCTTACCGACCTGCTGGCGAAAGGGAGCGGTGAAGGTCTCATGGACGCGGTGCAATATTGCGAGCATCACGGGTTTTCGGTGCTGTCGCGCGGCGGCCGGTCGTCGGTCAATCCGGCCGAGCTTCTGGCGAGCAGCCGTTTTGCGGCGCTGCTGGATGAAGCGGCCGGTCTGTATGACGCGATAGTCCTCGATGGCCCGCCGGTCCTGGGGCTTGCCGATGCCCCGCGCATTGGCGGGATGGCGGATGCGACGGTATTCGTCGTCGAGGCCAACCGGACGTCCAAGGCGGATGTGAGGATCGCGCTGAAGCGGCTTGGCGATGCCGGCGCCGACCAGATCGGACTGGTCATCAGCAAATATGACCCGGCCAAGGATACCGGCGCCTATGGCTATGCATATCGTTACGATTATCCCTTGGATGAAGAACAAATCGCCGGCGAAAATTCGCCTCGCCAGCTGCTGAAGGAGGTGTGACGGCAATGTCGCCAGGTGCAAGGCGCGTGTCGTTGCGATCGCCGCAGATTTCGGCGCCCATTCTTGCAAACCCGCCAGCACAGGCAGGGAGCGGCTTTAGCGTCCTGGTCGCGGTGGCGGTACTCCTGCCGTTCTGGATTCCCCGGCCGCTGATGACCGGCGAATTGTCTTTTGCCTTTGCAATGCCGTTCATTCTCGCGTTCTGGGCTTTGACGCAGCCTGCCTGGCCGGGAAGTTTCCGGCGGGCATTGCACGGCCGGTATGGCCGCGGCCTGTGGCTGGAAGCGCTTTGCGTCTGCGTGGTCATGATGATGGCCTTCATGTCCATGTTGGTTTCGCCAGTGCCGCTACGCGCCTTTCGGGTTATTCTGCCGATGACCTATGCGATCTGCGCGCTGATCCTGTTTTCCCGTATGCCGTCCCACTTGCAGCGACGAATGGTTTTCGCGCTGCTGTTTTCGGGAGTGCTGGTCTTCGGCATCGCCATCGGGCTGTCGCAGACCGGCTGGGGCCGTTCGATCGTCATGCGCGATTATCGCTTCCTCGCCTTTTTCGAGAAGCCAAACCAGTTGGGTGTCGCGGTCATGGCAGTCTGGCCGCTGTCCATCGCGTTGCTGCTGAATGCCCGAACAGCCATGCCTCGCCTGTTGTGCACGATCATGCTCCTGGTCCTGGCGACCGCGATCTTCATGAGCGGCACCAAGACCGCACTGGCACTCGGGTTCGTCTCCGCGGCGCTGACCTGGCTCTACCATGGGAGTCGCAGCGGCAGCCTGGACAAGACGCTATTCAAGCTGTCTGTCATTCTGTGCGGGATCGCGTTCGCTGTGCCCGCGACCCTGTGGGTGCTGAGCTGGGCCAGTCCGGATTTCTTCAGGCGGGTGAACAGCATTTTGACCTATGGCCTGTGGGAATTTCCCAGCATGCAGACGCGCGACATGGTATGGAAGGAGTCGATCCAGATCGGCCTCGACCATCCCCTGCTCGGGGAGGGCGCGGGGACGCGGGTATACCGCTATGCTCATTCACATAATATGTTTCTCGATTATTTCCGTGGGATGGGCGTTTTTGGCCTGGCGGCAGCGGTCGCACTGGTTCTGAGCGCCGTCAGCCGCGGCGCCAATTTCCTCCTTGCCACCTTGCCCAAGGGGCAGGTCGATCGGGAGTCGGACACAATCGTGGCTGGCATGTATCTGGGCGCAATATTTTACCTGATTGGGAACCAGCTCAGCGATTCCTTCTCGCCGACGACGGCGTTCCTGTTCTGGATCATGTATCTTGGCGCTTATTTTACCGCGCCGCCCCTGAACTCGGTCGCGCGACCGCCCTTGAATTTGGTCAAGCGCCCGGTTGGTCAGCCGTCGACCTCGGGATGGGCGCCCCGCGCAAGACGCCCCGGTTCGAACCTGCAGGATGCTGCCCAGCCGGTCTGAGAAACGCTCCAGGAGCCTGGGTCGGGATGAGCTCGAGCATTTTTGAAGTCTGGGGGAAGAGCTGACGGCTCGCAAAATACGGAAAACAAAAGACTGAGGGAGCGTGATGCGACTCAATCCAGTCGAATCATGCTTCCTGATCTCACCCCATTGCGACCGTCGCGCTCGAGCTGGGAGAGATGGTCACTGATATGTTTGGCGCGGTCCAGCGGAGTATCGCCGCCGTCGCTCGGAATGCGAAGCAGCCGGCCCGTAAGGTGTCGGCGCTTGAGTTCTCCTTCGATCTCATCGGCAATATGCTCTATGGCCTCTTCGCCCCGCGCCCAGAGAGAGATGTCCGCGATGGATTCCGCGCTCTGGAACCGCGATGTGTGCCGCCGTCGCTGCGCAAGCCGTTGCCGTGCGACGGCGGTAGGAGCCTCGACGTGGATGAAGAGGGTTTCGCCGATCCAGCCGTCCAGTCGATCGAACACCGGTTTGGCGGGGGCGGCATCGTCCCCGTGGTGGATGCGCGCGGTCCAGATCGCCTGCGCCAAACCCTGATCGGCAATCAGCAGGCCGTTATGGCCTTTTCGCAACTGCATTGCCAGCACCGACAGGAAGTTCCAACGGGTCTTGGCGGCATCCTTGCCGCCCCGCTTATGCGGGGTAAGTCCGCGCGACGCGAAGAAGATTGCGCGGGGGCTGCTAAAAAAGACCGGGGCGAGCAGGGCGAGGCGTCTCAGCGACCTGCGCAGGAAGGACAATTCATCGCCCATCGCATCGCGGCTAAAGCGCACCGGCGCCCGCTGCTCGCGCAAGAGACCGAGGAGTTTACGCGCGACCGTCGTCTTGCCAGACCCCGGAAGTCCGAGGAACTCGATCGTCGTGATCGGCAGCTGCTGTGCAACATTGCCCGTCAGCGCACTGGCATAGGCGCGGTCGATCCGTTCTCCCATCCTTTCCTCGCGCCAGGACGAAACATCCGTTGATCGGGCGCCGTCCTGCAGTCGGGCAAGGCGGTCAGGCGAGTCCAACAGGGCGAATATCTGTGCCGCAGTCATGGTGAGGTCATCGGCGTCGGTGATGATCCCGTTGATATTGTCTGCGACGATTTCCTCGATCCCCGGCAGCCGCGCTACCACCAGCGGCTTGCCCCCGGCGATCGCCTGGACTGCCGTGCGCGGCAGCCCCTCCCGCTCGGCCGAATGCACGCACAGGTCGGTGAGCGCGATCAGTTCCCACGGCGCCGGATCGTGGCCGAGGAAACGGACCTTGTCCGCAATGCCGAGAATATGAGCCTCCTCCTCGCACCGAAGGCGTTCCGGCCCATCGCCGGCAAAAAGCAGACATGCATCACTACGCTCGCGGAGCCCTTCCGCCATTGCGCGAAGCAATGGCAGTTGGCGCTTCCGTTCCTCAAACGCGGCTATCTTGAGAATGAAGCGGGGCCGTTCCTTTCCATTCCAGCCGCCGATGCGGCTTCGCCAGTCGGAAGGAGGGACTGCGGAAATAAAGCGATCGAGCGGCATTCCGCTGTGGATTACCTGAATTGGCACACTCCCGCCGATGCCCGCATCGAGATAAGCCTGCTGCATCCCGCGACTGACGGCGATCAGCAGGTGGGTGAACCGCGCGCAGGCCCGCTCCGCATCGACATAGAGCAGGCGCTGCCCACCGCTCACCGCGACAAATGGGGCGATGTGGATGGTGTGCACAATCAGCGGCACTCGGGCAGCGGCGGCGGCCACCCTGCCGACGATCCCCGCCTTGCTCTCGTGCGTGTGAACAATGTCCGGCTGAAGTTGTCGGTAGAGCTGGCGCAAGTCGCGTACTGCCACGAAGTCTGCAAGAGGGTTTATGGGGTGGATGAGGCTGTCCATATTGATAAGCCGGATACGGTCACCGATGCGCTTGGACCAGATCGGGTTGGCGCCGGGGCCGTGGATCAACGTCACCCGGTGGCCGCATTCCGCCTGATGGAGGCAGGTTGCGACCGTATTCTCCTCCGCACCACCAAGCACAAGACGGGTAATGACGTGGACGATATTGAGTGGACGAACCGGCGATGGCTCTGCTGGGCAGGGCGGGAGAGCGGGTTGGATGCTGCTCCAATTGGCCGCTTCGTGCGTTCGAAGAAACAGCATGGCGGAGAGTCCTGTCGATCAGGCTTCGGTTCCCGTGCGCCGAATCACGCGCAGCGCTGCCAGGGCGGCGAGCCGGCTGTGAACCCCAAGTGTGCGGAATGCGGCATGAACGTGCACCTTGACGGTGCTAGGTGAAATCCCGAGTTCGCGCGCGATGACCTTGTTGGTATGACCTGCCAAGAGAAGCCTGATCACCTGCTGCTCCCGATCGGTCAGCCCGGAAAGCGCCTCGAGGTTGATGGTCTCCTCGTCCTCGTTCTCGTCGCCCTGCGGGCGCTGGCGCTCAAGCAGTTCGGCTGGAACAAAGATGCCATCCTCTTCCACGGTTTGCAGCGCTTTGAGCAGTTCCGCGCCGTTCCCGATCTGCTTGGGGATAAAGCCGTGTGCGCCGGCGGAAATAATGGACAGCACCTCGCGCAGATCCGTGCGGTCGGAAAAGACCGCCATGCGCATTGCGGGCTGCTTCTCGTGAAGTTCGCGTATCGTCGCCAGTCCCGAAGATCCAGGCAAGTCGAAGTCGAGAGCAAGGAAATCAACTGAAAATTCGGTAGACAATATTTTAGCAAGGCTGCCATAGTCGTGAACGCGAATGACCTTGGCGAATCCGACTTCTCGCCGGAGCATCGCTGCCAGACCGGCATTATAAAAAATATGTCGTTCAGCAACGACAGCGATCGAGCGAGTTTCGGTCATGGTGTGCCGTCCGGCAGCCCCCTGGTCCATTAACAATTGTGACAAGAAGATGACGGCTAGAGTAGCAAGTTTTAACTAGGGGCGTAGTCTGGTTAATCTACTCCCCAATCTAACCCATTCTATCTAGAAAGGTATAAGCGAAGAGATATAGGCGACTCGTCACTGCCATCGGACCTTCGGTCAAAGGTCGATCTTGCGCAGCACATGGACGTCGCTTCTCCACCCGGGTTCGGGATGTTGCGAGCAATGGGCGTCGTGCAAGTCGTTATTGTCAGAGGGGACATGGTCCCACTCGGACAAATATTGTCACCGCGATTGCGGGATAATCGGCCGGCAGCCGACGGTAACCGAATGCGTGACCGTCAAGCACAAGTCCCTTCACCGGCACTCTGGAGCGCGCTGTTGCGCCCCCGGCGCACCTTCTTCAGACAGGCACGAACGTGCGGACCTACGGCAGCATCCCGCGACGTAGCGTGTAGGCTATCATGTGCGTGCGGTTGCGCGTCCGAGTCTTAAGTCGCGCATTCTCGATGTGCCGTTCAACCGTGCAGGGCGAAATTGACAATTTCAGGGCCACTTCCTTGGCCGAGAGACCCAAGGCGATGAAGCCCAGAACTTCTGTCTCGCGATCAGTTAGTTGGACTGTCTCCGTTGCGAAGCGATACATGATAATCTCCTCTAACTCTTCATAGTATGCATTAGTCTCCGCAAATTGCCATTGGCGCATTTTGTTTATCACTTTAGCTATGGCCAAAAGATATAAAGAAAAGGCGATGGATTGAACTATTCGGCTAGAGATTGTCATGGACTTGAGAATCGATGAGATTCAAAGACTTGTCATGAACACTTGACGCAAGTCTTGCTCGCCCTGCCTGCTGCTGCAACGGGCGGACGTCGGCCAGCGGAGACACAGCCTTCGCGAGTTATTCTATGCACTGCGTTATATCGGCAAAACCGGGGCGTCATGGCGCTGGATGTCGAGCGACCCGCTGTTCGTCGATAAGGTCCGCGATATCGTCGGCCTCTATCTGTCGTCGCCCAATAAACGAGAGCATAGAGCAAGAATTCAGCGAGTTGCCCCTATTCTGGAAATACCCCTACCACTGATAGATCCACATGATGTGCCTGATCGTATGGGGAGCGGACCCGCGGCATTGAGACAGGTCAAATTGCCGGTTGCGCAGGATCAATGCCGGGCTCGCTGCGGTGCGGCAGGACGGCGGCACTGACAACAGGGATGGAGTTTCAAGGACATGACCATCAAGACGATCCTGCTGGGCGCGGCTGCCGGTTGCGCTATTCTGGCTGCGCCTGCCCAGGCGGCGCAGGGCGATGTGCTGGTGCGGTTGCGCGGCATCATGGTCGCGCCCAATGAGAAGAGCGGGAGCGTGCTGCCCGCCTTTCCGGGCGAGAAGGTGAAGGTCGACAACAGCGTGATGCCGGAAGTGGACGTCACCTATATGGCGACCGACCATATCGGCTTCGAGCTGATCGCCGCGACCACCAAGCATAGCGCGAGCGGGCGGACCGGCACGACCGAAAGCATCGGCAGGCTCGCCTCCACCTGGGTGCTGCCGCCGACGCTGACGGCGCAATATCATTTCCTGCCCGAAGGGAAGATCCGGCCCTATGTCGGGGCGGGAGTGAATTATACGCTATTCTATAATGAAAAGGCGTCGAACGCGCTGGAAGGCGCGGTGGGCGCGACCAAGGTGCATATGTCCGACAGCTTCGGTTGGGCAGGGCAGGTCGGCGTCGATATCGACCTGAACGAGCGGATGTTCCTCAATCTCGACGTCAAATATATCGACGTCGATACCACCGCGCGGCTGTCTACCGCCGCTGCGGGAGTGCAGAGGGTGAAGCTGGAGCTTGATCCCTTCGTCTTCGGCGTGGGTGTGGGGATGAAGTTCTGACGAGGTGTCGGCTGACGGCCGGAATTGGCCAATAGCTGCCATTGATTGATCCGTGTTCCTGCGAAGGCAGGAACCCAGTTCCGCCGCTTGTGGATCATCGCACCGTAGGAACTGGGCTCCTGCCTTCGCAGGAGCACGGTGTACTGCAAGGAAATCAGCGCGAAACAGAACGTACGCTCTCCACCAAATCTGCCATGATTCCGCTTGGGTGCGCTGCCCATAGGGACAATTACGGATAGGTCGCATCATGCTGTCGCGGCATGGATCGGCGCATGGATATGCGATTTGATCTGGCGCAAAAGGCGCAGAGCGATGCGACGTTCGTCATGGCGGCGGCGCCGGCGTCCAAGGGCTGTAGCGGGCAATATTGCGACCGCTGCGAGGTGCGCGATCAGGCGATCTGCGCCGATCTTGACGAACAGCAGCGCGTCGCGCTGAACCGGATCGGGCGGCGGGTATCGTTGCAGGCCGGACAGACCGTGATGTGGGAAGGCGACAGCTCCACGCTGGTCGCCAATGTGATCGAGGGGACGCTGAAGCTGTCCACTTCCACCGGCGACGGGCGGGAGCAGATCGTCGGCGTCGTCTATGCCTCGGATTTCATTGGCCGCCCCTTCGGTGCGCGGACGCCGCATAGCGTCACGGCGCTGACCGATGCGCGGCTGTGCCTCTATCCGAGGGGCGCTTTCGACGGCTTCGCGCGCGAACATCCGGCGCTGGAGCATCGGTTGTTGCAGCGGACGCTGGACGATCTCGACCGGACCCGGGCGTGGATGCTGCTGCTGGGGCGGAAGAATGCGCGGGAGAAGGTGGCGACCTTGCTGCTCGATATGCACCGGCGGTTGAGGGCGGACCGGGAGGGGGTGATCGAACTGCCCCTGTCGCGGCAGCAGATAGCCGATGTGCTGGGGCTGACCATCGAGACGGTTTCCCGCCAGATCAGCGATTTGAAGCGGTTGGGTGTGATTGCGCTTGCCGGACGGCGCGGGGTGCGCATCGTCGATGCCGATCGGCTGGAAGGCATGGCCGAGGGGGAGTGAAGGGACGGTTTGTGGCCAATACCAGATATTCGCTGGGATGACGGAGATGATGTCCGCAAACCACCCGATACGGACATTCCCCTACATACCTACGACGCCGGCTTTGACAGAGGTCAATGCAGAAGGGCGGTTCCGCAGCGAAGGACGCCGCAAAGCCTTTGACGGGGAAATCCTATGGAGCAACTGGTTTGGAAGACGGGTGGCTGGTTCGCGCTCGCGACGCTGGCCTTTCTGGCGGCGCTGGCGGCGGCGGACTTCGGCTTTGCCGTGCATATGGGGATCGTGTGCGCCGCCGCGCTGGCCGTGGCGGTGCTGACGATGCGGCATGCCGATTATGAGGCGATCACGCGCGGGCTGCTGAAGATGCCCGAAAGCCAGGGGAAATATGACGACGATCCGATCCGCTGGGGCGTGATCGCGACCGTCTTCTGGGGTCTGGCGGGCTTTCTCGCGGGGCTTTACATCGCGCTTCAACTCGCCTTTCCGGCGCTGAACCTGGGGCTTGAATATACCAGCTTCGGGCGGCTGCGGCCGTTGCATACCTCCGCCGTGATCTTCGCCTTTGGCGGCAATGCGCTGATCGCCACCAGCTTTTATGTCGTGCAGCGGACCTGCCGGGCGCGGCTGGCCTTTCCGGCCCTCGCGCGGTTCGTCTTCTGGGGCTATCAGCTTTTCATCGTGCTCGCGGCGACCGGCTATCTGCTGGGCATTACCGAGGGCAAGGAATATGCCGAGCCGGAATGGTATGTCGACCTGTGGCTGACCATCGTCTGGGTCGCTTATCTGGTCGTCTTCGGCGGCACCATCCTGCGCCGCAGCGAGCCGCATATCTATGTGGCGAACTGGTTTTACCTGAGCTTCATCCTGACGATCGCGATGCTGCATATCGTCAACAATCTTTCCATGCCGGTCAGCCTGCTCGGTTCCAAGAGCTACAGCGCCTTCGCGGGCGTGCAGGATGCGCTGACGCAGTGGTGGTACGGGCATAATGCGGTCGGTTTCTTCCTGACCGCGGGCTTCCTGGCCATGATGTATTATTTCGTGCCCAAGCAGGCGGAGCGGCCGGTCTATAGCTATCGCCTGTCGATCATCCATTTCTGGTCGCTGATCTTCCTCTATATCTGGGCGGGGCCGCACCATCTCCACTATACCGCGTTGCCCGACTGGGCGCAGACTTTGGGTATGGTCTTCTCGGTCATGTTGTGGATGCCGAGCTGGGGCGGGATGATCAACGGGTTGATGACGCTGAACGGCGCCTGGGACCGCATCCGCACCGATCCGATCATCCGTATGATGGTGATGGCGCTGGCCTTTTACGGCATGAGCACCTTCGAAGGTCCGATGATGTCGGTGAAGGCGGTCAACAGTCTCAGCCATTATACCGACTGGACCATCGGCCATGTGCATAGTGGTGCGCTGGGGTGGAACGGGCTGATCACCTTCGCCTGCCTCTATTATCTGACGCCACGACTGTGGAAGCGCGAGCGGCTGTACAGTCTTCGCCTGGTGAACTGGCACTTCTGGCTGGCGACGCTGGGGATCGTGCTCTACGCCGCGTCGATGTGGGTCGCGGGCATCATGCAGGGGCTGATGTGGCGGGAATATGGTAGCGACGGCTATCTCGTCTACGCCTTCTCCGAAGTCGTGAGCGCCATGTTCCCCATGTACCTGATCCGGGCGGCGGGTGGCCTCATGTACCTGAGCGGCGCGATCATCATGGCCTGGAACATCGGCAAGACCATCGCGGGCAGCCCGCTGCGCGAGGAAAAGCCGATGAACGACGCCGCCTATGACGCCGACGCCGACCGGCCGCTCGTCACCCAGCCTGCCTGAAGGAGTATTCGGACATGGCAAGCAAGACCAAGGGCAAATTCTTCGACCATGGCAGGCTGGAGCGGAATGTCTCCCTGCTGGGTATCGCGTCTCTCATCGTCGTCGCCATCGGTGGCATAGTGGAGATCGCGCCGCTTTTCTGGATCGACAATACGATCGAGAAGGTGGAAGGCGTGCGCCCCTATACGCCGCTGGAACTGGCGGGACGAAATATCTACATCCGCGAGGGCTGCTATAATTGTCATAGCCAGATGATCCGTCCTTTCCGGGACGAGACGGAACGCTACGGCCATTACAGCCTCGCGGCCGAGAGCATGTACGATCATCCCTTCCAATGGGGATCGAAGCGCACCGGGCCGGATCTGGCCCGCGTGGGCGGCAGATATTCGGATGAATGGCATGTCCAGCATCTGAAAGACCCGCGCGCCGTGGTGCCGGAATCGATCATGCCGGGCTATGCCTTCCTGGCCGAGCGCGAGCTGAAGCTGCCCGACATGCGCAAGGATCTGACCGCGCTCAACGATGTCGGCGTTCCGTACAGCAAGGACGACATCGCCAGGGCCAATGACGACCTGAAAGCCCAGGCCGATCCCGATGCGGACAGCAGCGACCTCGTCAAGCGCTATCCCAAGGCGCAGGCCCGCGATTTCGACGGCGATCCGGCCAAGCTGACCGAGATGGATGCGCTGGTCGCCTATCTCCAGATGCTGGGCACGCTGGTCGATGTGGACAGCGCGAAACCGCAAGAGGTCGAGAGATGAGCTACGACGCCTTGCGGCATTTTGCCGATAGCTGGGGGCTGGTGTTCATGGGGCTGGTCTATGTGACACTCATCGGCTGGCACTTCTTGCCCGATGGGCGACAGCGCAGCGCGGAAGCCGCGCTCGCCATCTTCGAGGACCAAACGGAGGCCGACCATGGCTGACGAAAAGCGCATCGACCCCGCCACCGGGACGGAGATCAAGCATCATGAATGGGACGGCATCCAGGAACTGGACACGCCGCTGCCGCGCTGGTGGCTCTGGACCTTCTACGCGACGATCCTGTTCGCGCTCGGCTACACCATCGCCTATCCGGCCTGGCCGATGATCGACCGGGCGACCGGCGGCATGCTCGGCTGGTCGAGCCGGGGCGCGCTGGACAAGGAACTGGCGGCGCGGGAAAGGCAGATCGCACCGATCCGGCTGGCGATCGCTCAGACGCCGATCACCGCCCTGCCGGGCAAGCCGCAACTGATGCAGGCGGCGGTCGAGGGTGGCCGGGCGGCCTTCCGCGTCCATTGCGTCCAGTGCCATGGATCGGGCGCGGCAGGGTCGAAGGGCTATCCCAACCTCAATGACGACGACTGGCTGTGGGGCGGCGATCTGGCGACGATCGAGAAGACCGTCACCGACGGCATCCGCAACCCGAACCATGATGCCACGCGCCAGTCGCTGATGCCCGCCTTCGGCAAGGATCAGTTGCTGACGGCGGCGCAGGTCGACGATGTGGTGGCGCATGTCCGCACGATCAGCGGGCAGGACCGGCCAAGTGCGGCATCGCGGCGGGGGGACAAGGTCTTTGCCGACAATTGCGCGGTCTGCCATGGCCCGGCGGGCAAGGGCAGCCGGAGCCTGGGCGCGCCCAATCTGACCGATGCCATCTGGCTCTATGGCGGCGATGCGGGGACGATCCGTGAAACCGTCTGGAACAGCCGCCATGGCGTGATGCCGCGCTGGGACGACAAGCTGGACAAGGCGACCATCCGCATGCTGGCGGCCTATGTGCACAGCCTGGGCGGGGGTGAGGCCACTGCCCCGACAGCAGCGGGGGCGGGCCGCTAAGCCATGCTGATGTCCGGTTCCGCCTCGCTCTATGAAAAGCGCAAGGGCGTCTATCCCAAGGCGGTGGACGGCTTCTACCGGCGCCTGAAATGGGCGATCATGGCGGTGACGCTGGCCATCTATTGGGGCACGCCCTGGCTGCGCTGGGACCGGGGGCCTTATGCGCCCGATCAGGCGGTGCTGGTCGATCTCGCCCATCGCCGCTTCTACATGTTCGCGATCGAGATCTGGCCGCAGGAATTCTATTATGTCGCGGGCCTGCTGATTATGGCGGGGATCGGGCTGTTCCTCGTCACCTCGGCGGTGGGGCGGGCCTGGTGCGGCTATGCCTGCCCGCAAACCGTGTGGACCGATCTCTACCAGCATGTCGAACGCTTCATCGACGGCGACCGCAATACGCAGTTGAAGCTCGCCAAGGCTCGCTGGGGTCCGGCCAAGATCGCCCGGCGAATGTTCAAATGGACGATCTGGCTGGGGATCGCTTTCATAACCGGTGGCGCATGGATATTCTATTTCGCGGATGCGCCCACCTTGCAGCAGCAATTCTGGAGCGGGACCGCAGCGCC
This sequence comes from Sphingobium sp. TB-6, assembly GCF_012927365.1. Classification (NCBI taxonomy): domain Bacteria; kingdom Pseudomonadati; phylum Pseudomonadota; class Alphaproteobacteria; order Sphingomonadales; family Sphingobiaceae; genus Sphingobium; species Sphingobium sp. TB-6. The sequence continues at coordinate 16,667 of NZ_JABBGL010000014.1, read as the reverse complement.
GGTCGCCTATGCCACGACCTTCGTGCTGACCGCGACGACCTTCGTGCTGGGCGGGTTCATGCGTGAACAGGTGTGCATCTATATGTGTCCCTGGCCGCGCATCCAGACCGCGATGCTGGATGAGAAATCGCTGGTCGTGACCTACAAGAACTGGCGCGGCGAGAAGCGCGGCAGCCTGAAGAAGGCGCAAGCGCATCCGCGGGATTATGGGGACTGCATCGACTGCAACCAGTGCGTCGCGGTCTGCCCGACCGGCATCGATATTCGTGAAGGGCCGCAGATCGGCTGCATCACCTGCGCGCTGTGCATCGACGCCTGCGACAAGGTGATGGCGCAGGTCGGACGGCCACGCGGCCTGATCGACTATTGCACGCAGGACGATGCAGAGGCGGAGCAGAAGGGGGCGCCGCCCCGCCCGGTGCTGAAGACCTTGCTGCGGCCGCGCACCATCGCCTATTTCGCGGTGTGGGCGGGGATCGGCGCGGCGATGCTGTTCGCGCTCGGTGCACGCGAGCGGCTGGAAATCAGCGCGCAGCAGGACCGCAACCCGATCTTTGTGCGCCTGTCCGACGGCGCGATCCGCAACGCCTATACGGTCAAACTGCGCAATATGGAGGCGCGGCCCCGCCAGATGGAGGTCGGCCTCAGCGGCCTGTCCGGCGGCAGGATTTGGACCGATGCGGGATCGCGGGAGACCGCTGCGACAACGGTACGCACGACCGTGCCCGCCGACAGCGTGGCGAAACTGCGCCTCTTCCTGACGCTGCCGTCCGGCGGCCCGGCGCGGCAGGATTTCCGCTTCACCGCGCGCGCCATGGATCGTGAAGGCGGCCGCGCCAGCGAACCCGCCCGATTTGAAAGGCCATGAAGCATGACCCCTCCATCCCCCATCCGCCGCTTCACCGGCTGGCACATGACCGCGATCCTGGTGGCGTTCTTCGCCGTGGTGATCGCGGTCAACATGCTGATGGCGACCATCGCGGTGCGGTCCTTCGGCGGCACCGTGGTCGAAAACAGCTATGTCGCCAGCCAGAAATTCAACGGCTGGCTGGCACAAGCCCGCGCACAGCGGCGGCTGGGATGGCAGGATAAGGTGACGATGGATGCAGCGCGGCATGTCCGCCTGACCCTGACCGACGCAAAGGGCGCGCCGGTGGCGGGTGGCGGCGTGATGGCGGTCGCGCAGCATCCGCTGGGGCGGGCGCCTGACCTGTCGCTGGCGTTCCACGAAATGGCGCCGGGCGTCTACGCCAGCGACCGCGCCTTGCCCTTGGGCCGCTGGCAAATCCGCTTCGATCTGCGCCTGACCGGGCGCGAGGAACATCTGTTGAGGGAGGTCGACTGATGGCCACGAAAGCGCTGATCCCCGATCCCGTAACGGAGGAGACAGCAGAAAGCCTGTTCGCCGTTCCCGGCATCCATTGCGTCGGCTGCATCGCCAAGATCGAGGAGGGGCTTCCCCGCCAGCCCGGCATAGTGTCGGCGCGGGTCAATATGGGGGCGAAGCGGGTCGCGATCCGGCATGATCCGGCCCTGACCCCGCCCGACCTGCGCGCTGCCATCGCCGCTTTGGGGTTCGAGGCGGAGCCGCTGGCGGATGCGGGCCTGGATGTCGCGGCGGCCGAAAGCAGGCGGCTGACGCGCGCGCTGGTGGTCGCGGGCTTCGCGGCGATGAACATCATGCTGCTGTCAGTGTCGGTCTGGTCGGGGGCGGCGGGCGCGACGCGGGAGATGTTTCACTGGCTCTCCGCACTGATCGCCCTGCCGACCGTCGCCTATGCGGGCCAGCCCTTCTTCCGTTCGGCCTGGGCGGCGCTGCGGCAGGGGCGGACGAACATGGACGTGCCGATCAGCATCGGCGTGCTGCTGACGACTGGCATGAGCCTGTATGAAACCGTGACCGGCGGCGCCCATGCCTGGTTCGATGGGGCGGTGATGCTGCTGTTCTTCCTGCTGGCAGGACGTTCGCTCGACAGCATGATGCGTGGGCGGGCGCGAGCGGGGGTGGCGGCGCTGCTCAAGCAGACCGCGCCCGGCGCGCTGGTGCTGGCGGCGGATGGGAGCAGCCGTTGGACCCGGGCCGACGCTCTGCGGGCGGGCATGACGATATTGGCGGCGGCGGGTGAAAGGCTGGCCGCCGACGGGCGCGTGGTAGAGGGCGAAAGCGGCCTCGACATCGCCTTTCTGACCGGAGAAAGCGCCCCGGTGCGCGTGCGTCCCGGTGACAGCGTGCAGGCGGGCGCACTCAACATCGACGGGCCGATCCAGGTGGAGGTGACGGCGGCGGGCCCCGATACCGTCATTGCCGACATCGCCCGGCTGATGGAGGAGGCGGGGCAGGGCAAGTCGCGCTATGTCCGCCTCGCGGACCGGGCGGCGCGGCTGTATGCGCCGTGCGTCCATCTGCTGGCGGCACTGTCCTTTGCGGGGTGGATGATCGCCGGAGCGGGCGTGCATCAGTCGCTGCTGATCGCGGTCGCCGTGCTGCTGATCACTTGCCCTTGCGCGCTGGGGCTGGCGGTGCCGGCGGCGCAGATCGTCGCCTGTGGCGCGCTGATGCGGCGGGGCGTGCTGGTCAAGGACGGGTCGGCGCTGGAACGGCTGGCGGAGGTCAGCGAGGCGGTGTTCGACAAGACCGGCACGCTGACCCTGGGCCGTCCCGTGCCGCAGGGGCTGCGCCGCTTGTGGAGCGACGACCGCTCGATTCTGCTGTCGCTGTCGCGGGCCTCGCGCCATCCATTGAGTATCGCTCTGCGGCAGGCGCTGGAGGCGAAGGGCGTGACGCCCGCCGCGCTCGACCAAATCCGCGAAGTCGCCGGAGAGGGGGTTTTCGCGGACTATGAAGGGGTATCCGTTTCCCTCGCGCGTCCACGTAGCCTTATCAACCTGTTCGGGCTGGCGGCGGAATATCGGCGCGGCGATCAGGCCATGCTGCTGAGCTTCACCGACGCGCTGCGACCGGATGCGGCGGACACGCTGGACGCCCTGCGCGGCATGGGGATGAATGTGCTGATCGCCAGCGGCGACCGTCCCGATGCGCTGGAGGAGATCGCCCGCGAAACCCGCACCACCGCCATCGGCCATCTGCGCCCAGCCGACAAGTTGGCGCTGATCGGCCGGTTGAAGGCCAAGGGCGAGAAAGTGCTGATGATCGGGGACGGGCTGAACGACGGCCCGGCGCTGGCTGCGGGCCATGCCAGTATGGCGCCCGCCTCCGCCAGCGACGCAAGCCAGCTCACCGCCGATGCCGTGTTCCTGGGCGACAGGCTGGCGCCCGTGGCGCTCACTGTGCATGTGGCGCGGCGGACCGTAGCCGTGGTGAAGCAGAATTTCGCGCTGGCGATCGGCTATAATGTGCTGGCGGTGCCGCTGGCCATAGCGGGCAAGGTGACGCCGCTGGTTGCGGCGGTCGCCATGTCGACATCCTCGCTGATCGTCATCGCCAATGCCCTGCGCTTGAAAGGAGCCGTGAAATGATCGGTCTCAGCCTGCTCATCCCGATCGCGCTTGGCCTGGGATTGCTGGGTCTGGCGGCCTTTTTCTGGGCGCTTGGCAATGGCCAGTTCGACGACACTGACGGGGCGGCGGTGCGCATCCTGATCGACGAGGATTGATGTTGGTGGTCCTTTTGTCCAATTCATCCACAATATACGGGATATTCCACCAGAAAATCGCCAACAATAAGGCATATTTCCTAACCATCCGCTATTCATAAGTCGGTCTGCATGCCATGATTTCTCTATCATGGCACGCATGACGAACCCGCCCCCCTTCGCTGATTTCGCGCCAGCCATCCGCGTACAGTCGCCGCTCCGCCAAGCCATCACCGCCGCCTATCGTCGCGATGAGGTGCGGTGCATGGCGCCCTTGCTCGAAGACGCCGCGCTGCCCGACGCCATGCGGCAGGCGGCCCGGGAAACGGCGCTCAAGCTGGTGACGACGCTGCGCGCCAACCGCAATGGCAGCGGAGTCGAGGCGCTGGTGCAGGAATATTCGCTCTCCAGTCAGGAGGGCGTGGCGCTGATGTGCCTCGCTGAAGCGCTGCTGCGCATTCCCGACGATGCGACCCGCGACGCGCTGATCCGCGACAAGATCGCTGACGGCGACTGGGGCGGGCATCTGGGCGGCGGCAAGTCGCTGTTCGTCAATGCGGCGACCTGGGGATTGGTGGTCACGGGCAAGCTGGTCGGCAGCGTCGATGACCGGAGCCTCGGCGCGGCGCTGACCCGGCTGGTGGCGCGTGTGGGCGAGCCGGTTATCCGGCGCGGCGTGGACCTCGCCATGCGGATGATGGGCGAGCAGTTCGTGACCGGCGAGACGATTGCCGAGGCGCTGAAGCGCGCACGGGTACAGGAGGCGAAGGGCTTCCAATACAGTTATGACATGCTGGGCGAGGCGGCGGCGACGGCGGCCGATGCGGCGCGCTATCTGGCCGATTACGCCCAAGCGATCCACGCCATCGGCCGGGCGTCGGACGGGCGCGGCGTCTATGCCGGGCCGGGCATTTCGATCAAGCTGTCGGCGCTGCATCCGCGCTATTCCCGCGCACAGGCGGAGCGGGTCATGGGGGAATTGCTGCCCCGCGTGAAGGAACTGGCGCTGCTGGCCAAGGGCTATGACATCGGCCTCAACATCGATGCGGAGGAAGCGGACCGGCTGGAATTGTCGCTCGACCTGCTGGAGAGCCTGGCGCTGGACCCCGACCTTGCGGGCTGGAACGGCCTTGGTTTCGTGGTGCAGGCCTATGGCAAGCGCTGCCCCTTCGTCATCGACTGGATCGTCGATCTGGCGCAGCGGGCCGGGCGGCGGATCATGGTGCGTCTGGTCAAGGGCGCCTATTGGGACGCGGAGATCAAACGGGCGCAGGTCGACGGGCTGGCGGACTTCCCGGTCTATACGCGCAAAGTGCATACCGACGTCGCCTATATCGCCTGCGCGAAGAAGCTGCTGGCGGCGACGGATAAAGTCTTCCCCCAGTTCGCGACGCATAATGCGCAGACTTTGGCGACTATCCATCATCTGGCCGGGCCGGATTTCAGGCTTGGCGACTATGAGTTTCAGTGCCTGCACGGCATGGGCGAGCCGCTCTATGAGCAGGTGGTAGGGAAGGGGAATCTCGACCGCCCCTGCCGCATCTATGCGCCTGTCGGCACGCATGAGACGCTGCTGGCCTATCTGGTGCGGCGCCTGCTGGAAAATGGCGCGAACAGTTCCTTCGTGCACCGCATTGCCGACCCGGCGGTGCCGGTGGAGGAGATGATCGCAGACCCGGTAGAGCAGGTGCGGGCGATGCCGCATCCGGGCGCGCGGCATCCGGAGATCGCGCTGCCGTCCGGGCTCTATCCCGACCGGCGCAATTCCGGCGGGATCGACCTGAGCGACGAGAGCGTGCTGGCGGCGCTGACGCAGGCGCTGGCGGAAAGCGCGGCGATCGACTGGACGGCCGCGCCGGAGAATGGGGAAGGCACGGCGCGGCTGGTGCTCAACCCCGCCGACCGGCGCGATCTCGTCGGGACAGTGTTCGAAGCGTCGGCGGATCATGCGCGGTCGGCGGTCATTCGCGCTGTCGGTAGCGAATGGCCGCAAGTGCCGGTGGAGGAACGGGCCGTGATATTGGAGCGGGCCGCCGACGCGATGCAGGCGCGCATGCCGATCCTGCTGGGCCTGATCGTGCGGGAGGCGGGCAAGTCGCTGCCCAACGCCATAGCCGAGGTGCGGGAGGCGATCGATTTCCTGCGCTATTATGCGGCCCAGGCGCGGGCGGCTTTCGGCCCGGCGCAGGCGGCTTTGGGGCCGGTCGTCTGCATTTCGCCCTGGAATTTCCCGCTGGCGATCTTCACCGGGCAGATCGCGGCGGCGCTGGTCGCGGGCAATTCGGTGCTGGCCAAGCCCGCCGAGGAAACCCCGCTGATCGCGGCGGAGGCGGTGCGGTTGCTGCACGAGGCGGGCGTGCCGGGCGACGCACTGCAACTGATCCCCGGCGCGGGCGAGATCGGCGCGGCGCTGGTGGCGGCGCCACAGACCGCCGGAGTGCTGTTCACCGGATCGACCGAAGTGGCGCGGCTGATCCAGCGGCAATTGGCATCCCGTCTCTCCGCTTCGGGTAGGCCCATCCCCCTGATCGCGGAGACGGGCGGGCAGAATGCGATGATCGTCGACAGCTCCGCGCTGGCCGAACAGGTGGTGGCGGACGTGATCGCCTCGGCCTTCGACAGCGCGGGGCAGCGCTGTTCGGCGCTGCGCATCCTTTGTTTGCAGGAGGATGTGGCGGACCGGACGCTGACGATGCTGAAGGGCGCGCTTCGGGAATTGCGCATCGGGCGGACCGACCGGCTGGCGGTCGACATTGGCCCCGTCATCACCGAGGATGCGAAGGCGGGGATCGAGGGGCATATCGCCTCGATGCGCGCTCTGGGCTGCGCGGTGGAGCAGCAAACGCTCCCGGACCAAGCGGCGCACGGCAGCTTCGTGCCGCCCACCATCATCGAGATCGACGACATAGCGCAACTCAAGCGCGAGGTTTTCGGGCCGGTACTGCATGTCATCCGCTTTCCACGAGCCGGGTTGAACGCGTTGATCGATGCGATCAATGCGACCGGCTATGGCCTGACCTTCGGCCTGCACACGCGGCTGGACGACACCATCGCGCAGGTGACCGGGCGAGTGAAGGCGGGCAATCTCTATGTGAACCGCAACGTCATCGGCGCGATCGTTGGGGTGCAGCCCTTTGGCGGGCGCGGCCTGTCGGGTACTGGGCCCAAGGCGGGTGGGCCGCTCTATCTGGGACGGCTGGTGACCACGCCCCCGGTTTTTGCCGAACGGGCGGGTTCGCTCCGGTCGCCGCTCAGCGATTTTGCCGATTGGCTGGCAGCGGAGGGTGAAGCGGAGGCTTCGGCCATGGCGCGGCGTTATGGCGATGCGTCGGCGCTAGGGGTGGAGGTGGTGCTGCCGGGGCCGGTGGGGGAGCGCAACCTCTATGCGCTGCATCCGCGTGGGCAGATCGGGATGCGGCCCGCGACGCGGCAGGGGCTGTTGCAGCAGATGGCGGCGATGCTGGCGACTGGCAATCGCGGGGTGTTGCGGGACATGGCGCTGCCGCAGGGGTTGCCTGCGCATATTGCGGCGCATTTCGCGTCACAGGCGGACGGGCCGCTTGGAGCGGTGCTGGTTGAGGGGGATGCCGGGCGGATTGGTGCGGTGGTTCAGGAAGTGGCCGACTTGCCGGGGCCGGTCATCAGCGTCCATGCGGCGGGGGTGGATGGGGGGTATCCGCTCGACTGGTTGCTGGAGGAGGTGTCGACCTCCATCAACACGACGGCTGCCGGGGGTAATGCGAGCCTGATGATGATTGGGTGAGAGGGTAGGCACAGCGTGCTCCTGCGAAGGCAGGAGCACGTTGCGCTTAGGCGTCCTTCAGCAACCCCGTCACGACCGGCGCGACCTTGCCGACGATCACATTCACCCCGGCCGGATTGGGATGGATGGAATCGGCCTGCATCAGCTTGGGATTCCCGATCACGCCTTCAAGGAAGAAGGGGTAGAGCGGCAGGCCGTAATCCTTAGCCAGCCGGGGATAGATGGCGTCGAACTTTGCGCCATAATCCTTGCCCATATTGGGCGCGGCCAGCATGCCGGTGAGCAGCACTGGGATCTGCCGCTGCTTGAGCTGGTCCAATATGGCGCGCAGATTCTTTTCGCTGTCCTCCGGCGCCAGACCGCGCAACATGTCGTTGCCGCCAAGGTCGAGCAGCAGCAGGTCGGGCTTGCGCGGCAGGCCGTCCAGCGTGAAGGCGAGGCGCTGCATGCCCCCCAAAGAGGTTTCGCCTGAAACCCCGGCATTGCGGACCTGAACCGCCAGCCCCTTGGCCTTCAGCGCCTGTTCGAGGCGGAAGGGGAAGCTTTCATTCTGGGCCACGCCATAGCCCGCATAGAGGCTGTCACCGAAGACGAGGACGAGTTTGCCGTCTTCGACCGGGGCGGCGCTATTCTGCGCCTGCGCGGACGGCGCGGCGCTGTTGCTGGCGGCTGGTTCGCCCGAACAGGCGGTGAGCAATTGCACAATCGCCACCGCGCCCACATATATCGACCATCTTCCCGCCTTCATGGGGTTCCTTTCGCTGATGCACGGTTCGTCCTCCCTCGCCCATATCGCGATTGAAGCGCGCAATGTCACCCTCTCGCTCGGCACCCGCGAAGCGCCCACCCAAATATTGAAGGGTATCGACCTTTCCATCCCCAGGGGGGAGAGCCTGGCGATCCTGGGACCGTCGGGGTCGGGCAAGTCGTCGCTGATGGCGATCCTGTCGGGGCTGGAGCGCGCGAGCGGAGGCGAGGTGCGGGTCGCGGGGATTGATTACGGACCGCTGGACGAAGACGCGCTGGCGCGGGCGAGGCGCGGGCGAGGCGCGGGCGCGTGGGCATCGTGTTGCAGAGCTTCCACCTGCTGCCGACCATGACGGCGGTGGAAAATGTCGCCGTGCCGCTGGAACTGGCGGGGTTCGCGAATGCCTTCGCCCGCGCGGCGAGCGAGCTGGAGGCGGTGGGGCTGGGGCATCGGCTGCATCATTATCCCGCCCAGCTTTCGGGCGGCGAGCAGCAGCGCGTGGCCATTGCCCGCGCCGTCGCGCCAGGACCGGACATCATCTTTGCCGACGAGCCGACCGGCAATCTGGATGGCGCGACCAGCGGGTCGATCGTCGAACTGCTGTTCGCTCGGCGGGAAGCGAACGGCGCGACGCTGGTGATCATCACCCATGATCCTGGGGTGGCCGAGCGGTGCGACCGCATCGTCGAGATGCGCGACGGCCTGATCATCGCGGACCGGAGGCCGTGACGGGGCTTGGCGGGCGAGGGGGGCTGGGCTGGCGGGGCTGCTGGCGGATCGCCCGGCGCGACCTGCATCGCGGCTTTCGGGGGCTGCGGCTGCTGTTCATCTGCCTGTTCCTGGGCGTTGCGACGCTGGCGACGATCGGCGGCCTGACCGCCGCGATCACGGGAGAGATTGCGAGCAAGGGGCAGTTGCTGCTGGGTGGCGATGTCGAAGTGGCGATGTCGCAGCGTGAGGCAAGCGCGGCCGAGAAAGCCGCGTTCCGGCGCGAAGGTGTGCTGAGCGAGACGATCAGGCTGCGCGCAATGGCGCAGCGGGTCGGGGAGGGCAAAGGTCCATCCGCCGTGCTGACCGAACTCAAGGGCGTGGACGCGGCCTATCCGCTCTACGGCACGCTGACGCTGAAAAGCGGGCGCGCCGGGTCGATGCGCCCGAATGAGCTGGTGATCGGACAAGCACTGGCGGACAGGCTGGACGTGAAGCCGGGCGATGGCTTGCGCTATGGCACGGCGACCTTCCGCATCCGCGACATCATCGCGGACGAGCCCGATCGCGTGGGCGAGGGCTTCACCCTGGGGCCGGTCGCCCTCACGTCGATGGAGGGCATCCGGCGTACGGGCCTCATTCAGCCAGGCAGCCTCTACGAAAGCAAATATCGCATCCGCATGGCGGCGGGCCGGGATGCCGGGGCGGCCGGGGACCGGCTGAAACGCGCCTTTGCGTCCTCCGGCTTCGAGATCAAGGACCGCGACGGGGCAGCGCCGGGGACCAGCCGTTTTCTGGAGCGGATGGGGCAGTTCCTGTCGCTGATCGGCCTCGCCGCGCTTGCCATCGCCGGGATCGGGGTCAGCAACGGCGTCGCCTCCTATCTGGCGATCAAGCGCAACGGCATCGCGACGCTGAAGATATTGGGCGCGTCGTCCGCCGACATTGCGCGCATCTATCTGATGCAGATCGGCGCGGTCGCCATGCTTGCGATCGGCTGCGGGCTGGCGGCGGGGGTCGTGCTGCCGCTGGGCTTGGTGGCGGCGATGCGGGACATATTGCCGGTGCAGCCGGGCTTTGCCATCGCGCCCTGGCCGCTCGTCACCAGCGCGCTTTACGGCCTGCTGATCGCCTTCATCTTCACCATGCCGCCGCTGGCGCATGCGCGCACCCTGCCCGCCGCCGCGCTGTTTCGCGAGACGGTGGACAAGCGGCGCGGTTTCGACCGCGCGAGCATGATCGCGGTGGGCGCGGCCGGGGCGGCGGCCGTCGCGCTGGCGCTGGGCACGGCGCGGGAGCCATGGTTCGCGGCGTCGATGCTGGGCGCCGTCGCCGCCGTGCTGGCGCTGCTGACCGGGATCGGGCTGCTGGTCCGGCGCTTGGCACGCCGGGCACCCGCGCCGCGCCGTCCCCTTGCCCGGTTGGCGGTGGCCAATCTCCACCGGCCGGGCGCGCAGACCTCGGCGCTGGTGGTGGCGCTCGGGCTGGGCCTGACGCTGTTCGTGACGCTTGCCGCGATCCAGTCGAGCCTCAGCGCCGAAATCCGCAATACCGTGCCCCGCACCGCGCCCGACCAGTTCGTGCTGGACATCCCCATTGCCGGGAAGGACCGGTTCCTCTCGCTCGTCGCGCAAGAGGCGCCGGGAGCCAAGGTCAACATGGTGCCGACCCTGCGCGGAACGATCGTCGCCTATGGCGGGCAGCGCGTGGCGGACCTCAAGGAACTGCCCGAAGGCGCCTGGTTCCTGCGCGGCGAGCGGGGCGTCACCTATAGCGAGACGCTGCCCGAGGGATCGGAACTGGTGAAGGGGCAATGGTGGACCCGAAACTATGCCGGGCCGCCGCTGATCTCGCTCGACCGCGAAGCGGCGAAGGTGATGGGCGTTGGCGTCGGGGACCGGCTCACCGTGTCGGTGCTGGGACGCGAGATCGAGGCGCGGATCGCCTCCCTGCGGCAGGTCAACTGGGAGACGATGGGCTTCAACTATATCATGGTCTTTTCGCCCAACACGCTGCGCAGCGCGCCGCATAGCCTGTCAGCGACGATTGCGACGAAAGGCGCGTCGGAGGGCGCGATGACCCGTGCGCTGCTGGCGGCCTTCCCCTCGGTGTCGATCATCGCGGTCGGCGAGGTGGTGGCGCAGGTCACTATTTTGCTGGGACAGATGTCGACCGCGATCGTGCTGGCCGGATCGGTCGCGATCCTGGCGGGCATCGCCGTGCTGATTGGCGCGATCGCGGCGTCGCGGCAGGCGCGCGCCTATGACAGCGTGATCCTGAAGACGCTCGGCGCAACGCGCGGGCAGATATTGGGCGCGCAGGCGATCGAATATGCGCTGCTCGCCGGGGTGTTGGCGCTGGTGGCGCTGGCGCTGGGGCTGGCGGCGGCGTGGTTCGTGATTGTGCAGATATTCCAGTTCGGCTGGGCGCCCGATTGGCTGCTGGTGCTGTCGACTTTGGGCGCGGGCGCTGTGCTGACGCTGGGGATCGGGCTGCTCGGCTCGATCCCGTTGATGTCGGTGCGGTCTGCGCGCGCATTACGTGCGCTATAGGGCCGCTTCCTCATTGGCTGAGGCACGCGACCGCCGCTATTCGCCGGGCCAGTAAAGCCGCATGGGATTGGCGACGAGCAGCTTGCGTTGCAATTCGGCGGTTGGCGCGATGCGGGGGATCATGTCGACCAGCGCGCCATCGTCGGGAATCGCCTTTTCCATGTTCGGATGCGGCCAGTCCGTGCCCCACAGCACCCGATCCTGATAATCCGCCACCAGCGGCGCGACCGCATGAGCAAAATCGTCCCAAGGCGCGCCCAGGGGGTCGAGCCGGTCGGGGCAGGTCACCTTGGTCCATATATCATCGCGGCTGTCGAGCAGTCGGCGAAATGCCCGCATATCGGCGCCGTCCGGGGGACGTTATCGGGGTCTTGCCGATATGTTGAAGAAGCCCGGCCTCGACACGCATCTCATGAACAACATCTTCTTCGACACCTGCGTCTATCATCAGCCGGGCATCGACCTGCTGGCGGACGTGATCGACAACAAGAATATCCTGTTCGGATCGGAAATGGTCGGCGCGGTGCGCGGCATCGATCCGACGACGGGCCATTATTTCGACGATACCAAGCGTTATGTCGACGCGCTCGATATCAGCGATGCCGAACGCCACGCCATTTTCGAGGGCAATGCGCGGCGCGTCTTCCCGCGCCTTGCCCGGCGTCGAAGCGCTGCTGGCGCGGCTTACTTCTGCGGGCATCCCGATGGCGGTGGCGACCTCGACCGAGGCGCCCTATGCCTGTCGACGGCTCGAAAAGGCGGGACTGCTCGATTATTTCGAAGCGGTCGTGACCCGCAACGATGTCCAGTGGCCCAAGCCGCATCCCGAACCCTATCTGCTCGCGGCAAAGCGCTTGGGCGTCGCCGTGACCGAAGCGGTCGCGGTGGAAGACAGCTATGCCGGCGTCCGCTCCGCCGCAGGAGCGGGCATGGCGACGGTGATGGTGCCCGACCTGCTGCCGCCGACCGAGGCGGAACGGGCATTGGTCGCGGCGGTGCTGCCCAGCCTGCATGACTTTGCCGCCCTGATCCTGCCCTGATCCGGGCCATTCGTCCCGCCGCATCCGCCCTTCGTCGCAAAGCCTGTTGCGTCTGCCCTGCTCTTGGAATTGGGGAGCCGATGTGGGACAGCGGGATCTGGATCGCTGACAGGAAGATACCGGGACGTTATGCCGCTGCCGAGCCGATTGAGGATCTTGCCTTGGGCTTGCGGCGTGGCAAGCATCGCCTTGTCGGGCGCATCGGCGCTGGCCGCCGATCCCGCTCCGTTCGAGCTTGGCGGGCCGGGGCTGCGCATCACGGTCACGCGGGACAAGGACGTGCTGCCGATTGCGCAGGTGCCCAGCCTGGCCGAAGGCGACAAGCTGTCGATCAAGGCCGACTTGCCGGAGGATCAGGGTGTGCGCTTCCTGCTGCTCTCCACTTTCCTGCGCGGGGCGACCAATCCACCGCCCAAGGACTGGATCAGGGCCGCCGAAACCTGGAAGAAGAAAGACAAGGAGAATAGCCTGACGCTGACCGTGCCCAAGGGCGCACGGCAGATGACGCTGTTCATGGTGCCTGACACGGGCGGGGCGGAAGGCGCGATCGTCGACGCCGTGCGCGGCAAGCCGGGCGAGTTCATCCGGGCGACGCAGGAATTGAACCAGGCCTCGCTCGACCGCTCGCGGCTGGACGCCTTCATGGCGGCGATCCGGGCGCAGGAAAACAGCCATCCCGAATATCTGCGCTCGGTCGCCCCGGCCTTGGCGCGCAGCCTGTCGATGAAGCTCAATGACGAATGCCTGTCCAAGGTGGTCGAGCTTCAGGCGAGCTGTCTGCTCGAAAACCGCGAGCATCTGGTGCTGGCGGACGTCCACAGCAGCTCGATCGCGGAGACGCTGACCGGCACGCCGACCGACCTGGCGCTGCAACTCAGTTCCACGCGGGAGGCGGGCTATGGTTTCTACAGCCCCTATATCGGCGTGGTGCGCGACGTGGCGAAGATATTCGGCGCGTTCAGCAATCCGGAATTCGACTATCTGCCGACGCTCAGCATCCGGCGTGACGCAAGCGCCTCCCTGCTGCTCAACAAGGCGCCCTCCTTCCAGAAGCCCAAATCCGTGCTGGTCGTCGGCATGCCCGCGATCGAGGCGGACAGCCCGCCGCGCCTGCGCAGCGCCGCCAATGGCCCGATCTGCGCCGCGCGGCCGGGCGTGGTGCTGCCGGTCGAGGGCGCGCCGCTTATCTATTCGACCGCCTATGCGCGCAATATGACGGTGAAGCTGACGGCGGCAAACGGCGAGACGGTCGACTTGCCCGTCGAGGCGCGGGCGGATCGCGGCGGCTATGTCGTCAGGAGCAGTGACCCACTACCCGCTGCCTTCCAGGGCACGGTGAAGGGGCATCTCTCCGGCTATTGGGGCTTCGAGCGGTTCGATGGCCCCGATTTCGCGCTGCAATTGCCCGGCGATGCGTCTTGGAAAGTCGCTGGTGAAGCGCCGACGCTGGTCGTCGGGCGCGACAATGCGCTGACCCTGACCGGGGAAGCGCCCGCCTGCGTCGAGGGTGTGGTACTGCGACAGGGCGACGGGGCGCCGCAATCTTTGCCGTGGAAAGTGCAGGGCACCGACGCGCTGACGCTCTCCCTGCCGCTGGCCGATAGCAAGCCCGGCGACATCAGGGTCGAGGTCAAATATCAGGGTAGGGCGGAGTCCTCCATGCTATCGCTCAAGGCCTATGCCCAGGCGAGCCGGCTGGACGGCCTCGGCCTGCATGCGGGGGACAATAGCGCGATCCTCTCGGGCCAGCGGCTGGATCAGGTCGCGGGCGTCGAGCTGTCCGGCATGACCCTGCAACCCGATGGACTGACGCGTGACGGGTCGGTGGACCGGCTGCGGCTGGTGGCGAAGGGCGATGGCGCGGCACTCAAGGCAGGAGATCGGGTGACGGCACGGATTAGGCTGAAGGACGGGCGTTCAGTCAATCTTGCCGCGACGGTCGAGGAGACGCGGCCCCGCGTGACGCTGCTCGGCAAGAGCGTTTCGCCCGGTGCGGCGAACGAAGCGCATCCCTTGCAACTGCCGGGAGACGCTCTGTTGCCGGATGATGGGCGGTTGGTCTTTTCTGTGCGGGCGGATCAGGGCGTAGCGTTTCGGCCCGATGATGCGCTGGAGGTCGTTTCGGCGGACGGCGCGAAGTCGGTCAGACTGGCCAGCGCCAATGGGCTCCGTCTCTCTGGCCCGGATGTGATGGTGGCGACGCTCGACCCGGGGATATTGGCGCCTGTGTCGGGGCCGCTGCGCTTCCGGCTGCTGCGGGAAGAGGGGCCAAGCGATTGGCAGCCTCTGGTGACGCTGGCGCGGTTGCCGCATATCGAGAATGTCCGTTGCGAGGCGCAAGATTGCACGATCAAGGGGCGCGATCTGTTCCTGATCGATGCCGTGGACGGCACGCCGGACTTTGAAAAGCCAACGGTGGTCGCTCAGGGCTTTACCGGGTCAAAGCTGGCAGTCCCGGCGCCCCGGAACGGCAAACTCTACATCCGCCTGCGCGACGCGCAGGATCAGGTGGTCGTGCTGAATGTGAGTTGATGGTCCGTCTTTCTGAATTGTCTTGCGAGTTTCTCCTTCTATTGACCTGTGCACCCGCTTCCGTAGGAGCGCGGGTTCCGAATGTTTTCCCCGGCAGCTTGCCAAGCTGATGCATTGCTTCCCGTAAGAATGATGCGTTCGACCGCTGGATGCAGGTTGCCGATCTTGACTATATCCTTTCCCTGGTTGCGGCGCAGGCCGTGATCGCGGAAAATAGCATAGGATTGCCGCTCTGATATGACCGACGCTCTGCCTGCCCGGAAGATTGGACCTCATACAGTTTCTGCCATTGGCCTTGGCTGCATGAATTTGAGCCATGCCTATCTGCCCCGGCCCGAGCCGGAACAGGCGGAGCGGCTGCTGCTTCATGCGCTGGATAGGGGGGTGACCTTTTTCGATACGGCGGCGCTCTACGGCTTCGGCGCCAATGAGGAACTGGTTGGCCGTACCCTGATGCACCGCCGGACCGAATTCACTCTGGCGAGCAAATGCGTGCTGGGGGAGATCGACGGCAAGCGTGGCCTCGACGGCTCGCCCGCCGCGATTGGCCGGGTGCTGGAAGATTCGCTCCGGCGGTTGAAGACCGATCATATCGATCTCTACTATCTCCATCGGCTGGATGCGAAGGTGCCGATCGAGGAGTCGGTGGGCGCTCTGGTCCGCGCGGTGGAGGCGGGGAAGATCGGCGCCATCGGCCTGTCGGAAATGTCGGCTGCAACCCTGCGTCGTGCCCATGCCGTTCACCCGATCGCGGCGATGCAAACGGAATATTCGCCCTGGAGCCGGAATGCCGAACTGGCGGTGCTGGATGCCTGTGCGGAACTGGGCACGGCTTTCGTGGCCTTCTCGCCCCTCGCTCGCGGCCTGCTGGCCGGCAATGTCGGGCCTGAAGGCGTGCCCGAGGGCGATATTCGCGGCGCGATGCCCCGGTTCCAATCCCCACATCTGGAGGCGAATCTGGCGCTGGCGGCCAGGCTTAAGGCGCTGGCGGATGAAGCGGGCTGCACGGCGGCGCAACTCTGCCTGGCTTGGCTGCTGTCGCGGCGGGATTTTGTCGTGCCGATTCCGGGGACGACGAGCGTCGCGCATCTGGATGAAGATCTGGCGACGCTCTCACTCGACCTGCCTGACGATCTGTTCGCGGGGGTGGACGCGATCTTCACGTTCGAGGCGGTTTCCGGCGCACGGTATCCCAAGGATGCCCAGGCACAGATCGACACGGAAACCTGGGCCGGTGAGCCGCTGGCCTGAGCGGCGCGAAGAGCGTTGGGCCGGTCTTTTCCCTTTGGTTTGAAGGAAATTTCCGAAAATCCTATTTTTCCTGTTGACCGACTCATTCGACGCGCCTAGATGCCACTCCACCGACGCGGTGATGCCCTCCGGTTTTCGCTGCGATCGGTCGCCAGTATCAAGGATGGCCAAATCCTCGAATGAAAGTTCGAGGAAGATTGGTTGTCCGCTTCTGATTTTGGTGTGTTCTTTGACATTGTTAGTATGATGAAGGGACATGTGGGCGGCGGCTCCGGGTCTTGGCGGCTTTCAGGCGCCGGGTGCTCGGTTAAATTTAGCCAGACCTCACAATGTCCTTACGTAACCATGTAAGTAAATTTGTGCAGGAATGGCTCCTGAAAATGAGCGGTTCATGTTTGGGCTTATTCCGCCTGGATATGGATCGGACATCAAACTTGAGAGTTTGATCCTGGCTCAGAACGAACGCTGGCGGCATGCCTA
>NZ_JABBGL010000013.1:0-126345 GCF_012927365.1 Sphingobium sp. TB-6 | reverse complement strand
TCGGGCTACGCCCGCCCTCCGCCGCACGCAGCGCAAGGCCATCTTCAACAAACCAGCATCATATTATCTGAAAAGGGGGTCCCTCTTCGACGCCGATCGGGGGTCCCTTTTGAACGCCGTTTGACAGGCAGGTCAGCGTCGAGCAGTTCAAAGATGCGCTACGACCCGACTGGATTGCATAATCATGGATGGCCTCATTCCATCAATAATCCGAGTTTGACATCCAACGCCTTTGCGATCTTCTCCACGACATCCAGAGACGGGTTGCGTTTCCCGCTTTCGATTTCGCTTATGTAACTGCGCTTCACATCTGCTTCGAAGGCAAGCTGTTCCTGGGTCCAACCTTTTTGCGTTCGAACCCCATATGCGGCAGTCCAACCTTCCGATGGAGTGACGGCAGGTACCTCGAGCGAGAATGCGCAAAGCACATTTGATTCGAATCGTTCAGTCTCCGAATCAAAATCCCTGCTCGATGTAAGGCCCCATACTGGGTTGGCGAATGCGAATGCCGATCAAAGGAAGATTCTTGTGATCGCACTACTCGCTATTTCGGTGGTTTTGTTCTTGATCTTCATTCGGTTGGGTTCAGCGCTGGATTACAGCCGCTCGATGATGATCCTCCCGCTCTCGGAGGTGCCCAATCCCAACGCTTTTCTGCCTTTTCAAAAAGCGACGTATAGCTGGGGTATTGTGGCAAGATATGGCCCTCTGGGCGTTGTGCTCGGGCTCGTTGTGCCGATTACGCTGAGCTTCACCGCGCTTTTTGTTAAGCGGGCGAACTGACTATCAGGACGACGGTTAAGCGGCGGTGCCGAATGTCGCGTTGAATAGGTCGCGCTAATCCCGCCGTTTGTAAAAGGCGTGTGTCAGGAAAAAAGCACACCTTTTGGATAGTCCTTCGAAAAAATCCCAAAAATTCTGCGAGACATCATGAACCCCCGTCCCCCATTGCCGAATCTAAATCCCCCTCCCGGGGGCCTCTAGAAACAAGAATCCCTTCTAGTCCGCTCCGGCGCAGTAGTCCCTTCCCTGCATTGGCGACCAATCACAGATAGGCAAAGGAAGTCAAAGAAGGCTGGACTCGTGGCATCGAACTTTCCGGGTCAGTGTGGGGCCAAATGTGGGGCTTTAAGATCGGGGAACAAAAAATGCCCCGATCTCAAGTGGATAGGGGAAAAGGTGGCGGAGACGGAGGGATTCGAACCCTCGGTAGCCCCTTAAGGCTACGACGGTTTAGCAAACCGCTGGTTTCAGCCACTCACCCACGTCTCCGCACGAATTCGCCCACCGGATGAGGTGAGCAGTGGCTAGATGTCGGCCTATAGCGGCGGCTTTCATGCATGGCAACGGTCCGCAGCGGAGAAAAATCGCGCTTATTTCGAAAAGAGGATTCGGACTGGCGCGGAATCGACTCGGGTCGCCGTTCGTTCATTGTCGTTTCAGCTTGTTCCCCGATAATCTGAAATATGGTTGAAGTGCGGGTTCTTTGGGGAGTAGCGGGCATGATCGGGATTTTGGGGCGGGTATCGGCCCGCGCAGCGCGGGCGGGCGCTCTGGCGGTCGCGCTGGCGGGCATGACGCTGGCGCCGGTCGCCGCACAGGCGCAAGTGCGCACCGTCGATCCCAACAGCGCCATCGATTCCGACCTGGCGCCCGTGCCGCAGCAGAACAGCACGCCCAGCGATCCGGGCATCGATCCCGACGTCCAGTCGGGCAGCAGCGCGCCCGCCGACAGCGGCGCGCCCTATAATCCGCCCCCGGCCGCTTCAGACTCCACGGCGACCGGCGCGCCAGTGACGGCCAACTCTCCCCCCGCGGCGATCGCTCCCGGCGATTCCTATCAGCAGGACGACCTGATCGGCGCGGCCGAGGGAGTGTTCGGCAAGGGCGCGGCAGGGCTGGCCGGCATCATCGAGAAGATCCTGAAGGATCAGGGCCGGCCCAATGCCTATATTGCCGGGCGCGAGGCGTCGGGCGCGTTCGTCGTCGGCCTGCGCTATGGTTCGGGCACGCTCAATCACAAGATCGAGGGCAAGCGCGAGGTCTATTGGACCGGCCCGTCCATCGGCTTCGACGTGGGCGGCAATGCGGCCAATACCTTCGTGCTCGTTTACAATCTCTACGATACCCAGGAACTTTATCACCGCTTCCCGGCAGCCGAGGGCACGGCCTATCTGGTGGGCGGCTTCACCGCCAGCTATCTGCGCTGGGGCAGCGTGGTGCTGATCCCGATCCGGCTGGGCGTGGGTTACCGGCTGGGCGTCAACGCCGGTTACATGAAGTTCACCGAGAAGCGGAACTGGCTGCCCTTCTGAACCGTCAGAGCAGGAGGCGGAGCTGTTCGCCCGCCTCCCCGTCCGGTTCCTCCTGATCGAGATTGTGGACGCCCAGACCCAATAGCCGCGCCCCCATGCGTAGCGGCAATTGGGCGCGCAGCAGCGCCCGGCCCGTCTCCGCCAATATGTCGGGCGAGCGCACCGGGCCGCCGAAGCTTTTCGACCGCGTGATGATCCTGAAATCCGCGAACTTGACCTTGAGCACGACCGTCCGGCCATAGGCGCCGCTCTTTTCGATGCGGCTCCAGAGGTTGACTGCGATCCTGTCGATTTCCGTGATCAGCGCGTCCTCGGTCGTCAGATCGTCGAAGAAAGTATCCTCGACGCTGACCGATTTGCGTTCCTGCCGTTCGTGCACGGGGCGGTCGTCCTCGCCCCGCGAGGCGCGATAATAATAATGGGCGGCGCTGCCGAAATGATGCTGGAGGAAGGCCAGATTGCGAGCGCGCAAATCCGCGCCGGTTTCTATGCCGAGCGCCTGCATCCGCTTCGCCGTGACCGGCCCCACGCCATGGATGCGCCGCACCGGCATGTTCGCGATGAAGGCCGCCCCTTCCTCCGGCCGGACGACGCAGATGCCGTCGGGCTTGTTCTGGTCGGACGCCAGCTTGGCGATCAGCTTGTTATAGGACACTCCAGCCGAAGCGGTGAGCCCGGTTTCCTCCCGGATCAGGCGGCGGATTTCCTCCGCTATGCGCGTGGCCGAAGCGATGCCCGGCTTGTTCAGCG
This sequence comes from Sphingobium sp. TB-6, assembly GCF_012927365.1. Lineage (NCBI taxonomy): Bacteria > Pseudomonadati > Pseudomonadota > Alphaproteobacteria > Sphingomonadales > Sphingobiaceae > Sphingobium > Sphingobium sp. TB-6. The sequence goes on along the minus strand of NZ_JABBGL010000013.1, from coordinate 123,280 downwards.
TGACGTCGAGATAGGCTTCGTCCAGCGAAAGCGGCTGGATGATGTCAGTGAAGCGCGAGAAAATCTCCCGCACCTGCGCCGAAACAGCGCGATAGACCTCGAAACGGGGGCGGACGAACAGCAGGTCGGGGCAGAGCCGCCGCGCCCTGGCGCCGGGCATGGCGGAGCGGACGCCATATTTGCGCGCTTCATAGCTGGCCGTCGCGACTACGCCGCGCGGACCGCCGCCGCCGACCGCCAGCGGCTTGCCGCGAAGGCTGGGATCGTCACGCTGCTCGACCGACGCGTAAAAGGCATCCATGTCGATATGGATGATCTTGCGCGGCGGGACTTCCATGGTCCGCGCTTATGCCACAGGGCGGAACGGAAGGGAAACGGAAGCCGCTCCTCAGCACCGCCCGCGCCAACCTCATTTCTTGTCCTTGAGCGACAGCAGCGCGGCGAAGGGACTGGCTTGCTCCTCGCTCAGCACGCCCGCTTCGCGCAGGATGCTGTCAGCTTTAGGCGAGCGCGGGTAGGGCGTCATGGCCAGCGCCACCGTCTCGGCAACCGCTTCGCCCATGTCGATGACCAGGCCGTCGAAACCTATTGTGTCGCAATCCTCCGCGTCCAGTTCCAGCTCGTCCGCTTCGGGCACCTCTGCGCCTTCCTTGACGAAGCGCAGGAGGAAATCGGTATCCACCTTTTCAGGCACCGCCACGCTGGTCGCGACGCAGGGCTGGGCCAGCGCGGCACGCACCCTCCCCTTGGCGAAGATAGCGCCATTTTCTTCGCTCAACGCATAATCCGCCTCCAGCCGGTCGAGAGCGAGCAGATGGAAGCGCTTGGCCAACGCCTCGCGTTCGGCGGCGTCGGCGGTGATGGTCACCGGCTGCGCATGGCGGGCAAGCTGATCGATTCGGACAGGCCGCGAAAATTCGGGAACAGCGTTCATCCAAGGTCTCCCGCCGTCAGGGCATCGCGGCTGAGGCAGCCGAGCCTGACCCAGCGCGAGCGCAGATGCGATTCGACATGAGCCAGCGCATCGGCGGACGGCGCCTCGCCACGATAGAGATTGCGCGCGATCGCTTCGCTGAGTTCCGCTTCGCCCGACAGCGCCGCGCGATAGGCCGCAAGACGCCCGCCCAGCGCGCTCACCATGCGGCCGATATGCTTGCCCACGACGACATCGCCAATGCCCTCCTGCCGGAGCTGGCCGTCCATATCGTCCACGAACAGCTCGGTCAGCCAGACGCTTTCCTGGCGTCCGCCCTGCGCCTCCAGCCGCATCAACGCTTGCGCGAGGATGGCGACGATCATGTCGAACCGCCCGTCCATCGTGTCGGGAACCTGCCCCTCCACATACCAATGGGGCTGCCGACCTTCCGCGACGATGGCGTTATAAAGGGTACGCATCGCGTCCTTGGGGTCGCTCTGTGCGAACAGACGCTGAAAGATGCTGGGCATGACTGTGACTGTTTCCTGGCTGAACCGAACGGCGGCCCCTTGCCGAGGCCCGCGCATTTCCATATTGATCGCCCGGCCGCCCGATGCAATGGCGGCTTTGTTTTTCGGCAAGGTCCGGGGCGTGCCCCCGCAGGAGAAGTTCATGCGCCAGTTCAGCCGCCAATCCCGCACCGGGCGGATTTTGCTTGGCGCAGGCCTTTGCGCGCTGCTTCTGGGCGCGTCGGGCTGCACCCGCATCCGCACCCATCAGGGCTATCAGGTCGACAAGCTGCTGGTCGATTCGGTGCAGCCGGGCATCGACAACCGCGCATCGGTGGAAGGAACGCTGGGCCGGCCGAGCTTTACCGCGCAGTTCGGTGACCAGGACTGGTATTATGTGTCGCGGGACATGCGCTCGCTCGCTTTTTCAAACCCCAAGCCGGTGTCGCAGACCGTGCTGCACGTCCGCTTCGATGCGGCCGGCAATGTCGTGGCTGTGGACCGCATGGGACTGGAGCAAGTCGCGAAGATTTCCCCTGCGGGCGACAAGACGCCGACGCTGGGCCGCCATCGCAGCCTGTTCGATGAGATTTTCGGCAATATCGGCGCGGTCGGCGCCGGCGGCATGGGCGGCGGTGGCGGCGGCAGCAACACCGGCGGCGGCCCGAACGGTAGCTGAAGGGCAGTATAGCATGTCATCCCGGCGGACGTTGGGGTTTCATCCTGCCCTATCACCTGAGATCCTTTGCATCGACGCCTTGAGCATCGTTGCAACGCCCTGCTCCAAGGGCATCGGAGAATAGCCCAACGCCTTCAACCGGTGGATATTGAGGGCAGGAAATCCGCAATCTTCCCTCGCTCCGGCCTCATGCACCACCGATACGCCACTGCGCTCTGCCAACAATTGCGCCAGTTCCGCGATAGTGGTGCATACGCCGCTCCCGACATTGAACGGCCCGGCCCTGTCGCTGGCCAGCAACAGCAGCATCGCCTTCGCCACATCCTCGACATGGACGAGGTCCGAACCGAACGCTCCCGTGCCATGGATGCGGATCGGCCCGCCATTGGCTGCGGCTTGCGCCATAGCGCCAAGCGCGCCGCTCTGCTGACCCGGCCCATAGACCGAAGCCAATCGCAGCGTCTGGAGCAGGACGTCCTCCCCCCGGCAGCGCTCCGCAGCATAGATTTCCTGGCCGACCTTCGAACCGAGATAATAGCCCCTGCTGCGCGGAAAGAGCGGCGCATGCTCATCCGGCGGCTCGGTGGCCGGGGCATAGGCATTGGCGCTGCTCGCCTGCATGATCCGCCCCACGCCCGCCCGCAGCGCTGCATCGACCAGTTTGAGCGTAGCAAGCACATTGATCCGCCAGCAGCGCTCCGCTTCGGCCGGATCGCGATGGTCGGAGGGAATATGCGCGGCAAGATGGACCAGCGCCGTGCAACCGCCCAGCCCCGCGCTCTCGACAGCCGAAAGGTCGAGAAAAGCCCATTCATCCACCGGATCAGCGTCAGGCGGACGGCGACGGGCTAGGTGGCGGATGCGCCAGCCTTTTCGGCGCGCGGCCACCGCGAAATGACGGCCGACAAAGCCCGAACCGCCGGTCAGGGCCAGCAAGGGAGCGTCGCCGCTCATTGCACCGCGTCGATGCGCTCCTGCGGCACGAACATCTCGTCCAGATAGCGCAGGATCACCCCCGACCGCACCGGCGGCTGCACGATCGGCGTGCCATGGAGCAGTTTCCGCACGCACATCTCCACCTCGTTGAAGCCCGCCATGGCGCGCAGCGGCGTCGTGCCGGAAAAGCGGGCATTGATTTCGAACACGCGGGGAGTTCCATCGGGATCGGTGCGGAACTGGAAATTGGCGGGACCATAGGGTTGCAGCGCCCGGCCGAGCGCCCGCACCTGTTCGTTCAATTCGGGATAGTCGGCGGCATAGGCGCGATAGGTGTTTCCGTCGCGCAGGTCGCGGCGCATCACGATCGACGCCTGCACCTCGCCATCGAAGACGAGCGTGCTGGCGGTGAACTCGCAATCGGGGTCGCCGACGCATTGCTGAATGACGAGACCGCTACGCCCTTCCCGCGCCAGCGCCAGTTCGGCGCGATCATGGACGAGCGATACGCCGACCGATCGGGCGCCGATGCGCGGCTTGACCACCAGCGGAAAGCCGACATGGGCGATCAGCGCCTCTACCGCTTCCTCATCCTCGGCGGCGGCCGAAGCGGGGTGAGGCAGGCCCACGCTCGCGAAGAAGCGCGCGGTTTCCAGCTTGTCGTCGGCAATGGCGACGACGCGGGGATCGCTGACCAGCACATGCGTCCCGAACAGCGCCTCCAGCCGGTGCCGTTCCGCCGCGAACCAGGACAGCTCGACATCGGTGCCGACCAGCACGGCATCGGGCCGCTCCCGGTCCAGCAACTGATGGATTCGGTCGCCAAAGGCCGGGTCATTGGCGAAGGGCAGACGATAGGCGCCGTCCGCCCAATAAAGGCCCGCTGACAGCGGATTGGGATCGGCCGCGATCACGCTGCACCCCAATGTCGATTGCCGCAGCGACTTGATGATGCCCTGCCCCAGGACCGCGCCCGCGCCGGTGACGAGAATCTTCATGCGAAGAATCGGCAGAGCCGCTCCTGCGTGGGCGCGGACAGGGTGGTGGCGCGGATGGCGTGCATCTGGTCCTCCGGATCGAAATCGATGTCGCGGCTTTCGATGGTCACAAAATCTCCCCTGATTTCGATCATCGCCCATTTCGGCGTCCGGTCCCGGTCGTCGCGGGGCTGACCGAGCGAGGCGAGGGTGAAGATGGTGGCGGCGTCGCAATCATAGCGGCGATGCCGGTGAACATGGCCGAACAGGCCGTAGCGAAAGCCGCGCACCGCCACCATCGCGGCGGCTTCCTCCGCCTCCTGCGCCGAACGGATATAGCGCCAGTCGCCAAAGTCGAAGGGATTGGCATGAGCAGCGAACAGCGGCCCCTGCGACCAGCTATCCCGCCAGTCGAATGCCTTCATGCAGCCGGGAGGAATATGGGCGTCGGTCCAGTCGATGCTCTCGCGCAGCCAGTCGGGCAGGTCGGCGCGAACGGCCTCCGCCGCGGGCGATTCCTGGTAGAGCAGGTCGTGATTGCCCCGGACCAGGACCGCGCCGTCACGCGCCGCCGCGCCCTGCACCAGTTCCAGCGTCTCCAGCGGCTGCACGCCATAGGTGAGGAGATCGCCCAGGATCAGCATCCGGTCGAATCCTTCCCGCCGCGCAGCGGTAAGGGCCAGTTGCAGCGAATCGCTGGCGGCATGGATATCGGTCAATGCCGCTATTCGCATGGCGAGATGGGCCGGGTCAGCGGGGAAGCGCGAAGGGGAGCGCGACGCGCATCGATCAGCTCCTGATAGAGGGAGAGGTGGGCCGTAGCGCAGTTTTCGATGGAAAAACGCCGGGCGGCTTGGAGAGCGCCCTGCGACAGCGCGGCATAATGAGCATCGTCGCAGAGCGTCTCCAGGATCGCCTCCGCCAGCGCGGCGGGATCGGAGGGCGGGACAAGCTGGCCGTTGACGCCCGGCATGACCATTTCGCGATTGCCCGCCACCGCCGTCGCGACGATCGGCAGGCCGCTCATCGCCGCCTCGATCATCGCAATCGGAAAGCCTTCCCAGAGCGAGCAGTTCACGAACAGGTCCGCCTGCCGCATCAGCGCATCAATATCGTCTCGCACACCCAGCAGTTCGACTGGCTCTCCCACGGCCTGCGCCCGAAGCTGGTCGAACTGGGGGCCCGCACCCGCGATGCAGATGCGGGCCGTGCGCCCCTGGGCCGTCAGCGCGTCGGACAATGGGCGGGCGGCGCGGAGCAGGGTCGGATAGTCCTTTTGTTCCGACACCGTCCCGACGGCGAGGATCATCGGATCATGTCCGGCGGCAGAGCGGGGCTGTTGCGTCTGGAAACGGGCGCTGGCCGCGTTCAGGATCATGCGGATGGGCTTGCGCGCATGGCCGCGCAACAGCGCCTCGCACTGATCGCTGATCGCGACATAGCTGTCGACAATGCGGTCGAAGAGGGCAAACGCCGCCGGAGGGAAGGAAAGGCGGCTGTTATGATGGGTCAGCACCACCGGCACGCCGGGCATGGCAAGCGCGAGAGGAAACAGTGCGCGGGCCGTATGGGCATGGATCACATCGGGCCGGATCGATCGCAGCGCCCGGCGCAGAGCCAGCGCTCCCGCCAGCCAGTTGTTGCGGTTGACGAGGTTGAGGGAAAAGGCCTTCGCGCCACTCTGCCGAATGCGCGCCATCATCGCCGTTTCGATGCCGGGCGCATTGCCGACCTGCGCCGCATCGCTGAGCGAAATGACGGTCGCTTCGTGCCCCGCCCCGGCAAAGGCTTCCGCCAGATTGCAGACCAGCATTTCGGCGCCGCCCGATGTGAAGCTGGTGATGATCGAACAGATGCGCATGTTAGCGGGTCAGGTCGACACCGGTGGCGGCCAGCAGGGCAAGGGCGCGGGGCGACAGGTCGGAACGGCACCGCTCCAGCACCAGATCGGCCTGATCGGGGTTCAGCCACTCACCAAAGGCGCCCGCCTTGCCGCTGCGCATGCGCAGGCTCTGGTCGTCATTGCGGTCATAATCATGGCCGGGAATGCCGCCGCCGCGTTCCTTGTCGCGCATCCGGTCGAACTGGGCGGCGGCGACGGCGCGGGCAAGGATATCGCCCTCAGGCTCGACGCCCAGAAAGGCGAGGATGCCCGCAACGGTGGCGAGCGGCTCGCTAAGCAGATGCTCATAGCTGATCAGATGATGGGGCCGTCCCTCCAGCCCCGCCGACCAGCCGTTCAGATAGCCGGTCAGCGACGCCATTCCATATTTGGGTTCGTCCAGAAAGGCGGCCATATCGCCGGAGAAGCTCTTTTTATGGCGGGTCGCGTGGAAATAGGCGGACACGATCACGTCGCGGGGATCGCGGACCAGGAACAGCACCGGCCGGTCGAGGAACAGGCGATCACGATAGGGCAGATGGCTGACCAGGATCAACGGCAGCGCCGCAGCGCCGCTTCGTCCGACAAAGGCGTCGATGCCGCGCACCGGATCGCGGTCGAAATTGGGCAGGACGCGGAAGGTGCTGGTGAGATCGGGCGCGAATCCCAGCCGGGCGCTCTCCGCGAAATAGCAGGAGAGCAGATAACGCAGCCAGGTGCGCCCGCTCTTGGGATAGGACACCAGGAAGGCGTCGGCCCGCGCGGCGGCCAGGCGGAGATGCGGTTCATCCCGCAACCGCCGCCGCATCGCCCGCGCAAAGCCCTTCAACGACATCATGTTCATGATCCTGCCCCCACGCGATGATGATCGAGAACGCCGGTGATGACCGACTGCCAGCGGGCGAGCACCTGATCATGGCCGAACAGAGCCATCCGATTCTGCGCCTCGGTTCCCAAAGCCTCGCGCCGGGCTTCATCGGTGCAAAGGGAGAGGATCGCTTCCCCCAGCGCAGCCACGTCGCCATTGGGCACCAGCAAGCCGCTTTTGCCATGCCCGATCATCTCGGCCGGACCCCATTGGCAGTCGAAGGCAATGACCGGAAGCCCAGCGCCCATGGCTTCGCCCACGACGATGCCCCAGCCCTCGAAGCGCGACGACAGGACGAACAGGTCGGATTGGGGAATCCACTCACCCGGTTTCTCCGTCACGCCGGGCAGGCTGACCCGTCCCGTCAGGCTGAGGCGGTCGCGCTGGCGTTCCAGCGCCGCCCGCTCCGGCCCCTCGCCCCAGATCGCCAGCTTCCAGTCGGGGATAGCATGCGCAACGCGCGCGAAGGCGTCCAGCAGCAGGTCGAAGCCCTTTTGCGGCACCAGCCGTCCCACCGCGCCGATGGTGCGGCCATCGGGCCTGCGTTCCGCACCCATGATGGCGGGCGGCACGGGATTGGGAATGACCCAGCCCTTTACGTCCATGGCGCTCTTGAACCAGTCCATCGCCCCTTGCGTCATGGTGATGAGGCCCGCGGCCCGCGGATAGGTCATCTGCCGCAACCGGTTCCAGACCGGCCCCACCGTCTGGAGCGCGGGATTGTTGCGTTCCGACACGATCACGGGAATGCCGAGCGACCGGGCGGCAAGCACCGAAAGGATGTTGGTGCGCGTCAGGAAGCTCACCACCAGTTCGGGCCTTACCGCCTTCAGCGCTTGCCTCAGCAGCCTCTGTCGTCGCAGCATCGCCAGCGCGCCGGTCGCGGCGGCGCGGCGGCGTGACTTCATGCCCAGCTGGATGATCCGCACCTCCGGATGATAGGCATAGTAAGAGGGCGCCGACGGCTCCTCAAAGGCGATCAGCGTGATCGCCCAGCCCTGCGCCGCGAAATGGTTGCAAAGCAGGCTGACGATATGTTCCGATCCGCCCGCGCCCAGCCCCGGAAGGACGAACGCGAGCATGGGTGGCCTGGACGCTCTTACCAGCATGGCGGCGGAGTCCTGTAATAATAATCACGCTGTTACGCGGGCCAGTGTCCTTGCCGGGGCAGCCCAAGTCCATTGCGCGAAGGGGTTAGGCGCTGCCTCTTTGGGTGGCGGCGTCAATTAAGCCGATATCAATAATGCCAGCCTCAATAATGGACGCGCAGTTCCAGCCCGATGCGGGTGCGGTCATAATCGTCCAGTGGGTCGGTGCTGTCGCGCTTGGAAAAGCGGGCTTGGGCCGCCAGCGCCATGCGGCGGTTGAGCGCATATTCCAGTTCCCCGGTCACGCCGTAGATCTTCTCCGTCAGGCCGGTGCCGAAATATTTGCTGCGGCGATAGACCAGCCCAATCTCGCCGCGCAGATTGTGGCGTATTTCCTGGGCAACCCCCAGGCGTAAGCGCATGTCCTCCCGCGATTGCACGCCAGTCCGGTAGGTGGCGACATTGCCGATGAAACCGTCCAGCGTGATCGCGGTGCGCGGCCGGGGAGCATAGACCAGCCCGACCTGCGCGGACAGGCGGGTGCGCGGCTCGATCCGCTTATCCTGGGGGTCGAAGCGATAGACGCCGATCGCCGCCTCCCCCCGGATCGTTCCGCCCGGATCTATCGCCACCCCCGCGCGCGCGCCATAGGTCTTCGAATCCCGGTCGATTTCCCCCAGTTGCGGTGTGCGGCGAAAATCGCGCTTCGACGCGAATCCCTCGACGAAACCGTTCATCAGCGGCGACACGCGCAGCATGACCCGCGCCAGCGCGCCAGCATTGTCGAGATCGCGGTTGTCGTCGATCGCCTTGGTATAGCGGAAGCGCGACGCCGTGCCCCTCACCATGAAGCCGAGGCGCGCACCCTGATGGGTATAAGCCAAATCCCCCTCCAGCGCATTCAATTCACGCGGGCCGATGGATGGCGCGCTATTGCCCTCCGGCTCGCCCCGATCCTCGATGATATGCTGCCAGCTTGCCGCCGCCGCCAGCTTGTCCGAAGCGGAAGGGGTCCAGTTGAGGACCGCCGCAACCTTGCCGCCTGCCGCATCCTCGCTGTCATATTGGAAATATTTGCGGAAATCCCCTTCGGCTCGGGCGTTGAGTTCGATCGCGCCGCCCTTGCGGTTGATCTCCACATAAGGGCGGAAGACGGCGCGGACATCATCCTTCTCGCCAAAGGCCTGGGCATAGATATTGCTGTCATATTCGATCCGCGCCGTGCCGCCGATCTCCACCGTCGCGCTGCCCAGCGTCAGGGGGGTGGGTATGAACAGCGCCTCGGGCGCATCGAGCGCCGTCGTGGGGGATTGCAGTTCCTGCGCCGAGACAGGCATGGCGAGGCCAAGCGCGAGAGCCGCGCCGCTCGAAACCAGACCGCGCATCAGAACCACTTCTCGTAGATGCGCACCGTGTCGCCCGGCTGGATCATGTCCCGCTCGCCCGCGCGGCCGACGACTTGTCGGCCATCGACCATGCGGGTGATGGCGACGCTGCCCTGCTCCGCCCGGAAGGTATAACCGCCCGCGACGGACACAGCCGCCAGCACCGACATGCCCGCGCGATATTGATATTCGCCGGGGCTCTTCACTTCGCCCAGCACATAGAAGGGGCGCAGCTTCACCGGCTGGACGCTGACCGTGGGCGCGTTGAGCAACTGGCGTTGCGTCAGTTGCTGAGCGATATTGGCCTGCAATTCCGGCACCGTCTTGCCGCCCGCGTCAACATCGCCCAGCACCGGCAGGGAAATCTGGCCGCGATCGTTGATCACATAGCTGCTGTTGCCCGGATCGGTGGCGCTGAGGCCCGGTATCGCCACCCGCACCTCATCGCCCGCGCCCAGCCGATAGGCGACGGTCGGTGCCGGCGGCAGGTTGGCGAGCCCGGAAAGCCCGCCCGAACAGGCCGTGGTCAGAGCAAAAAGGCCGAGGAAAAGACCATGATAAAGCCGTTTGCGCATCTGCGTCCCCTCTCAATTGGATGAGCGGAAGTTTAAGCCCCTCGGCTGATTCAGGGGTGGGCAATAACGGGTCGGCGCCAGGCAAAAAGGGCGAGCGAGGCGACGCTTTGGGAGTGGTTCAAAGGAGGCGTCCGAGAGATTTCGGTGCCGTTAAGCCGCCAGCTGATGATCCTGTTTCCAATGGCCGAGATCCCGCCCGATCAGATTCTCCAGATCGGCAATGTCCCGCGCATAATAGTCGACCATGCGCTGGCGCAATTCGGGGGGCAGCGGCGGATAGGCGATCTGCCGGGCGAACACCCCACGCACCCGTTCGAAAACCGCATGACCGCGCAGGGGACGAACCGCTTCCTTCAGCGGAGCGAGCGCGGTGCGCACCGGCAAGGGCAGGAAACGTTCGCTGCTGTCGTTTCGCGGATCGGACCCCACCTGCGTCGAATAATGGCAGGGCGCGCCGATATGGTCGCTGACGATGGCGACGGTGGCTTCGGGCGCGGCCTTCACATCCTCGAACAGAATCACCTTGATCTGTTCCGCGTTGAAATGGTCGAGCCAGCGGCGCAAATGCTTCGCATAAAGGCCGTCTTCCAGAAAGCGCGGCTGGCCGCTCGGGCGACCGTCCAGATAATGCTCCGGCCCCCTGGTCACGGTGCCCCGGCGAAACAACATCTTGTAATCGGAATAGGCGCGGTCGACCGGGTTGCGCACCTGCACAACCAGCCGCGCCTTGGGCAAGGCAACGGCAAGACGCTCCGCAGCGTCCGGATGGGCGAGATAGTCGGCGGACTTTTCCCCCAGCATCTGATCGGGCCGCGCCCCATCGAAGAAGCGCCGATAATGATCGAGGCCGAGATGATGATCCTGGCTGAAGAAATGCGGTTCCGGCGCGGGCAGGTAGATGGCGGGATTGTCCTGAAGCTGGTTGTGAATCCAGGTCGTCGCGCCCTTGACGGCGCCGATGATGACGAAGTGCGGCAGGCGGTCGTTGGTCATCATGGCTTGTCCCTTCACGATTCCAGCTCAACCATCGCGATTTCAAGGCAGTTGGCGAGGCGGTGCATGTCCTCATCGTCGAGCAGATGGTCTACGGGGAAGGCGATGCTGCGGCGCCCCAAATCCTGCGCCACGGGCAGCGAGCCGTCGCGGCGCACATCAAGTCCCACAAAGGCCGCCTCCCGCGTCATGTCGGAGCAGGAGCCGCTGCCGACCGGCATGCCCATACGCACCATCCGGTCGATGATCGGCGCTGCCTCGCTTTCGCCCAGCCGATCGGCGGCGATCGTGACATAGAGCCGGTAGAAGGCGTGGCCGACATGATCCGGAATCACCGGCACCTCCACGGCTGGATCGGCTTGCAGCAACCGCATCAGCAGTTCCGCATTGCGGCGACGGCGGGCCAGCCAACCGGGCAGCTTGGCGAGCTGCGCCCGGCCGATCGCGGCCTGCATTTCGGTCATCCGTCCGTTGCTGCCAAAGCTGTCGTGCAGATAGCGGAAGCCGCCGGTTGTGGCGGGGGCGAAGAATTTGTCCGGATTTTTGCCATGATCCTTATAGGCCCAGGCCCGCTTCCAATGCGCCTCATCGCGCAGCAGGAGCATGCCCCCTTCCCCGCCCGTCGACATGATCTTGTCGGTGCAGAAGGAAAAGGCGGCAGCATCACCGAAGCTGCCGGCCGGGCGGCCATGGAAGGTCGCCCCATGCGCCTGCGCGCAATCCTCGACCAGCCAAAGCCCTTTTTCGTCAGCCAAATCCCGCAACGCATGCAGTTCGCAGGGCCATCCCGCGAGATGCACACACAGAATCGCGCGAGTGCGGCTAGTGAGCATCCGGCGGACAGATTCCGGCGCGATCGTGTTGCTGACGGGATCGATGTCGGCAAAGACCGGCGTTGCGCCGACTGCCACGATGCAGGCCGCACTGGCGAAGAAACTGCGCGAGGGCAGGATCACTTCATCCCCCGGCCCGATGCCCAAGGCCCGCAGCGCCAGTTCCAGCGCGACCGTGCCATTGCTGACGGCGACGCCATGAGGCATGCCGCAGAAAGCAGCGAATTCCGCCTCGAACTGGCGGTTCTGTTCGCCATGGACCATCGAATTGACCCGGCCACTCTCCAGCACGTGCATGACCGCCGCAATCTCATCCGCCTCATGCTGCGGCCAGCGCAGCGCGGGATGGTCGAGCGGGCTGAGGCGCGGAGGGAGGGCGGCTGGGGCAGGTACGGCTTGCATCATGATTCCCTCAAAAAAGTCAGGCGACGTCGCGCGGCAAATGGGTCTGCAAGGCAGCGGGAATCTCGGCGGGGTGCGGCATCATGAACAGCGTGTCGGCGCTTTCGGCCGCCAGACGCCGCAATATCTCCGCCCAGCGTGAGCTGGCCGAGGCAGCAACCATCTCATGGGCCAGCCGGATCAGCTCGTCCGAATCGCCCGCCGCGATCAGCCGGGCGAGCTGACCGAAGCCCTCCACCAGCATTTCCAGCGGAATGGGCGAGGGCATGGCCTCGAAAATGCCGGGAATGGCGCTTTCGATCTTGTCCTCACTGCTGTCGAACAGCTCCTCGAACAGCTTTTCGCCGGGGCGCAGGCCGATGAACCTGATCGGCACGTCGATGTCCGGGCGCAGCCCCGCCATGCGGATGACCCGGCGGGCGATCTCCACGATCTTCACCGGCTCGCCCATGTCGAGGACGAAGATGGTGCCGCGTTCCGAATCCGTCTCCAGCGCGCGGGCGCTGCTTTGGAGGATCAGCAGCACCGCCTCCTGCACCGTCATGAAGAAGCGTTCGATATCCGGATGGGTGACGGTCAGCGGTTTGCCGTTCGCCAGTTGCTGCTGGAACAGCGGGATCAGCGATCCGCTCGACCCCAGCACATTGCCGAAGCGCACGGTCAAGAAACGCGGGCTGTCCGGATCGCAACTGCCGATCAGGTCGAGCGCCTGACAATAGAGTTCGCCCAGCCGCTTGGTCGCGCCCATCAGGCCAACGGGGTTCACCGCCTTGTCGGTGGAGATCTGGATCATCGCCCGCGCCTCAAACTCGCAGACGGCATCGGCCACATTGCGGGTGCCCAACACGTTCGTATGCACCCCGGCACAGGGATTGGCCTCCACCATCGGCACATGCTTGAGCGCGGCGGCGTGGAACACGATCTCCGGCCGCCGCCGCTCGAACACCTGCCAGAGCGCGGGACGCTGGCGGATCGAGCAGAGTTCGGCGTGGAAGCGGACATGGGGGAATTTCTCCCGCGCCTCCATTTCGATCGCGTAGAGATTAAATTCGCTGTGATCGAGCAGCACAATCTCGACCGGCGCATAATAAGCGAGCTGGCGCACCAGTTCGCCGCCGATCGTCCCCCCCGCCCCTGTCACCATGATCCGCGCGCCGGTGACGACGCGCTCCAGATAGCTGTGCTGGACCGTGATTTCCGGCCGCCCGAGCAGTTCGGCCAGCGGCATCTTCTCGATCGCCATGCGGTCGCCGTCCAGAGACTGAGCGCTGGTCCAGGGATTGCGGAAACGCGAGACGACCAGATTTTCCTGCTCCGCCAGGCTGGCGATGCGCAATATCTGCTGCCGGTCGAGCCGCTCGCTGCTTTCCTGCACCACCAGGCTGACCGGGCGCTTTCCCGCCCGGTCGAGGTCCGCGACGATCCGGGGCAGCATCTCCGGCGATCCCAATATCGGCAGGCCGCCGACCTGCAACCGCCGATCATGCCCATCGAAGGAAATGACGCCGACGATTTCCAGTCCCGAACCGGCATCGGTGGGGACTAGGTCCGCCATAACCCGCGCCCAGTCGAGCTCGCCCAACAGCAATATGCGGCGGCGGGCCTGCACGGTCCGGCGCAGGCGGGCGGAGCGGACATGTTTGAAGAACAGCCGGCGGAGCGCGCGCGCCGCCAGCAGCGCCGCGACGGTCAGCGGCACGTCAACCGTCAGGAAGACGGTCATCACGCCGCGCATCATCTTCTGCGGCGCGATCAGCCCGGCGGTCATCATCCAGATGAGCCAACTGCTGGCGAGCAGGCTGACCGCCAGCGACAGCGCGTCCCCGATCGACAGGAAACGCCAGCTCTGCCGATAGGTGCCGATGACGAACAGCACGGTCAGGTTGGCGCCGACGAACAGGCCCATGAACCATGGGTCGAACAGCGTCTGCGGCATGGGCAGGTCGGACAGGATCAGGCGCGAGAGCATGAAGCTGCCCAGCATGATCAGCGCGTCCAGCAACAGGATGATGGCCAGCCTGATCGCCTGGAATCGCGTCGCCCCCCCCGCCGCGAAAGCGCGGACGGCGGCATCCAGTCGCAGGAGCGACGTCTGCGCGATGGCTTGCGTTCCGTCCTGCCCGGCTGGTGCGATATTCGGCATCCGCTTGTCTCCGATCCCTTGGTCCGCCGGTTGCGGGGAAGAGGGTTGCCTGGAGGCGTCACCCCGCAGTCCCGCCGCAACCGACGGTAGGGATAAGGCTATCGAAACAGGTGCTTCCCGGTAATCGGTCGACCGGACACTATCCTTTATCCCATGCGCGACCCGTCCGGCGCGGCTGCGCGCCCATTGGGGCTAGATGCGGGCGCGATGGTGCCCGGGAGCGTGCCAGGGCGGCGGTTCTGCCTCAAAGGGGTAATCTACCGATGCACCGCCAGGGCGCGGCGCTGCCTGTGATACCTCCGGTCCAGGACTTGGTGCGATGAAGGCGCGATCAAATCAATCGGGACAGAGCAACAGGGAAAGCAGTGCACAATGAAAGTCGTGATCCTTTCCAGCCTGTCCTGGTCGCTGATCAATTTCCGCGGGGCGCTGATCGCCCGGATGATCGAAGAAGGGCATGAGGTCGTCGCCTGCGCCCCCGACGAAGAGCCGGAGGTGCTGGCAAGGCTGGCGGATATGGGGGTGCGCTTCTGTCGGACGCCGATGGCGCGGGCGGGCACCAACCCGCTGCACGACGCCCGCACCCTGCTCCATTACCGCCGCCTGATGCGCAGCGAACGACCCGATGTGGTCGTTGCTTATACGCAAAAGCCGATCATCTATGGCGGCCTGGCGGCGCGGCTTTGGAGCCAGGCGCGCTATTTCGCGATCATGAGCGGCCTTGGCTATGTCTTCAGTGAGGAGGCAGACAGCCGCCGCTGGCTGCGGACCATCGTGTCGCGGCTCTACCGGACCGGCATCGCCAGGGCGCGGTGCATCTTCGTGTTCAATGGCGACGATCATCGCCTCATGCGCGACAGCGGGATCGTCTCAGCCGGACAGAGAGTGATGCAGGTGCCCGGCTCAGGGATCGACGTCCGGCACTTTGCCGAGCAGGCGCTGCCCCAAGGTTCTTTCACCTTCCTGATGATGGGCCGCCTGATGCGCGACAAGGGCGTGGGCGAATATGTGGAGGCGGCGCGGATCATCCGCACGCGATACCCGGACGTGCGCTTCCTGCTGCTGACCCGGCCCGAGACCGAGAATCCGACCGGCTATACCGCCGCCGATCTGGAGCAATGGCGCGAGGCCGGGCTGATCGAGTTCCTGCCCGAAACCCGCGACGTGCGGCCCTTCATCGCGTCGACCCATGCCTTCGTGTTGCCTTCCTTCTATCGCGAGGGGCTGCCGCGTACGATATTGGAGGCGCTGGCGATCGGGCGGCCGGTGATCACCACCGACATGCCGGGCTGCCGCGAGCCGATTCGCGACGGGGTCAACGGCCTGCTGGTGCCGCCGCGCGACGGGCCTGCGCTGGCCGCCGCGATGGAGCGGTTGATCACCGATCCGCTGCGCCTGACCGCCATGGCCAAAGCAGCGCGGCAAATAGCGGTCGACATCTATGACGTCGACAAGGTGAACGCAATGATGCTGGATGTCATGCAATTGCGCGGCACCGCCATGCCGACCTCCATTGCGGCGCCTTCGCCCGCCCTGCTGGTGGCGGAGCGCGCATGATCGCCTGTCTCCGCCCGGCGGGTTTGCTGGCGATCGGCCTCCTCGCCCTGCTCTCCCCCCTTTTGCTGCTGCTGTCGGCGTTGGTGCTGCTCGGCCTGGGACGGCCGGTGCTGTTCCGCCAGGTCCGAAGCGGCCTGGGAGGGTCGCCCTTTGCCATGATCAAGTTCCGCAGCATGCGAGAGCTGCACGACGCTCAGGGGGGCTTGCTGCCCGACGCGCACAGGATCACGGCGCTGGGACAGTTCCTTCGCCGGTCGCGGCTGGATGAGCTGCCCGAACTGATCAACATCGCGCGCGGCGACATGGATTTCGTCGGCCCCCGCCCGCTATTGCCGCATAGCATCAGCGCCATGGGACGCGACGGCGTGGAACGGGGGCGAGTGCGTCCCGGCCTCACCGGCTTGGCCCAGGTCAGCGGCAACACGCTGCTGACGGTGGAGGAAAAGCTGCGCTTTGACCTCTGGTATGTGCGCCATCGCAGCCACCGCTTAGACGCGCAGATCATCGCCCGCACGCTGCTGGTCGTAACCAGGGGCGAAAAAAGGATCGACTGGCATGCCGACGAAGCGCGCCCTCCTCATTGGGGCAGTTGAAACCACCCGGATCGCTCTCGACGCGATCGCCCGGCATCCCGGATGGGAGATCGCCGCCGTCGTCACGCTCGATCCCGCCCTGGCCGACCGGCATTCGGATTTTGTCGACCTGGAGCCGGCGGCGCGGGAACAAGGCTGCCCGGTCATCCATGTGGACAATATCAACCGGGAGGAAACCCTGTCCGCCATCGGAGACATGGGCGCCGACATCGCCTTCGTCATGGGCTGGTCGCAGATTTGCGGGCAGGCCTTTCGTGATCTCTTCCTTGACCGGGTCGTTGGCTATCATCCCGCCGCCCTGCCCCGGCTGCGCGGACGCGCCGCCATTCCCTGGACGATCCTGCAACAGGAGCCGATCACGGCCGGGACGCTGTTCTGGATCGATGCGGGCACGGATACGGGCGCCATACTCGACCAGCAATATTTCCATGTCGCGCCGATGGAAACGGCGGCGACGCTCTATGCCAAGCATATGCGGGCACTGGCGATCATGCTCGACCGATCGCTGGGGCGGATCGCGGCGGGGGAGATGCCGCGCATGGTCCAGGACGAAAGCTGTGCGACCTGGGCGGCGCGGCGGACGCCGATGGACGGGCTGATCGACTGGCGGCAATCCGCTGCGGACGTGCTGCGGCTGATCCGGGCGACGGGCCATCCCTATCCGGGAGCCTTTACCCGGTCGAGCGGTGCGGATCTCCACATCTGGGAGGCGGCGTTGTCGGACGTCGGAGAACGCCATGCCGCCTCCGCCGGGCAGGTGATCGCGCGGACGGCGGAGAGCTTCACCCTATATTGCGGCCAGGCGACCGCGCTGACCGTCACCCAATGGAGCGGCCTCGACAAGCCGCCGAAACTCCACGCCATTTTAGGGGACTAAGCCCATGCCACTGCCTTTCAACGCCCGCCGAATCGCGGTGGTCGCCCCCCATCCAGACGACGAGATATTGGGATGCGGCGGCACCATGGCGCGGGCCGCGGCGGCGGGCGCGGAGGTGCATGTGGTCGTCGTCACCCGCGGCCAACCGCCCCTTTTCGAGGAAGAACTGGTGGGGCGGATTCGCGCGGAAACCTTGCGTGCCCATGGCATTATCGGCGTGGCCGACACGCAATTCCTGGATTTCCCCGCCGCCGGGCTGGACCAGATCAGGCGGAGCGACCTCAATCAAGCCTTGTCATCGGCTCTGTCGCGGATCGAGCCCGACCTGCTGCTGATCCCCTTCATTGGTGACATTCATCTGGACCACCAGATCGTCTTCAATGCCGCATTAGTCTATGCGCGGCCCCGCGGCAGCGGCGGTCCCGGCTGCGTCCTGGCCTATGAGACGCTGTCGGAAACCAACTGGCTGGCGCCCGGCGTGACCCCGGCGTTCATTCCCAACATGTTCGTGGACATCAGCGAAACCCTGGAACGGAAGGTCGCCGCCTTCCAGGCCTTCCAGAGCCAGGTGAAGCCCCAGCCCGACGAACGATCGGTCGAGGCCATCCGCGCCCTGGCGACGCTGAGGGGCGCGACGGCCTATCGTTACGCTGCCGAAGCCTTTGTTCTGGTTCGACAAATTCATTAACCTGTGTTAACTCGCCAGCGAATCGCCTGGGCGATGAATCAGCGCGATTCTGCCATGACTACACCGTTTGAAATACCACCAAAGTTGTAATTTTGGCTGTTGCAACCGCAGCATCTCCCATCAGACCCAAGAAAAATTCGGAAAATTAACAGTGCGTTAACGCGCTATTGCGTGCACTCAAAATTTCCATTGTACATTCCGGGACTCTCGCGGCAAAAATATGGTACTGATAAGTTGTTGAAAGAAAAAGAAAGGGTCGCACTACAGGCATTTGATTACTGGTCTTCTACATTCCGTTTGGGGCCTGCTTACGGAGGTGGAAGAGATCATGAGGGGACCACCCAATGTCTTACCCAGTTAATGTGCGTCTGTTGTGCGGTAATGCGATCGTTCGGGAGGGGCTTAGCCGCATCCTGATGGAAAGGGATTTCCGCGTAACCCAATATCCGAATGTCACTACGGTGCTTCAGCAAGTAGAGGTGCCGGAAGAGGATACGGGACCATCCCTGTTGTTGATCGACGATGGAACCGAAGCGATCGACGTCGAGACGCTCTCGATTCTGCAAAAACGTTTTCCCTGTTCCTATCTTGTCCTGCTGTCGGACAGATTTGATTTCCAGATCATGTTGAAGGCGTTCCGGCTGGGAGCGCTAGCTTATATCGTCAAGGAAATTTCCTGCGACAGGCTGGTGGCGACTCTGCGGCTGGTGGCCATGGGCGAACGCGTACTTCCGCCGCAACTGGCGGACGAACTGCAATCGCGGCCAAGCCTGACCGACGCGATGGAAGTCGAACGCCCGGTCGATGCGGCCTGCCTGTCCGACCGGGAACTGGAAATCCTGCGCTGGCTGATCATGGGATGCCCGAACAAGGTCATTTCCAAGCGGATGGACATCAGCGAGGCGACCGTGAAGGTCCATGTGAAGGCCGTGCTGCGCAAGCTGCGCGTCAAGAACCGGACCCAGGCGGCGATCTGGGCGGCCAATCACGGTATGCGCGGACGCGTGGCGGAGGTCGAACCCGAACTGCCCGTCGCCATCCCCCACCCGGCGCGATTGCCGGTTCTGGAATTGGCCGGCGTCGCAAGCCGCGTCTGATCTTCACGTCCCCAGGGGGGATCGTCATGGCATATGATATCAAGGGCGTGCTGACCGCACGTGCCTTGCCGATGCTGCGCGGCCGGTTCGGGGATTTCCTGATCAAGGGAACCCGCGGCCGGCTGATCGCGGTGGGACATTTGCTGTCGGGCAATTTCCTCAATGCGCTGATCATGCTGGTCAGCGTGGCGATGGCGGCCCGATCCCTGGGACCGGCGACCTATGGCGTCATGGTGCTGGTCCTGTCCTATAATCGCGTCGTCGAGCGAATCCTGCGCTTCGAATCCTGGCAGCCGCTGATCCGGTTCGCCGTGGAGGAAGAAGCGAAGGGTTCGCCCCGGCGCTTGCAACGACTTTACTGCTACGGCCTGATGCTGGATATCGGCGCGGCGGCGCTGGCCGCCGTCAGCGCGATCGGCCTGGCATTGCTGTTCGGACCGCTCTTTGGCCTGAAGCCCCTTCATGTGGAACTGGTGGCGATCTATTCGGTCGCGACCTTGTTCAACATCGCGGGCGTGCCGACCGCCGCGCTGCGCCTGTCCGGCCAGTTCAAGATGCTGGCCTATGCGCAGGTCGCGGGCAATGTGTTGCGCATCCTGCTCGCCTTCCTCTGCATGGTCACTCATGCGGGGGTGATCGGCTTCATGCTCGCCTGGACGGCATCGCAGGCGCTGGGGTCCGTGCTGGTCTTCTGGGTCGGCTTCCGCGCCCTGCGGCAGATGGGGATACCCAATCCGTTTCATGCCCGGCTGAAGGGGCTGGTGAAGGATTTCCCCGGCTTTTTCGGCTTCGCCTGCTCGACCAACCTGTCGCTGACCCTGCGCGTCATCACGACGGAAGCGGACTCGCTGTTCGTCGGCGCGGTGGCGGGGAGTTCGGCGGCGGGGGTCTATTATCTCGCCAAGCGCATCGCCAAGGTCGCGACACAGGTCGGCGCGCAGGTGCAGGCCGTGGTCTATCCCGACGTCGCGCGGATGTGGGCGAACGGCAATATCCGCAATTTCCGGACGGCCACGCTGCAGGTGCAGATAGCGCTGGCGGGGGTGGGCTTTGCGATGCTGGCGGGCGCCTGGTTGTTCGGGCCGCTGCTCATTCGGGTGGGACCGGGCGTGGCCTATTCGGAAACCTATGTCCTGCTGCTGACCCAATTGGTGGCGGTGATCCTGATGCTGCATGCCGCGCCGTCGCGATCGGCCATGCTGGCAATGAACCAGAGCTGGAAGGTGCTTACGATCTCCGGCTTCGGCACGGCGCTGTTCGTGGCGGTCGCAGCCTATGCCGTGCCGCGCTACGGACCTATCGGCGGGAATATCGCTCATGTCGTGTTGGGCGTGGTGACGGCGGTGCTGCTGGATGTGAGCTGGTTACGGCGGGCCAGGGTTCGGCCGGTGGTGGCGCGCGTATAAGACGGGATGGAAATGGACCATTTGCAGATGCCAAATTTGAATGGCAGTTCCCCGCTCCGCTAATCCTCGCTGCCGCCTTTCAACAGATGCGCGACGATCTGGGTACGGTTGGACGCGCCGTTCACCGCCATGATCGCCCGGACATGGACCTTCACCGTGCTTTCGCTGATGTTCAGCCCCTGGGCGATGTCCTTGTTCGAGGCGCCCTGAGCGAGCAGGCGCAGCACATCGCGTTGCCGTTTGGTCAGCAGCTTGGACTTGTCCACCGCCAGCGCGATCCGTTCGCTGAGGCCATCCGGGGCACCTTGCAGGCGCGCGCGCAAGGCTGCGGCGAGGGGAGCGGGATAGACCGCCAACCCCTCCCTGAGCAGGAAAAGCACGCGCTGCATGGTGGCGATATCGGTGCTGGAGCGCAGCAGAGCCTGCGCCCCGGCCGCGATGGCGGTCTGCATCAGCGCTTCATTGCCATGGTCGGCAACCACAAGGACCGAGGCGGTGGGCCATAGCCGCTTCGCCTGAGCGATGTGCAACGGCAGGGCAGCGCTTTCCAGTTCGGAATCGCCGGTCTGGAACAGGATGATGTCGGGCGGAACGCCCCCTTCGGGCTGGTCGAGGCTGGATTGCTGCAATATCCGGGTGCCCGCCGTCTCCAGCGCGACGGCGATGCAGGCACGGCGAAGCGGGCTTCCGTCGAGAATCAACAAATTGAGACGGGGCGCATCCTCTTTCACTATTGCGCTTTCGAAACGAACAGAAGGCGAAACCGCCTGCTGCAAAGGCGGCGGGCTCACGCGGCTTTGCGCGTGAAGGCGTGGCGGACCCGGTTCACCCAGCTCTGCCGGACCGGGAAGCTGTCGGAATAATAAGCGGCCGACCCCATGTAGAACTGGACGGCATCGCCATAGCCGCGACGGGCATGGTCCTCATAATCGACCTGATTGAACACGGCTCCGACCACCTGATTGTTCACCATCTGGAGCGAGGCGCGCAATTGTTCGACCGTCGTATGCCCCCAACGCACGACCATCAGGGTCGAGTCTGCCAATGTCGAAAGCGTCCGCGCATCGCGCACGGCGAGAATGGCGGGCGCGTTGATGACGATCAGATCGAAGCGGTCGCGCAGATCGTCGAGCAACCGGCCGACCTGCCAGCCCTGCACCACGGCGGCCGGATTGCGGATCTGTTCGCGGGTGCTGAGCACGACGGGCATCAAAGCGGTCGGCGCCGCGCCCTCAGCCGCGTCATGCTCCACATGACGTTCGGCCTGGGGAATGAGCCTGCGGCTTTCGCCTGCATGGGTCAGCACTTCGATGAGGTCAGGCGTGTCGGAACTGTCCTGGATCGAACGCAATATGCTGGGGCCGGGGCGGCGCAGGTCCAGATCGACCACGATGGCGCGGCGGCCCATGGAGGCGGCGGCGGCGGCCAGAGTCAGCGCGACGCTGGACTTGCCGTCGCCCGGCAGCGGCGATGTGACCAGCACCCGCTGGCTGGTGCCCTGATGCGGCAGTTCCCCGATCTCGCTGGCGAGGTTGCGGGCGACTTCGGTGAAGAGCGACTGCGGCTGAGTGGTCACCGGATTGTCCTCGATCGTGGTGCCGATCGACTCCTCCAGCTTCGGCAGCATCGCCAGCGTCCGCAGGCCGAAGAGGCGGCGGAGCTGGTCCCCGCTGCGCAGCCGGTTGTCGAACATCTCGATTCCCAGCACGATCAGGAAGGCCAGCACCGAGGAGCCGACAAAGGCGGCCAGCGCCATTTTCTTGGGCGCGGGCGCCACCGGTTGCAGCGGCACGGCGGCAGCCGACACCATGGAGGAGTTGACACCGGTGGTCTGCAGTTCGGACTGCACCGTCTGGGCGCGCTGCGCCGTGGTGAGATAGGCCTGGCGCGCCACCTCCGCCCGGCGATCGAGGATCGAGAGATCGACCAGATTGGCATTGTTGCGGAAGGCCGCGCCGGTCATGGCGTTGAGCTTCGACTGAAGTTGCCCTGCCCGGGCCGAGGCCGCGCTCGCCTCCGCCAGCGCCATTGCCCGCTCACGCCCGGCATCGGTGTCGTTTTTCGTCTGCTGGGTCGTGACGACCGCGCCGCGTTCCTGGATGAGCGCCTTGCTCACCTGCGCGATCTGCGCGGAGAGCGCCTGCATTTGCGGATGGTTGGCGCCCATCTGGACGGAGATTTCGGAACGCTGGCGGATCAGGTCGTCATATTGCTTCTGCAGATTGTCGAGCGCGGGTGAAGTCGCGCCCGCCACCGTCCGCAGGGTGGCGGCCCGGCTGACGCCGGCGGCCTGCGCCTGCATCGCGCTGCTCATCGCGGCGGTGGACGCGGCTTCCACGGCGATGCGATTCATCTGCTGATAATCCTCCGCACTGCCCGCGCCTATCGGCATCAGGTGCTGGCGGCGGAAATCAGCGACGGCGCGCTCGGCCAGTTCAACCTCATGGGCGAGACGGGCGGTTTCCTTGTCCAGCGCGGTGCTGAGGCCGTTGCGCCAGCTCTGGCGCCGCTGCGAGCGCATCTTCTGCAGGCTGTCGACGAAACGGTTGGCGATGCGCGATGCCAGTTCCGCCTTGCGCGACTGGACGGTGATGTCGATGAAGTCGGAATCGGTCGAACTGGCGACGCGGGTGGTCTTGGCAAGTTGCGCGGCGGCCTGTTGCACCGTCATCGGCACATTATGGGTGAAGGCCGGATTGCGGTTGAGATTGAGGTCGCGCACCACTTGCTCGGCCAGCGCCTGCGAGCGGTATATGCGCGCTTCATTGGCGACGCGCTGCTGATTGCGGGTGGCGTCGGCCTGGTTAGATCCAGTCGAATCGTTGAGCTCCACCTGCACCGTCGCGGTCGCCTCATAACGGTTGGGCAGTTGCAACTGGACGATCAGCACGACCACCACGCAAGCGATGACGATGCTTGCCACCAGCTTCATGTGCCGGCGCAGCAGGAACCATATCTGGCGCGCCGACATTTGCTGCAATTCGAAGGACAGATCGCGCGGCTTTTCCCCGCCGCCGCCAGCCGCGGCGCCATCGATCAGAGTGAGCTGTGCAGACGCCATGATAGTCTCCCAGTCGCATCCGGCGTGCGCGCCCGCCCCGCCGTGAGGGCTGCCCTCATCGCGGGGATAGTGCGGGTTGTGGCGGGAGAGAGCAAAAGCGCATCGGGGCTTGCCGATGCGCATAGGTGCTAACCCTTCGGATCAAGGGGAGACCTCTGCTCTGGCTAGACATTTCTGATGTGTGTCTGACTATTCCGGGTCGCCCATTCCGCGCCATTGTGCCGAACTTGATCGAGGATAAGAACGCTCCGCACAGGGGAGCGCCGATGATCGCGGAACTGGCATATCAGGATCTGGAGCCGGGTTCGCTGGCCCGGCTGTTCGGCGCGGGCCATGCGGCGGTGCTGGTGCGCTGTCCGGAGATCGTGGCCGAACTGTGGCGCGGGCTGCTGGAGGATTCGGCCGAACAGATGCCGTGGGAAGCGCCGCTGATCGACATTGCGCGCAACTATCATGGCAGCGGCGACATCACCGCCAGCCTGGGCGACCTCTTCTATTTCCAGCCGGGACGGCACGGTTATATTGCGCGGAAAATGGCGTTGTCGCGGGACGATCGGAAGAATCAAGTCACCGTTTGCCCCGCCTATTTCGTGCAGGGGGGGCACCATTATACCCCCCGTCAGGCGGTGCTGGACCAATGCTGGGCCATCGGCCGGCGGCTGATGGCGGCGCTGGCGCCCGAAGGCGCGCCATCCAGAGATTTCCAGATCGTGGTGCAGCGGCTGAAATATCAGGAGAGCATGCGCGATTTCGACCGGCTGGACGCTTTGGCCCGCAATTCGCTGGGGCGATGGGGACGAACGGGCTGTGCGCTGGACGAAAGGCGGTGGCAGGCGGCGGGGATGCTCAGCCCGCGCGGGCTGTCCGATCTTTACGGGCTGCTCGCTGACATGCCCCTCATCGGACGGCTGCTCCGGGGCATCAACCGCATGGCGCTGCGCCGCGACCGCAGCCGGGACATCGCGCCGGGGCAAAGGCTGATCGAAGGGGCGCATTTCGACTATCGCTATTTTTCGGCGCTCTGTGGTCAGCGGGACCAGATACTGACCCAGGTCTTTGCCAATGGGCGGTGGGTCGACCTGCCGATCGACCGCGCGACACTGGCGGTCTTTCCGGGCAGCATGGCGACGCAGGCTTATGGCGTGCGGCATGTGCTGCATCGCGTGCTGCATGTGGAAAGGGACGGGCAGAGCCGGGCGGGCAATCCGCGCACGGACAATGTGACGTTGCTGATCGGGTCGGTTTGACCGAGGATTATCGGATCGTCCCTAAAATTCCGGCAAAGGCTGCGGCCCCACGGGCCGGGCGTAGATCAGCCGGGCGGCGTCGGACTGGACCGGGCGGCGCTGCGCATAGGTGGCGGCGAGCGCGACCATGACCGGCATCACCCACATGCGCGAATACATGTGCGGATAGGACAGGGTGTAGATCAGGAACACCAGCACCACCGCCGCCGCCATCGCGCCCTTGTCACGGCTGATGCGCAGGCCGTTCGCCGCCAGCAGGATGATGAGCGCCAGCAGGATGATGAGGCCACAAAAGGCGATCGCCCCGCCCTCGTTCCAGATCAGCAGGAAGAGATTGTGCACCGGATTGTCATAGGCGGACAGTTCGCGATAGCGGTCGACGCCCATGCCGATGATCGTGTTGTCCTCGGCAAAGCCCCAGGCTTCCTCGATAAGCTGGGACCGGTTGATGAAGGTGCCGGCCTGCCCGATATCGCCGCTTTCCACCGCATTGCCGACGCGTTCCTGAAAAGCCTTGGGCAAGGGGGCGCCGCTGGCGAGGAACAGGCCGGCGGCCACGCCCGCGACAAGCCCAAGACGGAATATATAGCGCACGCCCATCAGCATCAGCGTCGTGGAGATCGCCAGCAGCGAAGCGGCGAAGCCAGTGAAGGAGGCGCTGAGCATCAGACCCCAGAGCAGCAGGATCAGGCAGGCGAAACCGCCAAGGCTGCCGATCAGCCGGTGGCGCATCGAATAGAGCAGCATGGGCAGCGAAAAGGCGACGACCGCGCCGTTGGGATTGGGCTGGCCCGCCATGGATCCGAGGCGGCCATTGCCGGTGATGAAGCCGTCGCCCAGCCAATGCAGCGTATCGTGGAAGGTGAGGAAGAAGCTGGCGGCGATGCCGATGACTTCGGAACAGGTGATGCCCAGCATGAAGATCAGCGGGGCGATGCGGACCGTCTTTTCCTCCTGCTGCATCAGCAGGATCGGGATGAAGAGGAAAGCCACCGTATATTGCAGGGCTATGTTCACCCAGCGCAGGGGATCGCCGTTGAACACCGATCCAACGAACAGCCCGCCCAGCATCATGACCAGGCCCGTAAGCCAGAAGGGGGTGAGCGAGCGGAACGGCGTGACGCTGAGCCGCCCGCGCAGGCCGGAAATGGCGAAGCTGATCAGGAAGAAGAAATCGGAAAAGGTGAGGTTGATCTGCCCAACCCGCAACAGACCCCAGCCGCTGAGGAAAATCGCGATAAGCAGGCAGTAGCGGGCGATCCTGTCCCAGATCTGCTCATGGGCCAGGATATCGGGCCAAATGGCCGTCGCTGAAGGGGCATGGGGGGCAGGGCTGGCGAGAGTCGTCACGGGGCGAAAGGCTGCGCCCGGCGCGGGCGGCGCGCAAACGCCCTTCGGGGCAGGGCGAAAGACGATTTCAGCCAGCCGGACTATCCGAATTTGCCGGCGGATCAGCCTTGTGATCCGTTGAAATGCGTGGGGGACTGACGGGATAAGTGCGCCTGAGCGCCGCCGGACCGGCAGGGCGCTTCGTGCGACAAGGATGACCTTGGTGACGGATGCGATCCTGCCCCTGCGCGATGCCGAAACGCCCTTGAGGACGGAGCCGACCGTCAAAGCCGCATCCCGCACCGCGGAACGGGCCACGGTCAAGCTGATCTATGTCGCGGGCTATGGGCGGAGCGGCACGACGCTGATCGACATCGCGCTGGGCGAGCATCCGGCGATCATGGGCGCGGGCGAGGTGACGACTCTGGCGCGGCATGTGTGGGACAAGGACGAATATTGCGCCTGCGGAGCGCGGGTGCGGGACTGCCCGGAGTGGAAAGCAATCGTGACGCGCTGGACGCAGGGCGAGCCGGAGGGCTTTCTGGCGGGCTATCGCCGGACGCAGAAATGGACCGAGGCGCTGGTCGCGCCGGGGCGGCTGTTCAGGCTGCCGGGATGGCAGGATCACAGGCGCCGGACGGTGAAATTGCTGCGCGGCATGGCGATGGTGTCGGGGCGGCCGATCCTAGTGGATTCGTCAAAACTGCCGGGGCGGGCCTTTGCGTTGGCGGCGATGCCGGGGATCGACCTGCATGTCGTGCATGTGGTGCGCGACGGGCGCGGCGTCGCCTGGTCGCTGATGAAGGGGCACAGACAGAGCGTCGAGAAGGGCGTGCAGCGGGAATTGCGGCCCAAACCGCTGCTCTACACGGCGCTGCGATGGTCGATGGTGAATCTGGCGGCGGAATGGCTGTGCCGCCGGGTCGGGCCGGGGCGCAGCATTCGCGTGCGCTACGAGGATTTCGTGGACGATCCGCGTGGGGAGATCGGGCGGATCGTGGCGCTGGTCGGGGAAACGCCGCATCTGCCCGCCGCCGACCTTGCCCCCTTCGAACCGCAGCATCAGGTCGCGGGCAGCCGTCACCGGATGCAGAAATCGCTCACCATCCGGGGCGACGACAAGTGGAAGCGGGAAATGCCGGGTTGGAAGCAGCGGCTTTTCGCCTTTTTGTGCGGGCCTTTGCTGCGGCGCTACGGCTATGCGCTGCGCAGCGGGGACGCGTCATGAGGCGGCTTTTGATAGGAGTCCTGCTGCCCGTCGTGATGGCGGGCTGTTCGGGCGCGGGCAGCGAATCGCGGGCGCAGCCGGTGAAGGGCGAGCCGGCCTTTGCGGGCGCGGTCGGCTATGGCGCGGCGGCGAAGGGCGGGCGCGGCGGGCGGGTCATCGCCGTCGATACGCTGGCGGACAGCGGGCCGGGCTCCTTGCGCGCCTGCATCGACGCTTCAGGGCCGCGTGTGTGCGTGTTTCGGGTGAGCGGGGTGATTCGCTTCGCCACCCGGCCGCCGGTGATCGCCAACCCCTATCTCACCATAGCCGGGCAGACGGCGCCGGGCGGCGGCATCGTCATCGCCCATGCGGGGGGCGAAGTAGGGCGCACGCCAATCCTGATCAAGAACAGCCACGACATCGTCATCCGCCATATCCGCGTGCGCAACGACCGCACCGGCACCCATCGCGGCTCGGAGGACAGCTTCACCATCGAAAACAGCCGCCAGGTCATCATCGATCATGTGAGCGCAAGCTGGGCGCGGGACGAACTGATCAACGGCTATGGCGACAATGACTGGATCACCATCAGCAACAGCATCTTTGCCGAAGGGATTCCGCGCCACGACAAATGCGCGCTGCTGGCGAGCGATCCCAAGGGGCCGCAGCATCTGAGCTTCATCGGCAATATCTGCGCCCATAATGGCGACCGCAATCCGGACCTGAATTTCCCGCCCGGCTCCTGCGCGGAGGTGATCAACAACATCCTCTATAACGGCCAGTCGGAATTTGCCGAGATCTGGGAGAGTTTCGGCGGCGTGCCCGTCTCGCTGATCGGCAACAGCTTCATTGCGGGGAAGAACACCCGGCCCGACACGGTCGGCGTGGCGCGCAACGTCATGGGATCGAAGGGGGTCGCCAGGGTCTATCTGGCCGACAACCGCTTCGACGGGGATTTCGTGCATCTCTCCCCGCTGCTCAAGGAGGCGGAGGTGGATAAGCCCCCCTGCCCCGCCACCATCGCGGCGGAACCGGCGGACGCAGCCTATGAGGCGGTGCTGAGCGACGCCGGCGCCTTCCCCCGCGATCCGTTCGACCGGCGGATCGCCCATCAGGTGCGCGAACGCAAGGGCCATATCGTCAAGCAGCCCGGCATCATCGACGAGCCCGCGCCCGGAACGCCCTATCCTGACGCGGATGGCGACGGCATGGACGACCTTTGGGAAGCGCAGCATGGCGCCGATCCGCGCAAGGCCGATCCCTGGGGCGATGGGGATAGGGACGGCGTGGCCAATCTCGGCCAGTTCCTCGACCAGCGCTCCCGCGATCTGATGGACGGGAGGGCGGGATGAACGCGCCTTTGCCCCGGCTTACCTCTGCCGACGCGGCGGGGGACAAGCGCCTGCGCATCTGCTTTCCCTTCTCCGGGGACAGTATCGGCGGCAGCCATATTTCGGTGCGCGGGCTGATGGAGCATCTCGACCCGGCGCTCTACCGGCCGATCGTCGTCACCGAAGTCCTCGGCGGCATGATCGCCAATTTCTTCGCTGGGTATGAGCAGTTGGACGATCCCGCTGCCCACGGCCTGTTCGTGCCGGGCGAGGCCTTCACCCTGCGCAAGTTCGGGCGGACGCTGGCCGGGTTGCTGCCACGGGCGCGCTTCCTGCGGCGCAACCGGATCGACATCGTCCATGTCAATGACGGGCGGAGCAGCGCCAATTGGGCGCTGGCGGCGCGGATGGCGGGCGCGAAACTGGTCTGGCATCATCGCGGCGATCCCGGAGCGCTGGGTCTGCGCCTCCTCGCGCCCGCGCTCGCCAGTCGCGTTCTGGCGGTGTCATCCTTTGCGCTGCCGCCCAAGGGTCTCTGGTCGGCGCGGGACCGGGCGTCGGTGGTGCACAGCCCGTTCGACACCAGCCTGGAGGTCGATCGGGCCAAGGCCCGCGACGCGCTGATCCGCGAATTGGGGGTAGCGCCCGACACGCTGCTGCTGGGCTATTTCGGCGCCTTCGTTCCCCGGAAGCGGCCCTTGCTGTTCGTCGATATGATCGCGCGGCTGAAGGGGTTGAGTGGGCGTCCCGTCATGGGCCTGATGTTCGGGGAGGCGCGCCTGCCCGTCATGGATGTCGCCCTGCGCAGGCGGATTGCGGAAAAAGGCGTCGGGGATCGGGTGAAGTTGATGGGCTATCGCACGCCCGGCCCCTTCTGGATCGCCGCCTGCGACCAACTCGTCGTGCCCGCCGTGGGGGAACCGTTCGGGCGGACGCTGGTGGAGGCGATGCTGGTCGGCACGCCCATCGTTGCGGCACGCTCCGGCGGCAATATCGAAGCGCTGGAGGGAGGCGTCGGGATATTGGTCGAACCCGACGACGCGGAAGCTCTGGCGCGGGCCTGCGAAGGTCTGGGTGACGCCCGTCCGATGGCGCTGGCGGCGCAGGCCGATGCGCGCAGCCGCTTCAGCGAAGCTGCCCATGCTACGAAGGTCAGCGCGATCTACGAAGCGTTGCGGCTGTGTGCTAAGGAGCAATAAAGTGTCGCCGTGTTCCTGCGAAGGCAGGAACACGATTCAAAACCGGATGAACGCCCCTACACCCATCGGCGCACTCCCGATGGAGTAAGCCTTATCCCTATGCCCCCACCGCGCCCGCGCCATTTGAAGCTACAGCTTTGCGACCTTTCATGAGGACGCTGGATAGGGGGCGAGCATGGCGAATTTTTTCAATGTGGTGGGCAGCCAGACCATCATGGCGGGCAGCGAAAAGGATCAGTTCTTCGCTTTCACCCGACTCGCCAATCTGGACATGGTGCGCCCCGACGCGGTGCTGACGCAGCTCGTCTGGAACTCCGCGATCCTCACCGGCAGCGGCACGGCCTATCAATTGACCGCGACGAATATCCAGATTTCCATGGACATGCTGATGGGCGGCAGCGGCACGGACGTCATCTACGGGTCCAACCTGTCCGACGCGATCTTCTACAATAATGGCGTGATTTCCGGCGGCTTCGGCAGCTTCGACAATATCGAGCAGTTCTGGCTGGGCGACGGCGACGACATCATCGACCTGACGGCGCACGGCGCGGGCGGCATCGATTATGCCAAGGACGTGCTGATCCAGGCAGGACTGGGCAACGACGTCATCATCGGTGGCGCGGGCAAGGACAATCTGCAGGGCGATGGCGGCAACGACATCATCTTCGGCTGGCGCGGCAGCGACACCGTCTCCGGCGGGGCGGGCGACGACCTGCTCTATGGTGACGATCTGGGCTTCAACGGCATCGCCGGGGACGACAATATCGACGGCGGCGCGGGCAACGACATCCTCTATGGCGGCCGCGGCAGCGACAAGATGACCGGCGGCGATGATGACGACATCCTCTACGGTCAGGCCGGGGGCGACAATCTGTCGGGCGGGACCGGCAATGACACGCTCTATGGCGACGATGCCGACACCAACAGCAACGACATGCTGAACGGCGATGCCGGCAACGATGCGCTCTATGGCGGCGCGGGCAATGACGAGCTCTACGGCGGCACGGGCGACGATCTGCTCCATGGAGGCGACGGCAACGACTATATGCATGGCGGCGCGGGCAACGACACGATCCTCGCGGGCGCGGGCAACGACGTGATCGACGGCAGCGCCGATATCGACACCATCGTCTTTTCCGGCAACCGGATCGACTATGCCTTCACGCTGCAGACCGACGGCAGCTTCATCGCGGTCGACCAGCGCGCCGGATCGCCCGAGGGCAGCAAGACGATCCGCAATGTCGAATATTTCCAGTTCGCGGACATGACGAGCCCATCGGCGGCATTGAACGCCCCGCCGGTCATAACCTCCAATGGCGGCGGCGCGAGCGCGGCGCTGGCCATCGATGAGAATGGCACGGCGGTCACCATCGTCACCGCGACCGATCCCGATGCGGGGCAGACGGTCGGATTCTCCATCGTCGGCGGCGACGATGCCGCCCTGTTCGCCATCGATGCCGTGACGGGCGAGCTGCGCTTCATCGCCCCGCCCAATTTCGAAAGTCCCGCCGATGCCG
Organism: Sphingobium sp. TB-6; assembly: GCF_012927365.1. NCBI lineage: Bacteria > Pseudomonadati > Pseudomonadota > Alphaproteobacteria > Sphingomonadales > Sphingobiaceae > Sphingobium > Sphingobium sp. TB-6. The sequence goes on along the minus strand of NZ_JABBGL010000013.1, from coordinate 91,985 downwards.
ATGGCGACAATGTCTATCAACTGATCGTTGCCGCCAATGACGGCAATGGCGGGGTCGACACGCAGACGCTGTCCGTGACCGTGCGCGACGTGCCGGACGGCTTTGCGCCGATCATCACCTCCAATGGCGGCGGGGCTTCAGCGGCAATTGCGGTCAATGAGAATGCGATCGCCGTTACCAGCGTGACGGCGACGGACGCGGACGGGCCGTCGATCAGCTATGCCATAATCGGCGGAGCGGATGCCGCGCTGTTCACCATCGATGCGGCAACCGGCGCTCTCGTCTTCAAGACAGCGCCCGATTATGAATCGCCCGCCGACGCCGATCACAATAATGTCTATGACCTGATCGTACAGGCCAGCGACGGCACCAACAGCGACCAGCAGGCGCTGGCCGTCACGGTCGCCAATCTCAACGACAATGCGCCGGTGCTGACGTCCTTTGGCGGGGCGGCTTCGGCGGCCTTGTCGGTGGCGGAAAACAGCCTGCTTGCCGCCACGGTGCAGGCCAGCGATGCCGATGGAACCGCACTCAGCTACAGCATCAGCGGCGGAGTGGACGCGGCGCTTTTCACCATCGACGCGGCGACCGGCGCGCTGAGCTTCAAGACCGCGCCCGATTATGAAGCGCCCGATGACGGCGATGGCGACCGCATCTACAATGTCATCGTCAGCGCCAGCGACGGCGCCAACAGCGTCGCGCAGACGCTGGCGATCACCGTCACCAACCTCAATGACAATGCGCCGGTCATCACCTCCAATGGCGGCGGCGCTTCGGCGGCGATCAGCATGGCGGAAAATGCCGGTGCCGTGACGGTCGTGGCCGCCACCGACGCCGACGGCACGATGCCCGGCTTTGCCATATCGGGCGGAGCGGACGCGGCGCTGTTCGCCATAGACGCGGTGACGGGTGCGCTGTCCTTCATCAATCCGCCCGATTATGAAAACCGGCTCGATGCCGATGGCGACGGCGTCTATCAGGTGACGGTGCGCGCGACCGACGGCAGCCATGTCGACGACCAGTCGCTCTCCATCATCATCACCGACGTCGCGGAAGGCGGCAAGACGATCACCGGCTCCTCGGGCAACAACCTCATCAGCCCGACGACGACCGTGCTCGCCTATCAGACGACCGCGCTCAACGACACGATCTACGGCCTTGCCGGCAACGACACGATCGATGGCGGCGCGGGCGCCGATTATATGGACGGCGGCGCGGGCAACGACATTTTCACCGTCGACATCTTTTCGGACGACGGCTTTGCCGGGAATGACGATCAGGTGATCGAGCTGGCGGGCGGCGGCAGCGATCTTGTCTATGCCTCGGTCAGCTATCGCCTGGCCGCCAATGTCGAGAAGCTGACGCTGACCGGCGCGGCGGCGATCAACGGCTTTGGCAATGAACTGGCCAACAGCATCACCGGCAATGACGCGGCGAACCTGCTTTCAGGCGGGCTGGGCGCGGACATCCTCTATGGCATGGGCGGCGCCGACATGCTGGACGGCGGGGACGACAATGACAACCTGTTCGGCGGCGACGGCAATGATGCGCTGGTCGGCGGCCTGGGCGACGATTATCTGGACGGCGGTGCGGGCGCCGACAGCATGACCGGGGGGCTGGGCAATGACAGCTATATCATCGACAGCTGGTCCGACGACGGCAACAGCGCCAATGACGACATGATCTTCGAACTGGCGGGCGAAGGCACCGATCAGGTCAACGCCTCCGTCAGCTACAAGCTGGCGGCCGAGATCGAGAAGCTGGTGCTGACCGGCGCCGACAATATCGACGGCATCGGCAATGAGCTGGCCAACAGCATCACCGGCAATGGCGGCCATAACGGCCTTTGGGGCGGCCTGGGCAACGACACCATGCTGGGCAATGGCGGCGACGACCGGCTGTATGGCGAGGATGGGCAGGACAGCCTGGACGGCGGATCAGGCAACGACCTGCTGGACGGCGGCGCAGCAGGCGACACGCTGAAGGGCGGCGCGGGCAGCGACATGCTGATCGGCGGCGCGGGCAAAGATACGCTCACCGGCGGGACCGAGGCGGATATGTTCATCTTCAACCGCGGCGACACGACGCTCAACAGCGCGAGCTATGACCGCATCACCGACTTCAGAGCCAGCGAGGGCGACCGCATCGACCTCGATTTCCTGAACGGCAGCCTGCCCGCCGCCGACTATGCCGAAAGAACGATCCTCACCAATAATTTCAGCGATGCGCTGGCGGCCGCCAACCCGACCGCCGGGGTCAATCATGTGACCTTCGTCGCGGGGACGACCGACGGCTGGATCTTCTACGACGCCAATGGCGACGGGGCGTTCGAACAGAGCGTTCTGCTGGTCGGGGTCAACACATTGGCGGGGGTGGATTCGATCAGCTTCTTCTGACCGTCAGCCCAGATGGGCGAACTCGCCATAGCCGCCCTGGAAGAAGAGCAGCGGCTTGCCGGGCGTTTCCACCTCCAGCGCGATCACCCGGCCCAGCACGATATAATGGTCGCCCGCCTCATGCACGGCTTCGAGCTGGCAATCGATCCAGGCCACCACCCCGTCCAGGATCGGGGAGCCATTGGCCGAGACGCGATGCGTCACGCCTGCGAATTTGTCCTCCCCGCCCTTGACCGAAAATTGCTGGCAGAGCGGTTTCTGATCGCTGGCGAGGATGTTGACGCAGAATTTCCCCACTTTTTCGATCCGGGGCCAGCTCTGCGAATTTTTCGCTGGGAAAAAGGCCACAAGGGGCGGATCGAGCGAAACCGAGGTGAAGGAGCCGACTACCATGCCGGTCGGCGTCTGACTGTCCTCGACCGCCGTCACCACGCACACTCCGGTGGGATAATGGCCCAGCACGCGGCGGAAGGTGCCGCTGTCAAAAGTGCCCGCCTCGCTCATGCGCGCGCGCCTTGAAGGGGAAAGGCATAGTCTCTGGTCTTCATCATTGTCCCTTTTCTCGACTTCGCGCGCTATGGCAAGCAAATCCCGCTGATAAGCTCATGAGTTTCCCTTTCCGGGAAATCGGGGTGCTACCTTAACAGGCCATTGCACGCTACAGCACGGCATGATTGCGATTCATCCCCTGGGCGACATTCCTGAAATTCGAGCCGGCGACGATCTGGCGGCGTTGCTGCGCGAGAGTCTGACAAGGGCGGGCCTGTGGCCGCTGAAGACCGGCGACGTGCTGGTCGTGACGCAAAAGATCCTGTCCAAGGCGGAAGGGAGGATGGTCGATCTGGCCACCATCGAGCCGGGGCAGGAAGCGCTGAAACTGGCCGCGACAACGCACAAGGATCCCCGGTTGGTCGAACTGGTGCTGCGCGAAAGCAGTACGGTGGTGCGGGCGGTGCCCCATGTGCTGATCACCCGTCATCGGCTGGGCCATGTGATGGCGAACAGCGGCATCGACCGGTCGAATATCGGGCCGGGCGAGGAGGAGCGGGCGCTGCTGCTGCCGGTCGATCCGGACCGGTCGGCGCGCAGCCTGCTGAATGTGCTGGCGGGGTCTGAGGCGGCTGGGATCGGCATCGTCATTTCGGACAGTTTCGGGCGGCCCTGGCGCCATGGCGTGGTGGGCGTCGCGATCGGCGCGGCAGGATTGCCTGCGCTGGTGGACCGACGCGGTGAAGAGGATCGCGACGGGCGGCGGCTGGAGGTGACTCAGATCGCGCTGGCCGATCAGATCGCCACCGCCGCGACTCTGGTGACGGGCGAAGGCGCGGAAAGCGTGCCGGCGGCATTGCTGCGCGGTTTGGCTCTGCCCACCGGCGATGCAGGCGCGGGCGCACTGGTCCGCCCGCTGGAAGAGGATTTGTTCCGGTGAGCGGCCGTATTGTCGTCCTGACCGGAGGCGTGGGCGGCGCCAAGCTCGTGCTGGGGCTGATGCAGGTCTGCCCACCGCAGGACATCACCGCCATCGTCAACACCGCGGACGATTTCCGGCATCTGGGCCTGGCGATCTCTCCCGATATCGACACGCTGCTCTACACCCTGTCGGGCAAGGCCAATGCCGCGCAGGGCTGGGGCAGGGAGGGCGAGACGTGGAGCTTCATGGACGCGCTCAAGTCGCTGGGCGGGGAAGACTGGTTCCTGCTGGGCGATGGCGACATGGCGCTGCACGTGCTGCGATCGCATATGCTGGCGTCGGGCGAGACGTTGAGCCGGGTGACGGCGCATTTCGCGGCGGCCTGGAGCCTCAGCCTCAAGATACTGCCGATGAGCGACGATTCCGTCGCCACTCATGTCTCGACCGACGCGGGCGATCTTCCATTCCAGCGCTATTTCGTCGAGCAGCGCTGTGCGCCTGCGGTTCAGGCGATCCGCTTCGAGGGTGCGGAGCGCGCGCGCCCTGCCCCCGGCGTGATCGAGGCGATCAATGATCCCGAAACGCGCGCCATCCTGATCGCCCCGTCCAATCCCTGGCTGAGCGTCGACCCGATATTGGCGGTGCCGGGCATCAGCGAGGCGCTGGCGGCGGCGAGCGCGCCCGTCGTCGCCGTTTCCCCGATCGTCGGCGGACAGGCGGTCAAGGGACCGACGGCCAAGCTGATGGGCGAGTTGGGGCTGGCCGTCACCAACCGGGCCATTGCCGCCCATTATGACGGAATCATCGACGGGTTGCTGGTTGACGTCCGCGACGGGGGCGAAGGCCTGGACATTCCCCATGCCATTACCGATACGCTGATGAAGACGCTGGACGACCGCGCCAAGGTGGCGCAGGCGGCGCTGGATCTGGCGGCGCGGATCGCCGGTTGAAGACGATGAACTGCTGGATCGTCATTCCGGTCAAGGCGCCCGCCGCCTGCAAGACGCGGCTGACGCCTGTGCTCGATGAAGCGGGGCGGCGCGATCTGGTGGCGGAGATGCTGCACCGGACGGTGGAAGCTGCGGCGGAGCTGGTCGGGATGGAGCGGCTGCGGCTGCTTGGGCCTTCGCGCCATGGATTGCCTGAGACGGTCGGCCTGCTCGATGATCCGGGCGGCGGCCTCAACCCCGCTCTCGCGAGCGCCCGCGATGCGGCGCTGGCCGCGGGCGTCGAACGGCTGCTGTTCCTCTCGGCCGATTTGCCGCTGGTGGAGGCTGAAGATGTCGCCGCGCTGCTGGATGTTTCCGGCATTGCGGCCGCGCCCGATCTCCACGGGCAAGGGACCAACGCATTGTCAATGCCGCTGCCCAAAGCGGCCGACTTCCGGTTCCATTATGGCGAAGGCAGCTTCGCGGCGCATCGGGCAGAAGCGGAACGGCTTGATCTGCCTTTCTCGGCAATCGTCCGGCAGGGTCTGGGTTTCGACATCGACCAGCCGGGCGATCTGGCTGACTGGAAATGGCGTGCGACTTAGGGTGGAAGGCGGACGCTTCCTGTTTGTCATTCCCGCGAAGGCGGGGATGACGAACTTCGAAAATGTCCGGAAATGGCCACCTCCGGCCAAAGCCGCACAGCCTGACGCACGCGCGTCAGACCGCGACGCCCGCCGAAGCCAGCACCGCCAGCGTCAGCAATTCCGACGCATTGGATGCCATGGTGGCGATCTGCACCGACTTGTCCATGCCGACGAGCATCGGCCCGATCATCGTCGCGCCACCCACTTCGCGCAGCAGCTTGGCCGAGATATTGGCCGACTGCAGCCCCGGCATCACCAGCACATTGGCCGGGCCGGACAGGCGGCTGAAGGGATAATTCTTCATCACCGTCGGGTTGAGTGCCGCATCGACGGTCATTTCGCCTTCATATTCGAAATCGACGTCGCGTTCGTCCAGCACCTTCACCGCGTCGCGCACATTTTCGAGAAAGCCGCCCGGGGGATTGCCGAAGTTGGAATAGGACAGGAAGGCGACGCGCGGGTCATGGCCCATGCGGCGGGCGACCGCCACAGTCCCCTCTGCAATATCCGCCAGTTCATGCGCCGAGGGACGCTCATTGACCGTGGTGTCGGCCAGGAACACCGTCTTGTCCTTGGTCACCAGCACATGGATGCCGAAAGGAGTGCGGCCCGCCGCCGGGTCCATCACCCGCTTCACCTCGCGCAGGGTCTGGGCGAAGGGCCGGGTCATGCCCGTGATCATCGCATCGGCATGACCCATCGTCACCAGCAGCGATCCGAAGATGTTGCGGTCGCGATTGACCATCCGCTCGCAATCGCGGCGCAGATAGCCGCGGCGCTGCAACCGCTTGTAGAGCGTGTCGACCATTTCCGGCACCAGCGGCGAGTTGACGCTGTTGTGCAGTTCGAAGCTCTCCGGATCCTGCACGCCCAGTTCCTTGAGCTTGTCATAGACATGGGCGCGGCCCACCAGCACGGGAATGCCATAGCCAAGGGTACGGAACTGGATCGCGGCGCGCAGCACCACTTCCTCTTCCGCTTCGGCGAAGACGACGCGCTTCGGGTTCGCCTTGGCCACCTCATAGGCGGTGGTGAGGACCGAGGTGGTCGGGTTGAGCCGGGCTTTGAGCGACTGGCGATAGGCGGCCATGTCCGCGATCGGCTTTTGCGCGACGCCGGTTTCCATCGCCGCCTGCGCCACGGCGGAGGGCACGACTTCCATCAGGCGCGGGTCGAAGGGCGCGGGGATGATGTAATCCGGCCCGAAGCTGTGCGAGCGGCCATAGGCCTTGGCCACTTCCTCCGGCACCTGCTCGCGCGCGAGGTTAGCGATCGCCTTGGCGGCGGCGAGCTTCATCGGCTCGTTGATCCCGGTCGCCCGCACGTCGAGCGCGCCGCGGAAGATGAAGGGGAAACCCAAGACATTGTTGACCTGGTTGGGATAGTCCGACCGGCCGGTGGCGACGATGGCGTCGGGGCGCACCGCATGCGCTTCGGGCGGCGAGATTTCCGGGTCGGGATTGGCCATGGCGAAGATGATCGGCTTGTCGGCCATCGACTTCACCATGTCCTGGCTCATGGCGCCCGCGACGGACAGACCCAGGAACACATCGGCGCCCTTCACCGCTTCGGCCAAAGTGCGGGCGTCGGTCTTCACCGCATGGGCCGACTTCCACTGGTTCATGCCCTCGGTGCGACCCTGGTAGATCACGCCCTTGCTGTCGCACATGGTGACATTGCCGTGCGGCACGCCCAGCGCCTTGATCAGTTCGGTGCAGGAAATCGACGCCGCGCCCGCGCCGTTCACCACCACCTTCATGTCCTTCATCTCGCGGCCGGTCAGCATCGCCGCGTTGATGACGCCCGCCGCCGCGATGATCGCGGTGCCGTGCTGGTCGTCATGGAAGACCGGAATGTTCATCCGCTCTTTCAGCGTCTGTTCGATGATGAAGCATTCGGGCGCCTTGATATCCTCAAGGTTGATGCCGCCGAAGGTCGGCTCCATCAGCTCGACCGCGTCGATGAACTTGTCGACATCCTCGGTCTTGAGCTCGATGTCGATGCTGTCGACGTCGGCGAAGCGCTTGAACAGCACCGCCTTGCCCTCCATCACCGGCTTGGATGCCAACGCACCCAGATTGCCCATGCCAAGGATCGCCGTGCCGTTGGTGATTACCGCGACCAGATTGCCCTTTGCGGTATAGTCATAGGCGGTCGCCGGGTCATCCGCGATGGCGCGCACCGGCACCGCGACGCCGGGCGAATAGGCGAGGCTGAGGTCGCGCTGGGTCGCCATCGGCTTCGACGCGATGATCTCGATCTTGCCGGGGCGTCCCGTCGAGTGGAAGAACAGCGCCTCGCGCTCGGAAAATTCCACATTCGACTTATCGGTCATGGCTGCACCCACCCCTTGTTTGAAACAATAAGCTCGCCCTTAGGGCGGTCCGACATTCAGTTCAGGCGAAGCCGAAAAGGGTGATTTTCGAGCATCGGAGCGCAGCGTACTCAAGTACGTGAGCACCGAAGCGCAGGAAATCGCGCTTTGCAGGCCCGCATGGGCTGAATGTCGGACCGCCCTAGCGGCAAGAATATCTTGTGGGCAAGTGCGAGAAGCGCAATTTTCCCGCTGTTTCTTGCAGCACTGGCATGACGCCGGGCTTCACGCTATCCGCTGTGCCATGGCGCGAACGATCGACACATCCACGCAACAAGCCACGCCTATGATGACGCAATATCTTGCGCTCAAGGCGGAGGCGCAGGACTGTCTGCTTTTTTACCGCATGGGCGACTTTTTCGAGCTGTTCTTCGAGGATGCGAAGGCGGCGGCGGCGACGCTCGACATTGCGCTCACCAGCCGGGGCGAGCATGGCGGCGTGCCGATCCCGATGTGCGGCGTGCCAGTGCACAGTGCGGAAACTTATCTTGCACGTCTGATCAAGGCGGGCCACCGCGTCGCCATTGCGGAGCAGACCGAGACACCTGCGCAGGCCAAGGCACGGGGCAGCAAATCCCTCGTGGCCCGCGCCATCGTCCGCTATGTGACGGCGGGCACGCTGACCGAAGAGACGCTGCTCGACAGCCGACGCGACAATATGCTGGTGGCGCTGGCGCAGGTCGGGGGCGAGGATAGGCAGGAATATGGCCTTGCCGCCGCCGATATCTCGACCGGGCGGTTCGAAACACTGACGTTGCGGGCCAGCGATCTGGCGGCAGAACTGGCGCGCCTGCGGCCGAGCGAGATCGTGTTGCCGGACGGGCTGGAACTGGATCTGCCCGATTCCCATCCCTTCGATCGCGCCGCCTTTTCCAGCAGCCGGGCCGAGGCGGCGCTGAAGCGCGTCTTCGGCGTCGCCACGCTCGACGGATTCGGCCAGTTCAGCCGCGCCGAATTGGCGGCCATGGGCGGATTGCTGAGCTATCTCGATCATGCGGGCAAGGGCACCCTGCCCTTCCTTGCCCCGCCGATGCGCAAGACCAGCAGCGCGCATGTCGCCATCGATGCGGCGACGCGCGAGAGCCTGGAGATCACCGCTACCATGAACGGCACGCGGGCGGGCAGCCTGCTGGGCGCGGTCGACCGGACCGTGACGGGCGCCGGGGCGCGATTGCTGGGGCAGGATCTGTCCGCACCCTTGATGGATCAGGCGGCCATCGAAGCGCGGCTGGGCCTGGTGCAACTATTCCATGACGACGGCATGCTGCGCGACCAGTTGCGCGTGGCTTTGCGCGCCCTGCCGGATATCGGGCGCGCTCTGGGTCGCCTTGCCATCAGCAGGGGCAGTCCGCGTGATCTGGGTCAGTTGCGGGACGGGCTTGGCGAAGCGCGGCTGCTGCGCGAACGGTTGGGACGCCTGCCCGACCAGCCGTTGCTGCTGGCGCAATTGCTCCCCTCGCTCGACGGACATGGCGCGCTGGTCGACAGCCTGTCCCGCGCCCTCGTCCCCAGCCCGCCGACCGAAACCGCCAATGGCGGCTATATCGCGGACGGCTATGACCCGGCGCTGGATGAGCTGCGCCGCCTCGCCGGAGACGGCCGCCGCGCCATCGCCGCGCTGGAGGCGAAATATCGCGAGCAGACCGGCATCGCCTCACTCAAGATCCGGCATAATGGCGTACTGGGCTATCATGTCGAGGTGCCCGCCCGCGCCGCCGACCGGTTGATGCAGCCCGACAGCGGCTTCACCCATCGCCAGACGCTGGCCGGGGTGGTTCGCTTCAATTCGGTCGACCTGCATGAGCAGGCGAGCCGCGTCGCGCAGGCGGGCGACCATGCGCTGGTCGCCGAAGCCGCGCATCTGGAAGAGCTGATCGAAGCCACCCTCGCCCGCAAGGCGGAGATCGCCCGCGCCGCCGATGCCCTCGCCCGGCTCGACGTGGCGGCGGCGCTGGCCGAACGGGCGGCCGAAGGCGGCTGGCAACGGCCCCATTTCCTGCCCGAAGATGGCGAAGGACCGAGCCTCGAAATCACCGGCGGACGCCATCCGGTGGTCGAGGATGCGCTGCGTCGCGAAGGCCAACCCTTTGTCGCCAATGATTGCCGGTTGGTGGCCAGTGACCGGCTCTGGCTGGTCACGGGTCCGAACATGGGCGGTAAATCCACCTTCCTGCGACAGAACGCGATCATCGTCATTCTCGCCCAAGCAGGCGCCTATGTGCCCGCGCAGTCCGCGACCCTCACACTGGTCGACCGCCTGTTCAGCCGCGTCGGCGCATCGGACAATCTGGCGAAGGGCCGTTCGACCTTCATGGTCGAGATGGTGGAAACCGCAGCCATTCTCGCGCAAGCGACCGAACGCAGTTTCGTCATCCTCGATGAAGTCGGACGCGGCACGTCCACCTATGACGGGCTGGCGCTGGCTTGGGCGGTGGTCGAGGCGGTACATGAGGTCAATCGCTGCCGCTGCCTGTTCGCCACCCATTATCATGAGCTGACGCGGCTGGCGGAAACCCTATCCTCGCTCTCGCTCCACCATGTCCGGGCGCGGGAGTGGAAGGGCGATCTGGTGCTGCTGCACGAGGTGGCGGAGGGTCCGGCGGATCGCAGCTATGGTCTGGCCGTGGCGCGGCTGGCGGGACTGCCGCCTGCCGTTCTCAAGCGGGCGAAGGACGTTCTGGCGCGCCTCGAAGCGGGCAAGGCCAAGACCGGCGGCATCGCGGCGGGGCTGGACGACCTGCCTCTGTTCGCCGCCGCCACCGCGCAGGTCGAGGAGAAGGTCGATCCTCTTCGCGCCGCGCTGGTGGCGATCGACGCCGACGCGCTGTCCCCCCGCGAGGCGCTCGATCAACTCTATCGCCTCAAGCAACTGGCGGCAGCCGGTCAGGAAGACTAGGTTAGCTTTATGGTCATGCAATTTCCAAAATTGGGGTCCAGGCGGGCGATCATCGACCGGCGCGCCATTTCCGACCGCATCAATACGCTGGCGCAGGAGCATCGGGGCGATCAGATCAAACTGCGCGGCCTGATCGTGAAGCTATTGAAGGACGCTCTGGATGCGGGGCGCGAGGATGTCGCCCACCGCCTCAACCAGAAACCGACGCGCGGGCGGGAAGCGGTGACCGCCTTCGCCTTCCTGGTCGATCAGATATTGCGGCTGCTCTACGACGCCACCACGCACCATCTCTATCCGGCAGGCAATCGCAGCACCGGCGAGCGGATCGTGCTGATCGCGGTGGGCGGCTATGGCCGGGGCGAGATGGCGCCGCACAGCGATGTCGACATCGGCTTCATCACCCCCTGGAAACCCACCGGCTGGACCGAGCAGGTCATCGAATCCATGCTCTATTCGCTGTGGGACTTGGGGCTGAAAGTTGGCCATAGCAGCCGGTCGATCGATGAAACCGTGCGCATGGCGAAGGCGGACCTCACCGTCCGCACGGCTTTGCTGGAGGCGCGTTACATCTGGGGCGACCGCGCCCTTTATGAGGAAGTCAGCACCCGTTTCGACGCCGATGTGATGCAGGGCACCGCCCGCGCCTTTGTGACCGAAAAGCTGGTGGAGCGCGACGAACGGCACAAACGCATGGGCGACAGCCGCTATGTCGTCGAACCTAATGTGAAGGAAGGCAAGGGCGGGCTGCGCGACCTGCATACGCTGTTCTGGATCGGCAAATATGTGAACCGGGTGAAGTCAGTCGCGGAACTGGTCGATGTCGGCCTGCTGACCGAAAGCGAGCTGCGGCAGTTCCAGAAAGCGGAGGATTTCCTCTGGGCGGTGCGCTGCCACCTGCACATGATCACGGGCCGCGCCGAGGATCGGCTGACCTTCGACCTCCAGCTCGAAACCGCCACCCGCATGCACTTTATCGGGCGCGCCGGGCGGTCGGGTGTCGAGCGGTTCATGCGCTATTATTTCCTGAACGCGAAGACCGTGGGCGACCTGACCGCCGTGTTCCTCGCCCATCTGGACGACCAGATGGCCGAGCGTGGACGGCGCTATATCCCCAGCTTCTTCCGGCGCCCGAAGAAACTGGACGGCTTCGTGCTGGATCGCGGGCGGCTGGCCTTGCCCAATGACCAGTTTTTCCAGGATGATCCGGTCCGGCTGCTGGAGATCTTCGCGCTGGCCGACAAGCATGGCCTGGCCATCCATCCCAGCGCCATGCGCGCCGCCAGCCGCGACGCGAGCCTGATCACCGCCAAGGTGCGCCGCGATCCGCGCGCCAACGCCGCCTTCATGGAGGTGCTGACCTCTCCGCGCGATCCCGAAACGGTGCTGCGCTGGATGAACGAGTCGACCGTCTTCGGCCGCTTCATCCCCGATTTCCGCCGCGTCGTGGCGCAGATGCAGTTCGACATGTATCACCACTATACGGTGGACGAACATACGATCCGCGCCGTCGGTCTGCTGGCGCGGATCGAAAAGGGCGAGCTGAATCAGGATCATCCGCTGGCGGCGGACCTGATGGGCAAGCTGCTGTCGCGCCGCGTCCTCTATGTCGCGGTGCTGCTGCACGACATCGCCAAGGGACGCGGCGGCGACCACAGCATATTGGGCGCGGAAGTGGCGGAGCATCTCTGCCCGCGCCTGGGCCTGACCCCGGCGGAGACGGAAACCGTGTCCTGGCTGGTGCTGCATCACCTGCTGATGTCGGCCACCGCCTTCAAGCGCGATCTGGCCGATTACAAGACCATCCTCGATTTCGTCGAGGTGGTGCAGAGTCCGGAGCGGTTGAGGCTGCTGCTATGCCTGACCGTGGTCGACATCCGCGCCGTGGGCCCCGGCGTCTGGAATAGCTGGAAACGCCAGTTGCTGGGCGATCTTTATGAGTCCGCCGAAGAGCTGCTGCGCCTTGGCCACAAGCAGAAGGGCCGAAGCGAGCGGGTTACGGTCAAGCAGCAGGCGCTGCGCCAGGCACTCGGCCTCTCCGAAGCGGATTTCGAGAAACTGCGCAAGCGTCTGCCCGAAAGCTACTGGATCGCGGAACCCGACGATATCCTGTTCCACAATGCCCAGCATATATTGGAGGCGGGCGACTCCCCCCTCTCCATCGCCGCGCAATATTATCCGCAGCGCGGCGCGACGCTGGTGACGGTCTATGCCGCCGACCATCCGGGACTGTTCTACCGGATCGCGGGCGCCATTCATCTGGCGGGCGGCAACATCATCGACGCGCGCATCCACACCACGCGCGACGGCGTCGCGATCGACAATTTCCTGGTGCAGGATCCGCTGGGCGGCGCGTTCCACAGCCCCGAGCAACTTGTGCGCATCCGCAAGGCGATCGAGGATTCGCTCGCCAACCGGCACCGCATGATCACCAAGCTGGAAGCGCGCCCCCTGCCCCGCACCCGCGCCGAGGCCTTTCGCATCGAGCCCAATGTGCTGATCGACAACAAGGCGTCGAACCGCTTCACTGTGATCGAAGTGAATGCGCGGGACCGCCCGGCGCTGCTGTTCAGCCTGGCCAATGCGCTGTTCCAGTCGAAGGTGACGGTACACAGCGCCCATGTCGCCACCTATGGCGAGCGCGCCGTCGACACCTTCTACGTCACCGACCTCCTGGCCGGGAAGATCGAGAGCAAGGCGCGGCTGCAAACGCTGGAGCGGCGGCTGCTGGAAGCGGCAGGTGGCGAAGTGACGGAGCTGGAGAAAGCATAAAATCGTCATTCCCGCGAAGGGGGGAATGACGAAAATTCAACTTCAAACGATTTCCATCAAATCGCCCGGCACCAACAACGGCAGCAAACGCAGCATATCCGCCCGCTCCACCGCCACGCACCCGGCGGTGGGACGGCCTTCGGACAGGTGGAAGAAGATCGCGCTCCCCTGCCCCGGCACCGGCGGCGCATCATTGTGCCCCAGCACCACGATCACATCATAGGCATCGTCGTCGCGCAGCAGATTTTCAGCCGAAAAGGGACGCGGCAGGTGCACGGGCCGATTATAGGCCGGATCGGCCACATCATCGGACCAGCCATCCCCTTCCCGTACCCAGCGCCAAGGCAGGCGGATGCCCGTCGCATCCCCCTTGCCCGGCCGCAGCAACACGCCCCGGATTGGCCAGACTCCCAGCGGCGTGCAGCCATCCCCTTCCCGCTTGTCCGCCGCCGCGCAAGCGCCGCCGCGCCCGATGGTGCAGGGAATGTCGATCGCGCCGAAGGACAGGCGACCCGCGCCCGTATCGACGCGGGCGACGCTCATAGCTGGTGCCCGGTCCGGTCGCGCTTGGTGGCAAGATAGCGCTCATTATGCGGATTGGTGGGCAGGATGATCGGCAACCGTTCCGCCACCTTGATTCCCGCCTTTTCCAGCCCCGTCACCTTGTTCGGATTGTTGGTGAGCAACCTGACTTCACCCACGCCCAGCAAGTCCAGCATCCGCGCCGCGACCGAAAAATCGCGCGCGTCTATGGCGAAACCCAGCCGCACATTGGCGTCGACCGTGTCGAAACCCTGATCCTGCAAGGCATAGGCGCGCAGCTTGTTGACCAGACCGATGCCCCGCCCTTCCTGCCGCAGATAAAGCAGGATGCCCCAGTTCGAATCCGCGATCCGGTGCAGCGCCTCATGCAATTGCGGGCCACAGTCGCATTTCAGCGACCCCAGCACGTCGCCGGTCAGGCATTCGCTGTGCAGCCGGATCACCGGCGGCGAGGCATCCCGCTGGCCGACGATCAGCGCCACATGCTCGCGTGGTTCGTCGGGGCTGCGGAAAGCGACGATCTCGGCGGTTTCGCTGGCCGATACCGGCAGTCTTGCCCGGGTCGCGATATCCAGATGCACCGCATCGTCATAGGCGTCCACATCGGCGGCGCTGACCTCCGCCTCCGCTTCGCCTTCCACCGTGGCGAAATAGGCCGGCAATATCCCTGCAAGCCGCGCCAGCCGCAGCGCTGCCTTGGCCGCCACCGGCGCCGCCAGCGGCTTCGCCATGAACGGACCCTTGAGCGGCGAGGCGAGATCGAGAACCGGATCGGAAATCGCCGTCGCCACGTCGACATCGATCCACGGCGCCCGCGCCACCAGCACCGGCATGTCGGGATCAGCCGCCGCCAACTGGTTGGCGAGCTTCAGCGTCTGCGCCCGTGCGGCAGAAATCAGGATGTCGGCTTCAGCGCCCGGATCGAATCCGGCGAGCGTCACCGCGTCGGCGCCCTCAATGGCCATCAGCCGCAATGCGCCATCGGCGGCCTGCACCCGCACCGGCCAGCCCCGGCGTAGCGCGTCGATGGCGCGGGCGGCGGCGCGCGCGCCCATCAGAACGCGAATTCCGTGATGATCGGGATATGGTCGGACGGCTTGCCCCAGTTGCGCGCCGGTTCGACCACGCGATGGCTGAGCGCCTTGCCCGCCACGTCTCTGGTCATCCACATATGGTCGAGCCGCCGCCCGCGATCCGATTCCGCCCAGTCCTTCGCGCGATAGCTCCACCAGGTGTAGAGCCGCTGCGGCGCGGGATGGAAATGGCGGCCGATATCGACCCAGTCGTTCGACGCCTGCAACCGCGCCAATATCTCGCACTCGACTGGCGTATGGCTGACCACATTCAGCAATTGCTTGTGGCTCCAAACATCGCATTCCATCGGCGCGATGTTGAAATCACCGGTCAATATGGTCGGCTTGTCCTCCAACCCAGAGGACCATTCGATCATCCGCTCCAGAAAATCGAGCTTCTGCCCGAATTTCGGATTCACCTCCCGATCTGCCACATCGCCACCGGCAGGCACATAGACATTCTCGATCCTGACGCCATTGTCGAGCCGCACGCCGACATGGCGCGCTTCGCCGTTGGCCTGCCAGTCGAACCGGTCGTCCTCATGGATCGGCACCTTGGACATGATCGCCACGCCATGGTGCATCCGCTGGCCGTTCAGCACCTGATAGACATAGCCCAGTTGCCGGAACATCGCGGTGGGGAAAATCTCGTTCACCACCTTGGTTTCCTGAAGACACAGAATGTCGGGCGCTTCCTCTGTCAGAAAGCGCTCCACGATATCGAGCCGGGCACGAACGCTGTTGATGTTCCAGGAAGCGATACTGAGTGTCTGAGGCATGGTGATCCACTAAGACCCTCCGCCGTCCTGCGCAAGGGCGACAAGGACGGCACCGTTTGGGCCGGGATTTGGCTCGGGGTGGAGCGAAAATAGTGGATTTCGAGAACCGGCGCGCAGCGACCTTAAAGGTCGTGAGCACCGGAAGCGCAGAAAGCCGCTATTTGCAGCCCTCCCTGGGCCAAATCCCGGCCCAAACAAAAAGACCCCCGCTCCGGGGGCATGGAACGGGGGTCTCGATCGCGCCCTTGAAGCGCTTTGCGACGGGAGCGGAGTGCCGGGTAACAGGGGGGAAATCCCGGTTTCGTCTCTCGCCGTGGAGTTCTTTTTAGGAGGCGGGATATGAGCGTCAGATGAACGATTCTGAAAAGTTTTCGGCCCGTCGCGCCTGTGGCCCGCTTAACCGCCCGCTGCGCGTCCCTTGGGCCGCGGATCGGTCCAGCGGAAGGCGGAATCGGCCACCGGCACGCCATAACGCTGGTTGCTGAGCTTCACCGCCGTCCGGTTATTCTGCGAATCCAGCGCCACCCAGCCGTAAAGCTGCAAGCCCGCGGGGCTCACCGCGTCCCGTTTGAAGATCATGGTGATGGTGCCATATTCCGGCCGCTTGGGATCGCGTGCCTGGACGGACAATATGGTCGGATCGCCAGTCTGGATCACCTTGCCGAATTTCGACAGATCCTTGTTGGGGTCGATGAGCGCGCCCAGCGGCGAATTGCCGATCGGCCAGCGCTGCACCTGCCGCACTTCATAGTCGATCATCGTCAGCGCCCTGCCGTCGCCCACGATCAGCAGCGGTACGCCCTTTTGATATTGGAAACGGATCTTGCCCGGCTGCTTGATGATGAGCTGGCCGGTCAGCGTCTGCCCATTGCGGTCGGTCTGGGAGAAATTGGCGGTCATGGTGGTGACGGCGCGAATATAGGCGTTGACCTTCGACAGGTCCGATTGGTCCTCCTGCGCCGCCGCCGGCATCATCGGCACCGCGAAAGGCGCAATAGCCAGCGTCAGGGCAGCCAGCGTCAGGGTGGGGGACGCAAGGATGCGCTTCATGCAATCATCTCCGGTTGTTCAGGGTGAGGAGTGTAGGGGGCAGGGCTTGAACCCGTTGTGAACCCATTCGTTCCATGAGCGCAATGGATCGGATCGCTGGAACGGGAAGGGGGAGAGCGGCATGGCCACTCAATCCCCCTCTGCTCCCGCTTCGCCAGTGCCGGTTTTTCCGGCGGCCCCTCTCCCAATTATTTTTTAGGCGCTGCGGTGAGCGGCCTCTGCTTAGACCGGCGCGATGACAAAAAAAAGGCTGATCCGAAGACCAGCCTGAAAGTTTTTAGGAGAGGATGCCTGAAAGGCAGGCTCCTCTTCGGCCAAATCGCGTTTCGCTGCAAATGCGAAGAACCAAAGGACGATTGCACAAAACGCAATCATGCCCGGAAATCAGGGATTTCTGCGGATCGGATCATGCTTTACAAGCCCGCAACAGCCGAAACAGCCACGCAAAATCCCGTTTCAGAGCGAAATGGGCAGTGACTTTTTCGCATCAGGCCAAATGAAAATTTTTCACGGCCGACAGGATCAGAGCGGATTGCCGCCCTCGTCGCGCAGCACTTCGCGGCGGCCGACATGGTTGGGCGGACCCACCAATCCCTGTTCCTCCATCTGCTCGATCAGGCGGGCCGCGCTGTTGTAGCCGATGCGCAATTGCCGCTGGAGCCAACTGGTCGAGGCCTTCTGATTTTCGAAGACAAGCTGGCAAGCCTTGCGGAAGAGCTGCGCGTCGGGGCTGTCGTCGCCCAGGTCGACGCCGTCGAGCGCGAAGCTGCCTTCCTCCGGCTCCTCGGTAACGGCGGCGATATAGTCGGGCTGGCCCTGGGCGCGCCAGTGATCCGCCACCACGCGCACTTCGTCGTCCGACACGAAGGGACCATGGACACGCATCAGCCCCTTGCCGCCATGCATGTAGAGCATGTCGCCCTTGCCCAATAGCTGCTCGGCGCCCTGTTCGCCCAGGATCGTGCGGCTGTCGATCTTCGAGGTCACGAAGAAGCTGATGCGGGTCGGCAGGTTCGCCTTGATGACGCCGGTAATGACGTCGACCGACGGACGCTGCGTGGCGAGGATCAAGTGGATGCCCGCCGCACGGGCTTTCTGGGCAAGGCGCTGGATCAGGAATTCGACTTCCTTGCCCGCCGTCATCATCAGGTCGGCCAGCTCGTCGACCACTACCACGATCTGCGGCAGCGGCTGGAAATCGAGCTGCTCCTCCTCATAGATCGGCTTGCCATTTTCGGGGTCGTAGCCGGTCTGGACGCGGCGGCCCAAGGGCTTGCCCTTGGCCTTCGCGGCGCGGACCTTCTCGTTGTAATTGGCGAGGTTGCGAACGGAGATCGACGCCATCATGCGATAGCGGTCCTCCATCTGCTCCACCGCCCATTTGAGCGCGCGGATCGCCTTGCTCGGCTCGGTGACAACCGGGGAAAGGAGATGCGGGATGTCGTCATAGGTCGACAGTTCCAGCATCTTGGGATCGATCATGATCAGGCGCAACTGATCCGGCGTCATGCGGTAGAGCAGCGACAGGATCATGGCGTTGAGGCCCACCGACTTACCCGAACCCGTCGTACCCGCGATCAGCAGATGCGGCATGGGCGCCAGGTCAGCGATGATCGGCTCGCCCGAGATATTCTTGCCCAGGATGATCGGCAGCGTCGCTTCCTGCATGAACTGCTCGGAGGTGATGAGTTCGCGGAAGGACACGCCCTCGCGATTGGCGTTGGGCAGTTCGATGCCGATCACCGTGCGCCCCGGTATCGTCGCCACGCGGGCGGAGAGCGCCGACATGTTGCGCGCAATATCGTCGGCCAGTGCGATCACGCGGCTCGCCTTGATGCCCGGCGCGGGTTCCAGCTCATACATGGTGACGACCGGACCGGGTCGAACCTCAACGATATTGCCCTTCACATGGAAGTCGTCGAGCACCGATTCCAGCAGCCGCGCATTGCGTTCCAGCGCGGCCTTGTCGATCTTCGCGCCCTGACTGGCGGGAATCGGATTCAGCAGGTCGGGCGAGGGCAGGGAACTATTGCCGAACAGGTCGTCTTGGCTGACCGGCGCCATGGGGCGCTGCACCGGGGCGGGCTTGGGCGTCTGGATGTTGATCGGCGGCTTGGGTTCGTTGGTGACGGTCTTGCGCGGCGCGGCGATGCGCTCGACGACCTCATCCTCATCATCGAAGGGATCGGCCACGGCTCCCCCGCCGGGCAGCGCGAAAGCGGGCTTGGGCAGGCTGAGCCGCGGCAGCGATGGCCGACGCAGCGCGATGATCGGCTTTTCCAGCGCCAGACTGCGATACCAGAGGATAGCGCCCGCGATCAGCGTCAGCACGATCAGGATTCCAGTGATCCAGCCCTGCGCAACGGGAGCCTGCGCGGTCAGGCTCAGGACGCCTCGCGCCGTCACCAGCGCGATGATGCCGCCCCATCCGGCGGGCAGGCCGACCAGCGGATTGGTCTGGAACAGCGCCAGCGCTATGCCGAGCAACACGATCCCGGCGAAGCATTTGCCGAACTGCGCCTTCCACCCGCTCATGTCCTGATCGCCCCACAGGCGCCGGGCGGTGATTGCCATCAGCGGCAGCACCAGCGCCACCGGCACGCCGAACAACCAGAGCAGGAAATCGGCAATCCAGGCGCCGGGCGCCTGCATGATATTCTGCACATGATCGCCCGCCACCGTATTCATCGACGGGTCGCTCGGTTGATAGCTGAGCAGCGCCAGAGCGAGGAACAGGGTCGCCAGGATCAACGCGATCGATCCGATCAGCGCGCCGCTGCGGATCAGGCTGCGTTTCAGCATTTCGCGCCACTCTGGCGTGCGCTTGGCTCCGCGGCTAACAGCCATGGTAAGTCCTTGTCCCCTAAATGTTCCGTCCGGCACAATGCGCCGGGCGGGGAGTCCCCGTCAAGAGTCCGGCCCCTCGGCTCGTCTCGTGGACTCCGTAACAATCCTTATGTCGGCGGCGAGCGGGGCAGCGCAAAAAGCCTCCCGAAAGGAGACTTTGCCATGATCGCCACCTTCTATCCCGTCCTTGTCGTCGTCGCCTTGGGCGCCTTCACCGCCGTCCTGCTGGGCGTCAGCGTGCAGGATGCGCTGACGCGAGGGCGCTGAGCGCTTCGCCGTCGACGCGCTGCACCGTCCATTCGTCCATCGCCCGCGCACCGAGCGAGCGGTAGAAGGCGATGGACGGTTCGTTCCAGTCCAGCACCCACCATTCCAGCCGCGCGCAATCCCGCTCCAGCGCCAGTTGCGCGAGGCGGGAGAGCAGCGCTTTGCCCGCGCCCAGACCCCGCGCTTCGGGGATGACGAACAGATCCTCCAGATAGAGGCCCGGTCGCCCCTCGAAGGTCGAGAAATTGTGGAAGAAGAGCGCGAAGCCGATGGCCCGCCCCTCATTTTCCGCGATCAGCACTTCGGCCATGGGGCGCTGACCGAAGAGATATTTCTCCAGGCTGGCGCGGTCGGCCCTCACCTCATGCGACAGTTTTTCATAGTCGGCCAGAGCTAGGATGAAGTCGTGAATCGCCCCGATGTCGGAAGGAACGGCCTCGCGGACGGTGACGGACATGCTTTTCCTTTCAGGCGATGGACGATTCGACATGCGGCGGCTCGGCCGATCCCGTGCGAGACGCGATCAGGCAGCCGACCACGATCAGCAGCGCGCCGACCACCGTCGTCAGGGTCAGCCGATCGCCAAAGGCCAGCCATCCAATGATCGCCGCCCAGACGAAGGCGGTATATTCCACCGGAATCAGAACCTGCGCCTCCGCCCGCGCATAGGCCCAGGCGAGCGCGGCCAGCGACGTGAAGGCAAGGGTCGCGGCAAGGACGACCAGCGCCCAGGACGGCGCCGTTGGCAGGACCGGCATCCATCGGGCAGCCAAGGCAAAGAGAGCGAATAGGCCGAACATCACGATATGTTGGAAGAAGGCGACTTCGATGGGCGAAGCCAACTGCGCCTGTTGCCGCTGGAGGATGAGATTCCAGGCGAACAGCACCGCCGAAATCAGGACCGCGCCCGCGCCCAGCAGCGCATTCGCGTCATAATCGCCCCGCAACCGCCCGGACAGGATGACCGCAACCCCGACCAGCCCCAGCAGCGACGCGCCGATGGCCTGCCGCCCGATCTTTTCCTTCAGCAGCAACGCGGCGAGATAAAGCGCGACCAGCGGCGCGATGAAGGACAGGGCGATGGCTTCAGCCAGCGGCAACCGCATGATCGCCCAGAAGAACAGGCTGGCCATCACCGCCACGACCGCGCCACGCAGCAGGTGCAGCCGCAGCACGGCCCGGTTCGGCCAGCGCTGCCGCGTCAGCAGCATCAGCGCCAGCCCCAGCAGGCTGCCCGTCAGCGCGCGCCAAAACAGCGCGTTGAACAGGCCGATGGAGAGGCTGAGCCCCTTCATCGCCGCATCCATCACGGAAAACAGCGCAACCCCCACGCAGCAGACCGCAAAGGGGAGGGCAAGGGAATGGCGCGCATTCATGGACGGAAGTCGGCTTATTCCGCCGCTTCCGCCTTGCCGGCGTCGGTGGTGGCCGCCTCGATCTCCGCCGCCTTGGCTTCGACAAGGTTCACGATATGGTCGATCATGCCTTCATCCTGAATCGTGTGATCGGTGAGGCCGGAGAGATAGACCATATGCTTGCCCGCGCCGCCGCCGGTCAGGCCGATGTCGGTTTCCCGCGCTTCGCCGGGGCCGTTCACCACGCAGCCGAGTACAGAGAGCGAGAGCGGCGTGTGGATATGCTGGAGCCGTTCCTCCAGCGCCTGCACCGTGCGGATCACGTCAAAGCCCTGACGGGCGCAACTCGGGCAGGAAATAACCTTCACGCCGCGGGTGCGGATGCCGAGCGACTTCAATATCTCATAGCCGACGCGCACTTCCTCTTCCGGTTCGGCGGAGAGCGAGACGCGGATCGTGTCGCCAATCCCGGCCCAGAGCAGGTTGCCGATGCCGATGGCGCTCTTCACCGTGCCGCCGATCAGGCCGCCCGCCTCGGTAATGCCCAGGTGCAGCGGGCAATCCACCGCTTCGGCCAGTTGCATATAGGCGGCGACCGCCAGGAAGACGTCGCTGGCCTTCACCGCCACCTTATAGTCGTGGAAATCCTGGTCCTGGAGCAGCTTGATATGATCGAGCGCGCTTTCGACCAGCGCTTCGGGACAAGGCTCGCCATATTTTTCGAGCAAGTCCTTTTCGAGCGACCCGGCATTGACGCCGATGCGGATCGAGCAGCCATTGGCCTTGGCCGCGTCGACCACTTCCTTCACCCGCGCCTCGCTGCCGATATTGCCCGGATTGATGCGCAGACAGGCCGCACCCGCATCGGCGGCTTCCAGCGCCCGCTTATAGTGGAAATGAATGTCCGCTACGATCGGCACGCGGGCGGCGCGGACGATCTGCTTGAGCGCGGCGGTCGATGCCTCGTCGGGGCAGGAGACGCGGATAATGTCCACGCCCACTTCCTCGCAGCGGCGGATCTGGTCGACGGTCGCCTTGACGTCATGGGTCGGCGTGTTGGTCATGGTCTGCACCGTGACCGGGGCGCCGCCGCCGACGGGAACATTGCCGACCATGATCTGGCGACACTCTCGACGAGCGATGTCGCGCCAGGGGCGCAGGCCGGGATTATGGTCGGACATGAAAAAGGGGCTCCGTGGTGATGGAGCCCCTATAGGGATTTATTGCGTCGGTTAGAAGCGCGCCGTCAGCGAAGCGCCGATCTGGTCCGCATTGCCGCTGGTTTGCGACAGGGTGGTCGCCGTCACCGTCGCGGGCGCGGGATAATAGCTGTCCGGGCGGATGATATTCGCCTTTTCCACGAAATTATGGGCGTAGCTGAGGTTCAGCGCGAAGGCGGGCGAGAAATTGTAGGTCGCGCCGGCCGACAACCAGGTGCGGTCGCCATCGGGCACGCGGGTCGTCAGATGCTGCGGATTGGTGGGCGAGCGGTCGAACATCGTGCCAGCGCGCAGGGTCAGAGCCGGGCTGACGTCAACTTCGCCGCCCAGGCTGACGCTGTAGCTGTCCTTGTAATCCAGTTCCTTGTTGCTGGTGCCGGCAGCGGAGGTGATGGCGATGCCCCTGAACTTCGACCAATTGTACCAGCGGGCGCTGATCATGGCGCGCAGCTTCGGCGTCAGGCGATGCATGAAGCCGACCGTCACGATGTCGGGCAGGTTGAGCGGCGCGGACGCGTCCAGCTCGCCATTGGCGGCGGCGATCGGACCCAGAAGGCCGGAAATGGTCTGCGTGCCGGTCAGCTTGTGCTTGATGCCCGAACGGTAGGAAACGCCGACATTGGTGGCGCCATTGGTATAGAACAGGCCCGCATTCCAGCCGACGGTCCAATCGTCGCCCTTCAGTCGCGCAAAACCATCGGTCGGGATCAAGGGCGAAAGCTGCGGCAGCGCGTTGGTCAGCGTCGCCTTCACATATTGCACGTCGACACCGCCGCCGATCGAGAAATTGTCGTTCAGCTTATAGGCGGCGCTTGGCTGGATATTATAGGTTTTGAGATTGGTGTAGAGCGAGTCATAGCGGCCGAAAAAGCCGTCATCATAATCCAGCTTCAACCCGAACGGCGCGTTGACGCCCAGACCCAGCCACAGCCGGTCCGTAGCCTGCGCCGTCACATAGAAGCTGGGGATGGGAATGACCTTTTCGAACGGCTGGCCGCCATCATTGCCCGTCACCGGCACCCGAGCGCCGGGCAGGGTGGGAACGGTGCGATAGGTGCCGCGATTGGCCTGATGCGCCGACGCCATCAGCGCGATGCCGCCGATCGAGGTTTGAACGCCCGACAATTCCGTCATGGCGGCAGGATTGAAATAGATGGTGGACGGATCGTCCGCCGCCGCACCCGCCCCGGCGAGCGCGCGGCCGGTTTCCTTGGGCGACTGTTCCTGCAGGTAAAATCCACCCGCAAAAGCCGGAACTGGCATTGCCAATACGCCTGACAGCAAGAGACTGGCGATAATGGGGCGGCGCAAAGACATATGATTCCTCTCCTGAAACTCGACCAAGGCAAAATGGCTTTCGCCAGAGAATGATCCCCTGTGAGCCATGCTGTTATAAGCATTATGGTTAAATAATCGTTCGAAAAGCCCTAATTTGCACGGATTTCCGCCGCTATCTCCTCGGATTGCGCAACGACGCTACGGCAAGAGGCGAAAATCGCGCTCCGCGACAGGGCAAAAAAAAAGCCGCCCCGAAGGACGGCTTGAAAGTTTTAGGAGAGGATGCCTGAAAGGCCCGTTCCTTTTGCGGTGCAGCGACATTTTCCGCAAATGCGAAAAGCTGATGCTCGATTGCGTTTCATGCAATCGTCATGTTTTTTCCTGATTTCCGTAAAGGAAATCTGCACAAGACCATGTCAATTTTTCCCTGTTAGGCCGGTCATAATCGGCTGTTCAAGGCCGAATCACATCCGAATCGGCCAATTGCGCGTCGATATCCGCGATCAGACGCGCCAGTCCCTCCGCATCCTTCGCTTCGGCCCGCGTAACCAGCGAATCCTGTGTGTTGGAGGCCCGCAACAACCACCAGCCATCGGCCGTATTGACCCTAAGACCATCGGTTTCATCGACGCTCGCACCTGCGGCCAGCAGCCGGGCGCGCACCTCCTCCACCACGG
Organism: Sphingobium sp. TB-6; assembly: GCF_012927365.1. Classification (NCBI taxonomy): domain Bacteria; kingdom Pseudomonadati; phylum Pseudomonadota; class Alphaproteobacteria; order Sphingomonadales; family Sphingobiaceae; genus Sphingobium; species Sphingobium sp. TB-6. The sequence continues at coordinate 67,474 of NZ_JABBGL010000013.1, read as the reverse complement.
CGAATTTGCGGCTCTCCTCAACCGGAAAGCGGATTTCCGGCGTGTTGGCCATGTCGGGCATCTCGTCGCGCAGGGCCGTGACGCTGCGGCGGAGCCGAGTCAGGCTCCGGATAAGCCGCACCGCGGCATAAAGCCCGTCATCGAAACCATAATAATCGTCCGCAAAGAAGATGTGGCCGGTCATCTCCCCGCCCAGCGGAGCAGCAATCTCCTTCATTTTGGACTTGATGAGGCTGTGGCCGGTCTTCCACATCAGCGGCTGGCCGCCCAAGGCCGAGATGCGGTCGAACAGGGTCTGGCTGGCTTTCACATCCGCGACGATCGTGGCGTTCGGGCGGTCTTTCAACACCAGTTCGGCAAAGATGCCGAGCAACTGATCGCCCCAGATCACCCGGCCCTTGCCGTCGATCACGCCGATCCGGTCGCCATCCCCGTCGAAAGCCACTCCGAAATCGAGCTTCTTCGAGCGGACAAGCGCTTTCAGGTCCGCCAGATTCGCCTCGACAGTAGGATCGGGGTGATGATGGGGAAAATGTCCGTCTATCTGGGTGAACAGCACATGATGCTCACCTGGCAGGAGCTTGACGAGCTTGTCCACCACCGGGCCGGCGGCGCCATTGCCCGCATCCCAGCCAATGCGCCAGGCGGCGCCGTCGAACCCCTCCATGAGACGCGCGACATAGCGGTCCATAATGGCGATGGTCTCGACCCCGCCGCCACTTTCGCTCCTGGCCTCGCTCCAGTCGCCCGCCGCGGCCATGGCCCCCAGATTCGCGATGTCCGACCCAAAAAAGGCGTTATGCGCAAGCACCAGCTTGAAGCCATTATGATCGGTGGGATTATGGCTGCCGGTTATCTGAATGCCGCCGTCCACATCGAGAACCGCTTCGGCATAATAGAGCATGGGCGTCGGGCCGAGGCCTATGCGGACGACATCCGTGCCCGAGTCCTGAAGACCGTGGACGACCGCCTGTTCCAGCGCCGGGGAACTCAGCCGCCCGTCATAGCCGACCGCGACTCTTGATCCGCCCGCCCGTTTGATGATCGTGCCGAAGCTGCGACCTACCGCATAGCCATCCGCCTCGCTGAGCGTCTGGCCGACCACCCCACGAATGTCATATTCGCGCAGGAGCGTGGGATGAATGCGATGGGCCATGGCATGCTCTCCCTTGGTTTCAGTCGCGCTGGGCCATGTCCCTGATCAGAAGGTCGCGCGCCGCGTTGATCTGGGCAGCGAGCGCTTCCGTGCCACCCTTGTCCGGATGAACCGAGGCGATGAGGCGGCGATGTGCCGAGCGAATGGCGCGGGCGTCGGCATCCGGCCCGATGCCCAGCAGCTTGCGTGCATCGATCACCGCCTGAGGCGAAGCGGGTTGCGGGGCGGGCGTGCCCTTCGTCTTGCCCGGCCGGCTCCTGGCGAAGAAGAACAGGGTCGCGCCGACCAGCAGCGGCGCGCCGATCAACGGCTTACCCTTCGCCGCCATCACCGCGCCGACCAGAGCGGCACCCAATGCCATGCCATCCTTCGCGCTCATGCTTTGCAGTCGTCCCGTCCAGATCAGCCAGGCCGCAAGCCCGATCAAAAGCAGGGCAAGCAGACCCATCAGGCCGCGCCGAGCAGATCCAGCGGAGCGACCTCATCGCGTGAGGGAAGGGCAAGGCCGGACACCATCTCGCGCAGTTCCTGCCGCGCGGCGATATGGCTGACGCCCAGTTCGCCCAGATGCCCCTTGTCGAGCAAGGTAAGCCCCGAGGGGAAGAGTTCGCGGAAGACCACACGTTCGGAAAGACCCGGAATCACGCGGAATCCGACGCGGCGGGAGAGTTCCATCAGCGCATCGCCCACACGCTTCTTGTTGCGGGCGTCATGATGCTGGACGCGGTTGCGCAGCACCACCCAGTCGATGGTCACGCCATCGGCCTTGGCGCGGGTCTTGCGTGCCTCGAAAATCAGTTCGGAATAGAAGGAGAGCCGCTTCACCTTGAAGGTTTCGGCGTCCACCTGACCAATCAGGTCGAAATCGACGAAGCTGTCGTTCATCGGCGTCACCAGCGTATTGGCGCGAGCGGCCATGTGGCGGGCATAATCATCGTCGCGGCCGGGGGTATCGATGACCAGGAAATCCTTGCCCTCGGCCATGGCGGCGGCTTGTTCCTCCAGCGCCTGGACATTGTCGCCCTTGAACACGGCAAAGTCCGGAGTCGGCAGGTCGATGCCGCGACGGCGCGCGGTATCGGCGCGGTTTTCCATATAGCGGGTGATGGTGCGCTGGCGCGGATCGAGGTCGATCATGCCGACGCGATGACCCAATACCGTCAGCGCGATGGCCGTATGCACGGCTGTCGTGGACTTGCCGGTTCCGCCTTTCTCATTGGCGAAGACGATATGGTGCGTTTGGGCGTTCGCCATCGGACCTTGATAACCCCGTTGATTGTCGCATTGTCGGTTGACCGTTTGAACCGGCCATGCCTTAGCAGGATGTACCCCTGTTGATGCCCTTATCGGAGCCACTCCCGTCGTGCAAATCCTCCGTGATCTCGCTTCGCTCAGAACCGCCATCGAAGCGCTGAAAAGCGACGGAAAACCGTTGGCGCTGGTGCCCACCATGGGCGCGCTGCATGACGGGCATATGGCGCTGGTGGAGGAAGCGCGGCGCCATGCCGGGCATGTAGTCGTGTCGATCTTCGTCAACCCGCGCCAATTCGGCGTGAACGAGGATCTGGACGCCTATCCACGGCGCGAAGCCAAGGACGCGCAGATGTTGCAGGCGGCCGGAGTCGATATGCTCTGGGCGCCGACGGTCGATGTCATGTATCCGGCGGGCTATGCCACCAACATCTCCGTGTCGGGCGTGACCGAAGGGCTGGATGGCGCGGCGCGGCCGGGGCATTTCGACGGCGTGGCGACGGTGGTGACGAAGCTGTTCAATCAAGTCCGGCCGGATGTCGCGCTGTTTGGAGAGAAGGATTATCAGCAGCTCGCCGTGATCCGGCAGATGGTGCGCGATCTGGATGTGCCGATCGAGATTATCGGCGTGCCGACCCAGCGGGCCGAGGATGGATTGGCGCTCTCTTCCCGTAATGCCTATCTGACCGAGGAGGAGCGCAAGGACGCGCTCGCTCTGCCCCGCGCTTTGGGTGAAGCGGCGCGGCAGATGGAAAAGGGCGCGACCGTCGAGGCTGCCATCGCCAAGGCGATCGCGATGCTGGCCACGCACGGCTTTGATCCGATCGACTATGTGACGCTGTGCGATGCGGTGACGCTGGAGCCAATGACCGTGCTGGACCGCCCAGCGCGGCTGCTGGGCGCGGCGAAGCTCGGAAAGACGCGGCTGATCGATAATATCGCGGTCGATCCGATTTAAATTCCGTCATCCCAGCGAAAGCTGGGATCTCGTGAGGCTATTCTGTGCCCCATCGCCTGAGATCCCAGCTTTCGCTGGGATGACGGCTTTATCAAAACGGCTTCACGATCACCGCAATCACGATCACTGCGGCAGCGATTCCCGGAACCTCGTTCAGCAACCGCAATTGCTTCTCCGTCAACGGGCGCAGCCCCCTGGCGAGCTTCTTCGTATAGCCCGCGATCCAGCCATGATAGCCCGACAGGCCCAGCACGAAGAGCAGCTTCAGGTGGAACCAGCCAAAATGCCAGGCGCCGATCTCCACCATCAGCATGAGACCGAAGACCCAGACCAGAACCAGCGACGGGTTGAGGATGATCTTGAGCAGCCGCCGTTCCCGGTCGATCCACTTCCTGTCCTCTTCGGACCCCACCGGGCATTGCTGGTGATAGACGAAGAAACGCGGCATCATGAACAGCCCCGCCATCAGGAAGATGACGAAGATGACATGCGCGGCTTTGACCCACAAATAGGCTGCTCCCAGATAAGGCATCATCGACTCTCCGGCTGCGTCCGATTCTGGCGCACATGGCGGATCAGCGCTTCGACATGATCAATAGGCGTATCGGGGAGAATCCCATGGCCCAGGTTGAAGATATGTGGCCGCCCGGCAAAGGCTGCGCGGATATTGTCGACCGCCTCTTCCACTGCCTTGCCGCCGGCGATCAGCGCCAGCGGATCGAGATTCCCCTGCACCGGCAGTCCCTCCGGCAGTTCACGATCGGCCCAATGCGGATCGACCGTTTCATCGACGCCGATTGCATCGACTCCGGTCCCGACCGCATAATCGACCAGCTTCGCGCCTGCGCCCTTGGGAAAGCCGATGACCGGAATCTCTGGGTGGATCGCCTTCAACTTCTCCATGATCCTCTTATTTGGCTGAATCACCCAGCGCTCGAACTCCAGCGGGGCAAGGCTGCCCGCCCAACTGTCAAAAAGCTGGACCGCCTCCACCCCGGCCTCGATCTGGCCGGAGAGATAGATAACCGTCGCATCGATGAGCGCATCGATGAGCGCACCGAATTTTTCGGGCTGCTGATAGGCAAGACGGCGGGCCGCGCCCTGATCCTTGCTGCCCTGACCCGCGACCATATAGGTGGCGATGGTCCAGGGGCTGCCTGCGAAGCCCAGGAAGGTCACTTCTGGGTCCAGCGCGGCCCTGACCTGCCGGACCGTCTCATAGACCGCCTCATAACGGCTGAAATCGGGTTTGAGGGCCGACAACTCCGTCTCGGCCAGGATGGGCGCCAGACGCGGGCCTTCCCCGGCCTCGAACCAAAGATCCTGCCCCATGGCATAGGGCACGATCAAAATGTCGGAAAACAGGATCGCGCCGTCGAAAGCGAAACGGCGCAAGGGCTGCAGGGTCACTTCCGCCGCCGCCCCGCTATCATAGACCAGTTCGAGGAATCCGCCCTTTTCCGCCCGCAATGCACGATATTCGGGGAGATAACGGCCCGCCTGCCGCATCAGCCACATGGGCGGCACATCAGGGCACGCCCCTTTCAGGACCGAAAGCAATGGCTTGGCGGATGGCCTGTTCGAAAGGCCGGCATCAGATCCCGTCATATACTCTCTTATATTTAGATTCAAAAAGGATGATGGAGATAGTTGGGCGGTTGGCAGCGGGGTTTATGCGCTGTGCCCGGATTTGCCAACAACTTGACTCCTGGGTGCCGCCGATTCCGGTCCGAGTCAGTCCGCTTATCCCCGTTATCCACAGGCTGTGGGTATAAATTTCAATCTGTTGGCGGGCTGTGGACAAGATTTCCGGAATCGAGGAGGGCGATAAGCGCCTGATTTTGCCCGCAACCTATCCCTTGCTTTATCCACAGCCTGCCCACAGAGATATTCGCGCCCCAAAGAGAAACCAGAAATGTCGCGCATTCATCTCCATCTGCTTTCGGACTCGACCGGCGAAACGCTGGAAAACATCGCCAAGGCGGCGATCGGCGCGTTCGAAAATGTCGAGGCGGTGCGCCATTTCTGGCCGATGGTGCGCTCCGATGTCCATCTTGATCGGATCATGGAGGAGATCGCCGCTAATCCCGGCCTGGTGCTATTCACCCTGTCCAACCACCAGCTTCGTCGGCGGCTGGAGACGCGCTGCCGGGCGCTCGGCCTGCCGCATGTGGCCGCGCTTGACAGCGTGACCGATGCGCTGTCCAACATATTGGGGCAGGAAACCCGCAACCGGCCGGGCCGCAAACATATTCTCGACGAAGCCTATTTCGCGCGGATCGAGGCGATCCAATTCACCATCGCCCATGATGACGGCGTCGGCCATGAAAATTGGGAGGAGGCCGATATCGTCCTCGCCGGTGTTTCCCGCGCCTCCAAGACGCCGACCTCCATCTATCTTGCCAATCGCGGGTATAAAACCGCCAATATTCCTCTGGTAATCCAGTCGCCGCCACCGCGCACCCTCTATTCGCTGAAGCATCCGATGGTGGTGGGGCTGACCGTCAGTCCGGAGCGGCTGGTGCAGATCCGCCGCAACCGGCTGCTTTCCTTGAACCAGGCGCCGGAAACCAGCTATGTCAATCTGGAAAAGGTGCAGGAGGAACTGGCCTTCGCCCGGCGCATGTTCGCGGATAATGGCTGGCCGGTGATCGATATGACCCGCCGGTCGATCGAGGAAGCGGCAGCCGCCATCATCAACCTGTTCAACGACCGCGTGCTGGCGGAAGGAGCATGAGACCATGATCGTGCTGGCATCGCAAAGCGCGAGCCGCCGGGCGCTGCTGGAAGCGGCGCAGGTGCCGTTCGAGGCGCTGTCGCCCGGCGTCGACGAGGAAGCGGCCAAAGAAGCCCTGCGCGCCGACGGTCTGGATGCCCGGCAACTGGCCGATGCGCTGGCGGAGCTGAAGGCGCTCCGCGTGTCGCGGCGGGTGCCGGGCGGGCTGGTGCTGGGCTGCGACCAGACCCTGAGCCTGGACGAGGGCACGATGATCGACAAGGCGCTCGACCGTACCGATGCCGAGCGCATATTGAAGTTGTTCTCTGGCCGGGTGCATCATCTGCACAGCGCGGCGGTGATCGCGCTTAATGGCGAGCCGATCTGGCGGCATATCGAGCGGGTGCGGATGACTGTGCGGCCCTTGTCGGAGGCTTTCATCACCTCCTATCTCGACGGCGATTGGGAGCATTGCCGTTGGTGCGTCGGCTGCTATCGGATCGAGGGTCCGGGCGCACAGCTTTTTGCGAAGGTCGAAGGCAGCCAATTCGCGATTCAAGGCCTGCCCCTGCTGCCTTTGCTTGACTTTCTGCGCGTCCGGGGCGTTCTGGCGTCATGACCGACAAGCTCCCTTATGCCGAAGTGATCGGTGATCCGATCGCGCACAGCAAATCACCGCTGATCCATAATTTCTGGCTCGATGCGTTGGGTATCGAGGCGGAATATAAGAAGACCCATGTGACCAGCGAGGGGCTGTCCGCCTATTTCCTGGCGCGGCGGGCCGATCCCGATTGGCTGGGTTGCAATGTCACGATTCCGCACAAGATCGCGGTGATGGACTATACCGACGATCCGGGCGGCGTACGCGAACGGATCGGGGCGATGAACACCATCGCCAGCGAAACGGGCGGACCGTTGATCGGCACCAATACCGATGCGGGCGGATTCCTCCAGCCGCTGCTGCGCGACAAGTGGAAGGGGCAGAGCGCGGTGCTGGTCGGCGCGGGGGGTGCGGCGCGGGCGATATTGTTCGCGCTGACGAGTCTGGGCGTGCCCGACATCACGGTCATGGCGCGTGATGCGGGGCGAGGGCAGGCGTTGCTCGACCGCGCAGGGGTCAAGGGCCGGGTAATCGGCATGGCGGATGCGCTACCCAGGGCCGACCTGCTGGTCAACACCAGCTCGCTTGGCATGGTGGGGCAACCGCTGCTGGATCTGGACCTCAAACCCCTGGCTGACGACGCGACCGTTTATGATATCGTCTATGCGCCGCTGGAGACGCAATTGCTCAAGACGGCGCGGGCGAGGGGTCTCAAGACCCTCGATGGGCTGGAAATGCTGATCGGGCAGGCGGCACTGGCCTTCGACATCTTCTTCGATGCCGAGGCGCCGCGCGAGCGGGACGAGGAATTGCGCGCCTTGCTGCTCGCTGCCTGACGTCCATGAAGATCTACGGCCTCACCGGCTCCATCGGCATGGGCAAATCGGCCGTGGCCGCCATGTTGCGGCGCGAGGGCGTGCCTTTGTTCGATGCCGATGCCGAGGTGCACCGCTTGCAAGGGCCGGGCGGGGCGCTGCTGCCCGCGATAGAGGCGCGTTTTCCCGGCACGACGGGCTCCAAGGGCGTCGACCGGGCGAAACTGGGCGCGGCAGTCTTTGGCCATGCTCATGAGCTGAAGGCGTTGGAAGCGATCGTTCATCCTGCCGTGCAACAGAGCCGTAAGGCCTTTCTGCGTCGGCATCGGTCGCGAAAATTCGTCGTGCTGGATATTCCGCTGCTGTTCGAGACCCATGGCTATCGCAGGCTGGCAGGCGTCATCGTGGTCACTGCCCCCGCCTGGAAGCAGCGCAAGCGAGTCCTGGCCCGGCCCGGCATGACCGCTGCAAAATTCCGCCGGATTGTCCATCTGCAAACACCCGATGCTGAAAAGCGGCGGCGGGCTGACTATATCATTCACACAGGGACGACCTTCGCTGAGACACGTTTTCAGGTACGCCGCTTGGTCGCTTGCCTTGGTGCGAAGACAGGCCGATAAGAGGGGTCCGGTGAGATTGGCCGGCCAGAGTCGTTGAAGAGGGCGATGCGCGAGATTATTTTCGACACCGAAACGACTGGCTTCGACCCTGCCTCAGGCGATCGTCTGGTCGAAATCGGATGTATTGAGCTCTTCAATCGGGTGCCCACGGGCCGTACCTTCCATGCTTATTATAATCCGCAGCGGTCTATGCCCGCAGCGGCGGAGGCCGTGCACGGGCTGTCGGACGGTTTTCTGAGGGACAAGCCGGTGTTTTCGCACGGTGTCCAGGAATTGCTGGCCTTTCTGGAGGACAGCCATCTGGTCGCGCATAATGCGCGCTTCGACTTCGGCTTCCTCAATCATGAACTCAAGCTTTGCGGCCTGCCCGAAGTGTCGATGGAGCGGATGATCGACACCGTCGCCATCGCCCGCCAACTCCACCCCGGCGCCAAGCACAGCCTGGACGCGCTCTGCACCCGCTACGGTATCGACCGCAGCCATCGCATCAAGCATGGCGCCTTGCTCGACGCCGAATTGCTGGCCCAGCTTTACATCGAACTGACCGGCGGCCGTCAGATCGGCCTTGGTCTTGCACAGGAGGAAGAGAAACTCGTTGTAAATATGGAACTTGCGGCGAAAGTAGCGGTTCGCCCTGTACGCCCCGCGCGCGTCTTTGCGGCCAGCGCGGAGGAGCTGGAGAGGCATGCAGCGTTCGTCGCGACGCTGGACAAGCCGCTCTGGCTTGAGGAGGCCTGATTACAGCCGTCCCTCTTCCGGGATGCACTGCCTTCAAGCCTCCATGCCAACCGGATCGCCATCCCGGGCGGTTCGGCAAGAATAAGGAGAAGGCATATGGATATTCGTGTTTCCGGGCATCAGGTCGATACGGGTGACGCGCTCAAGGAGCATGTCTGGACCCGTCTGGAGGCCATGGCCGAGAAATATTTTTCCCGCGCGCTTTCCGCCCAGGTGACATTCCGGCCGGCTCCGCACGGCGCCTTCCATTGCGACATCGTCTGCCATGTCATGACCGGCCTGATCCTGAAAGGAGCGGGCGAGGCGCAGGAGGCACATCCGGCCTTCGAACAGGCCGCCGAGCGGATCGAAAAGCAGTTGCGCCGCTATCTGCGCCGCCTGAAGGACCGCAGCGCGCAGGCCGCCGCCGCCGAAGCCAGCCGGACCAACGGTTTTGGTCCCGATGGACTGGACGGGGCGGGCTATACGATTTTCGCTTCCTTGGCCGATGAAGAGGAACCGGCCGAAGCTCCACTGATCGTGGCGGAAACTCGCGTCGACATTCCCGAAGCCAGCGTGTCCGACGCAGTCATGATGCTGGACCTGCGCAATACGAACGCCCTGCTGTTCGTCAATGCCGGGACGGCCGCCTATAACATGGTCTATCGCCGGCATGACGGGACCATCGGCTGGGTGGAACCGCGCCTGGGCTGATATCGTTCCCTTGGCCGCCGGTTGACCTTGATCGGCTGGCGGCCTATGGGGCCGGACTTTAAAGATCCGGGCATTGCGTCATTTTTCCGAAGCTGGGCGCGGCTCGGCTGGGATTCGGCATGGTTCATTTCAACGATATCGTCGCACCGGATGCATTGGGCACAGGCCTTTCGGTGAATGGCAAGAAGCAGTTGTTTCAGAAGATCGCCGTGTTGGCGGCAGCGGCCTATGGCTTGAACGCCGATCTGGTGGCCGAGGCGCTGCTGGAGCGCGAAAAGCTCGGGTCCACCGGTTTTGGTGGCGGCGTCGCAATTCCCCATGCCAAGATTCCCGACCTGCAGAAGATGTGCGGCGTGGTCGTCCTGCTCGATCCGGCGGTGTCGTTCGACGCGGTGGACGAAGCGCCGGTGGACATCGTCTTCGCGCTGCTCTCGCCGGTCGATTCCGGGGCCGAGCATCTGAAGACCCTAGCCCGCGTTTCGCGCTATCTGCGCGATGAGGGGCAGGTCGCCCGCCTGCGCGGCGCCAAGTCGACCGCGGCGCTCCATGCCCTGCTCGCCGGTGGCGAGGCGCGTGACGCTGCCTGATTCCGGGCCTGGTACTGGCGTGTCGCCCAGCGGAGAGGCGGCGCATTTCCGGGCGTTGGAGAATCTCTATCGCTCCGCGCCGATCAACCGGTTGTTCCAGTCGGAACTGACGATCCCGGAAGAAGGCCGGTCGGTCATCCATTTCGATGTGGATGAGAGCCAGTTTCATGCAGCCGGCGCGATACATGGCACGGTCTATTTCAAGATGCTGGACGATGCGGCCTTTTACGCCGCGAACAGTCTGGTCAGCGACCGTTTTCTGCTGACGACCAGCTTCAACCTGTTGTTCACCCGACCGATCGGACCCGGCCGCATCCGCGCCGAAGGGCGGTGGATCAGCGGCAAGCGGCGCGTCTATGTTGCCGAAGCGAGCCTGATCGATACGGAGGGTGAGGAGGTTGGGCGCGGCACCGGCACCTTCATGCGGTCGCAATTCCCGCTGTCTTCGCTGCCGGGCTATGCCGCCTGATCGACCCACCGACGCCCGGCTGACCAGCGCGATGCTGGTCGGCGTTCTGGTGCGGCGCAGCGCAGCGGCGGGCGGCTTTGCCACGATATTGGTCAAGGGCGATGCGATCAGCGGCGTGATTCTGATTCAAGCGCTTGAAAAAGGGCGGGAACTAGGCTTGTTCGAGCGCGTTTCTGACTTTGCGGGCGGCTATAGCCTGACCCGATGTGGCCCGGACCCGGAAAAGGGCGCCGAGGCTATGGCGCAATATTTGGAGCGTCGCCTGAGGTCGGACCCCGATCTGTGGGTTGTGGAGCTTGATATCGCGGATGTGGAACGGTTCGCCGCTGAAACGATCTGTTGATCGTTGACTCATTTCCCGTGCGCGGGCACAGGCCTCCGACGCTTCAACGCGCAGGTTGCCGGTTTTCGTCCATGGGGGGCGGATGCGGTAAACACGCAGACGGGGGGCGGCCGGACGTCGGTGTTTTGGGGTTTTGACGTCCTCGGCCAAGAACCGCACGATTTTGAGCTGTAATGAGTTTTCGTCTAAGGGCTGCGATCGTCGCGGCATTTTCCCTGTCCGCCACTGCGGCGTTGACCACAGCCGACATGTCGAGCGCTTCCGAAGCGGCTCCGTCGGTTCTCTCCCTTCCGGGGAGCAATGAGCTCAATGCAGCTCCGGCCGGCGTGAAGCCCGCCGTCACTTTTGCCGCGCCGCGCGAAGTCGCGCAGTCGCTGGCTCCTCTTTCCGACAGCGACGATGTGAAGGCAGACAATCTCGCCGCCCTCGTGAACGCGCAAGGCGTGGCCGAGGATGTTGCAGGCGATATGAAGTGCCTGGCCGGCGCCGTTTATTTCGAATCCAAGGGCGAAAGCCTGGAAGGCCAGTTGGCCGTTGCCCGCGTCATCATCAACCGCGCCAAGTCCGGCCGCTTTGCCGACAGCCTGTGCGGCGTCGTCTACCAGCCGGGCCAGTTCAGCTTTGTGCGCGGCCGCGGCATGCCGTCGATCCGCATGGGCAGCGAAAGCTGGCGCGAAGCGGTCGCCATCGCCCAGATCGCGATGGACGATAGCTGGGACAGCAAGGCCGAGGGCGCGCTGTTTTTCCATGCCCGCCGCGTTTCGCCGGGCTGGGGCAAGCGCCAGCTCGCCGCGATCGACAATCATATCTTCTATCGCTGACACGCTTTCGCGCCGGGCGCGAAGGGGGTGAAGAGGGCCGGTTCGGGCGATGCCTGAATCGGTCCTTTCTTTTTGTTCCCGTCCTGTTCTAAAAGGGGTGCATGGAATCCGACTTTTCCGACAGTTGCTCGCCCCTGACTGACGGCACGGCGCTGGCCGTGGCGCGGGGCACGTTGCGCCTGTTCTTCCGGCACGATATGAGCGGCATATTGGAAGTACCGCTGCCCAATGGCCGTCGCGCCGATATCATGGCGCTGGATGGGGCGGGGCGGATCACCATCGTGGAGATCAAATGCAGTCGCGCCGACCTGTTGGGCGACATGAAATGGCCGGATTATTTCGACTATTGCGACCGCTATTTCTGGGCGGTGCCGTCGGGATTCGACCTGTCGTTGTTCGAGAGTGAGGCGCTGTGGCCCGGACGGACCGGACTGATCGTCGCGGATCAATATGATGCCGAACTGGTCCGCCCGGCGCCGATGGAACCGCTGGCGGCGGCGCGGCGCAAGGCGGAGACTCTGCGCTTCGCCCGGCGGGCAGCGCGACGGCTGACAGCGCTGGCCGACCCGGACCATGCGGCGGAACTGGGATGGTAGTATGACTTGGGCGGAGATGGATGGGAAGGCGGACATCATTTCCGTCATCCCAGCGAAAGCTGGGATCTCGTGAGGCCAGGTCGTGCACTATCGCCTGAGATCCCAGCTTTCGCTGGAATGACGATATTATCAACGTTCCCTATTAGCCAAAATCAGAATACCGGCCCCTGAACCGGCCCCTTGGGCGCAGCCGTCGTCTTCGCCGCGTTCAGCGCTTCCACCAGCCCCGGTGTGCGGCCATCGCGCTGCGCATAGTCCCGCGCCGACATGCCGGCGATCGTATCGCGCTTGTCGGGATTGGCCCCCTGCGCCACCAGCAACCGGACCAGCCCGAGATCGCGCAGTTGCACCGCCCGGATCAGCGGCGTTTCACCGCTGCCATTGGCCTTGTCCACCAGCGCATTATAGGTGAGCAGGCTGCGCGCGCCTTCCTCGAACCGGGCCTGCACCGCGTCCATCAGCGGCGTGTTGCCGTTGTTGTCGGTCAGGTTCGGGTTCGCACCCTTGGCGAGCAGGAAAGTCAGCCATGTATTGTCGCGCCGGGCGACGACCAGATGCAGCGCGGTGTCGCCCGTGGTCACGTCCCGGCTGTTGATGACGGTGGAGCCGGGCTTCTGGATCAGGTCGGTCACCTTCTGCCCATCGGCATCCTTGACCGCCTTCAGAAAGTTGTAATTGTCCGAAAACTGCGCCTGCGCCGCGACCGGCGACAGCAGCGCCAAGGCCAGAGCGGCGGCACGGCCAACGCCCATCCAAGCCGGAAAACGTCCTGTCATTTTGTCCATAGCCCCGTTGGGATTTGCAAATCGGGCCATAGCAGGGCATGGCTGGCGGCGCCATGAACAAAGCGCTGATTTCGCTCGCCCTGCCGCTGACCGCCCTGCTGGCAGCCTGTAATATGGGGACAGGAGGCAATGCATCAAGCGGTGAGGAGAGCGCCCAGGGCGATCTGCATGGGGCGAGCATCGGCGCGCCCTTCACCCTGACCGACCAGGATGGGAAAAAAGTCCGCTGGGAGGATTTCAAGGGCAAATACCGGCTGGTCTATTTCGGCTACACCTATTGCCCCGATGTCTGTCCCATCGACCTGCAACGGATCATGCAGGGCTTTGCCAAGTTCGAGAAGGACCAACCGGCCCTTGCCGCGAAGCTCCAGCCGATCTTCATCAGCGTCGATCCGGAACGGGATACGCCTCCGGTCCTCAAAACCTATGTCGCGGCCTTCCACCCCCGGCTGATCGGCCTGACCGGCACGCCGGACGAGATCGCCAAGGTGGCCAAGGATTTCGTTGTGCTCTACAATAAGGAAGAGGCGAAGGGCGCGAGCGGCTATCTGGTCAGCCACAGCCGGACGCCCTATCTTTTCGGGACCGATGGCGCGCCGGTCGCTTTGGTGCCGGTGGACGATCCGGGGACGCCGGACGCTGATGAGGGCGATCCCGGCAAGGTGATCGCCTTCCTCGAAAAATGGGTGAAGTGACGGTTGGACTTCTGGGAAAAGCCCCTCGACAAGCTGGACCGCGCCGAATGGGAAGCCCTGTGCGACGGTTGCGGCAAATGCTGCCTGCACAAGGCTGAGGATGAAGATACGGGGCGAATCTACCCCACCAATGTCGCTTGCCGGTTGCTCGACCGGCACAGCGGACAATGCACCAATTACAAGGAACGGCGCCGCTTCGTGCCCGATTGCGTGCGTCTGACGCCTGCGAAGGTGAAGACGATCGGCTGGCTGCCGCGCACCTGCGCCTATCGGCTGCGCGGCGAAGGCAAGCCGCTGCCGGAATGGCATTATCTGATCTGCGGCGATCGGGAAGCGGTGCATAAGGCGAAGGAGTCCGTGCGCGGCTGGACGATTGCCGAGGCCGATGCGGGCGATTGGGAAAACCATCTTGTCGACAGAGAGCTCTGACGCCGTCCTTGTCGTCGACGGTGTCGCCGTTCCGGTGCGGATACGCCGGTCGGCGCGGGCCAAGGCCTATCGGCTGTCGCTGGACCATGCGCGGGGGGAGTTGCGGCTCTCGCTGCCTACACGCGCCAATCTGAAGCAAGCTCTCGGCTGGGCGCAGGAGCATGAGGGCTGGGTCCGGTCGCAAATGGCGCGGCAACCGGCGCAAGTGACGCTTTGCGACGGCGCCGTCTTTCCGCTGGAGGGGCGGGAGGTGCGCATCTGTTGGGTCGAAGGCGCCCCCCGCACGATCCGGCTGGAGGGCGAACGGTTGCTGCTCGGCGGGGCGGCGGAATCGGTGGGGCCGCGCGTGCTGCGCTGGCTGAAGACGCGGGCGAAGACGGTGCTGGAAACCGAAAGCCATGCAATGGCGCGGGATAATGGACTGATCGTGGCGTCGGTCGGCATTGGCGATCCGCGCAGCCGCTGGGCGAGTTGCGCCTCCAGCGGTGCGATCCGCTATAGCTGGCGGCTGATCCTCTGCCCGCCCGAGGTGCGCCGGGCGACCGTGGCGCATGAACTGGCGCATCTGCTGCACATGGACCACAGCCCGGCCTTCCATGCGGCGCACAAGCGGATTTTGGGGGAAGATCCCCGACCGGCGCGGGCGTGGTTACGCGCCTATGGAACGGCGCTGCATCGCTTCATGGGCTGAAGGACGCATGGGCAGGAAGAAGCGCTATCTGACAGCCACGATGCCGGACGGCTATGTGAAGACCATCGGGCCGACGGCGGACGCCTTCACCCATTATTGGCGGATCGTCGCGATACTGGAAAATGGCAGGACGGAGGTGTTCTGGGGTCATGCGCGCTCGCTGGCCGAGGCGAAGAAGAAGCGGACGGCGGTGGAAGAAGGTGCCCGGATGCGCGGCTGGAAAAGCTATGCGTTCGAGATAGCGGAACTGGTCGAAACGCCCGCTTAACCCTGCTTTCTGTGCGGCCATGCGCCCGAAGAATCCGCCGGACAATCATGCGCGGCAGTGCGGTTATAGGGCAATCCGCAGTCGCGGCAGGTGACATAATCGCCCTGTTTCAGCCCATGGCCCACGGCCACCCGCTCGTCGAAGACATAGCAATCGCCCTGCCAGCGGCTGTCCGCTTCGGGTATTTCCTCCAGATAGCGCAAGATGCCGCCGCGCAGATGATAGACCTCGTCAAAGCCGCGGGCGCGGACCAGCGCGGTCGATTTCTCGCATCGGATGCCGCCGGTGCAGAACATGGCGATGCGGGGTTCACGGCCCTCTTCGCGCAGCTTTTCGGCAAAATCGTCGAACCAGGCGGGGAAATCGCGGAAGGAGCGTGTACCCGGATCGATCGCGCCTTCGAAGCTGCCGACCGCCACCTCATAGGCGTTGCGCGTGTCGATGATCACCGTGTCGGGATCAGCGATCAGCGCGTTCCAGTCCGCCGGATCGAGATAGGCGCCCGCCTGGTTCGCCGGATCGAGATCGCCCGCGCCCAAGGTGACGATCTCCGTCTTCACCTTCACCTTCATCCGGGCGAAGGGGGCTTCATCGCTATGGGCATATTTGACGTCGAGATCGGCGCAGCCGGGCAGGGCGCGGATATGCGCCACCAGCGCCTTAATCGCCGCCTCGCTCCCCGCGACCGTACCGTTAATCCCCTCGCCCGCCACGATCAGCGTGCCGCATGTCTCCAGATCCGCACAAAGCAGGCGCAAATCGCGGGCGATCGCGTCCGGATCGGGGAAGGATGCGAAGCGGTAAAGCGCGGCGATGGTGAAAACGGACTCCATGGCAGCGCCCATAGCCGCTTCGCCGCCCTCTTGAAAGCCGGAGGGCAAGGGCGCATAGCCGGCCTATGGTTCCCCTTTCGTTCGCGGGTCACGAATTTCTGGCATTGCCGGAAGCGGCGCTGTTCTGGCCGGCGCGCTCGGCTTTGCTGGTGGCCGATCTGCATTTCGAAAAGGCGAGTTGGTTTGCGCGCTTCGGACAGTTCCTGCCTCCGCATGACAGCCGGGCGACGCTGGATATGATCGAGATGCTGGTCGAACGGACGGGCGCGCGGGCTGTCTGGTCCCTGGGCGACAGTTTTCACGATGCCGATGGCGCGGCACGGCTCGATCAGGGGACGCGGGCGCGGTTGACGGCGCTGACGGACCGGCTCGACTGGGTCTGGATCACCGGCAATCACGATGTCGGCATGGCCGACACGCCGGGCGGAGAACCGCGCGTTGACATGCAGGTCGATGGCATCTGGCTGCGGCATGAGGCTGATCCTGCGGATCTCCAACCGGAAATATCGGGGCATTTTCACCCCAAATTCCGTCTTTCGGTGCGGGGACGACACGTGTCGCGGCGCTGCTTCGTGGGATCGCGCACCAAATTGATTCTGCCCGCATTGGGGGCGCTGACAGGGGGTCTCGATGCCGGTCATGGCGAAATCCGGCGCGTAATGGGCGAGGGCGCGACCGCATTGGTGCCGGTTGCGGGTCGGCTGCTGCGATTTCCCATAGCATAAAGGACGTAACGGAAACCGGAATTTAAGCTGTCGCCGTTAAGCAACAGTGGATGAGAATCCGGTTGCGACGAGCGGTCAAGAGCCTAGAAAATCACGGCTATTCTTGCCTTCGTCCTGCCGTGTCAGCATAGTTGGACGATAATATCGACGCGGCACCCAAGTCGCGCGGATGACGAGAGGGAGCATCATCATGAACAAGAGCCTTTGGCTGATTTCTGCCGGTGTCGTCGCATTGGGCAGCAGTGTTCCGGTCGCATGGGCGCAGGAAGGTGGCGCGGCGGTCGATCAGGACAGCGTCAACATCATCGTCACGGCCACGCGGCGCGCCAGCCCGCTGTCCGACGTGCCGATCGCCGTGTCCGCCGTCACAGCGCAGGCGATGCAGAATAGCGGCGCCACCGATATCCGCGCTCTCAACCAGTTGGCGCCCTCGCTGCTGCTGTCCTCCACGGGGACGGAGGCCAATGCGTCGGCGCGCATTCGCGGCATCGGCACGGTGGGCGACAATCCGGGGCTGGAAAGTTCGGTCGCGGTGTTCATCGACGGAGTTTATCGCTCGCGCACCGGCGCGGGCCTCAACGAACTGGGCGAGATCGAGCGGGTCGAGGTGCTGCGCGGGCCGCAGGGCACGTTGTTCGGGCGCAACGCTTCGGCGGGCCTGATCAACATCATCAGCAAGGCGCCGGAGTCCAAGCTCGCGGGCAAAGCTGAAGTCACCTACGGCAATTATGATTATTGGCGTCTGGCGGGCCGCATCACCGGACCGGTCACCGATCAGTTGGCGCTCAGCCTGGACGGCGTCTGGTCGAAGCGCGACGGCTTCTACGATCTGGTGAACGTCAGCGGCGGCAAGGTCGGGGAGACCAATGACCGCGACCGCTATTTCCTGCGCGGGCAGGCGTTGTTCGAACCCAATGACGCGCTCTCCATCCGCCTGATCGGGGATTATACCAACCGCGACGAAAGCTGCTGCGGCGCGGCCTATATCGAGACGCGCGAGCGGCTGCCGCTGGCGGGCGGGGGCTACCGCACCGCGTCGTCCAACCGCATAGCAACGCTTCTGGCGCGGCAGGGCAGCGTCTTCGCCGCCGATCCCTATGACCGCAACCTCACCATCACGCCCGGCCGCAATTATGTCAGCAAGCTCAAGGATTGGGGCGTCTCAGGTGAGATAAATTATGATCTGGGCGGCGCCAAGCTGACCAGCATCACCGCCTATCGCGACTATAAGAGCCAGGATTATGGCGATTACGACTATAGCGGGGCCGATCTGCTCTATCGTGATCCCAACACCTATCGCCAGTTCAGAACCTTCACCCAGGAGCTGCGGGCGCAGGGGTCGGCCTTCAATGATGTTCTGGACTGGCTGGTGGGCGGCTATTACGCGCATGAAAAGCTGACGTTAGAGGATAATATCCGTTTCGGCGCGGATTATGGCGCCTTTGCGACCTGTCGGCTTTTGCTCGGTGCCGGGGCAAATCCCAGTGGACTTGCTCCCTTCATCGATCCATCACAGCAGCGCTGCCTCACGCCGACCGGTCGGGCTGCGGCGACCGCTTCGTTCGGACCGCTGGCGCCGCTCGTCAATGGTGCGCTCGATCGGCTGTATGGCATCGGCAATGTGGGTGACGTCAGCTCCCGCTATTTTCAGACTAGCGAGAATTGGGCACTTTTCACCCACAACATTGTCCATCTGACCAAGCAGCTCGATCTGACGCTGGGGCTGCGCTACACGCATGAGACCAAGCGCTTTTCGGCTGATCTCAATAATGACAATGCCACCTGCGCAGCGCTTCAGACGCGCAATCCGGGACCATTCAATGATCTTTACGAATTGGCGACCGGGCAGATTCCCGGTGCGCCTGTCGGATCGAACGGGGCCACATTGGCGGGTGGAATCCTGACGCTGGGCTGCCTTGGCAACGGCTCGACGGGTCTCAACGCGCTCAACCTCAATGACAAGATCAGCGATGGCCAGTTTTCCGGCACCGCCGTCCTGTCATGGAAGCCGGTCAACGAACTGCTGGTCTATGGCAGCTATTCGAAGGGCTATAAGGCGGGCGGCTATAATCTCGATCGCTTCCAGCTCGGATCGACGGGTTTGAACCCGGTTCCGGCGGTGTTCGCGCCGCGCAGCGATGCCGACGTGACCAGTCTGCGCTTTGCGGCGGAGAAGGTGGACGCGTTCGAAATCGGCCTGAAATATACCCGGTCCAAATGGAGCGCGAATGTCGCTGTCTTCCGGCAGGAGTTCAAGAATTTCCAGTTGAACACCTTCAACGGCACCAGCTTCGTCGTCCAGAACATCAATGGTTGCGACAGCGCGCTGACGACGGCGCGGACCTGCGCCAGCGGGGATGTGGGACCGGGCCTGATCAGCCAGGGCGTGGAGCTGGAACTGTCGGCAACGCCGGTGCGCAACGTCCGTTTTGCCGGGGGCTTCACCTATGCGCGCGCCAAATTCGCCAACCGGCTGGTCGGCAGTGGCAATGGGGCGGTGCCGCTCGATCCGGCGCTGTTCCTGCTCCCGGGGTCGATCAACTCGCAAGCGCCGGAGCTGGTGACGACGGTCAGCGCCTCCTGGACGCCCAGCCTGGGCACTGGCGGGCTGTCGGCGCTCTTCTATGTCGACGGGCGGATGAGCAGCGACTTCAACACCGGGTCCGACCTGTTCCCGGAAAAGCGGCAGGATGGCTATGCGGTGTTCAACGCCCGCGTCGGCATCCGTGGGCCGCAGCAGCGTTGGGCGGTGGAATTCTGGGGCCAAAATATCTTCAACCAGGACTATACCCAGGTCGCTTTCAGCAGCCCGCTTCAGTCAAGCAGCCCCGATCAGTCCACCATCGGTCAGTTCGGGCGGCCGGGCAATGTGATGGCGAACCAGTTGATCTCGGCCTATCTGGGCGACCCCCGCACCTATGGGATCACCCTGCGCGGGAGTTTCTGATCATGCCCCTGCCGCTCCCCGGTATCGGGCGAGCGGCAGGGCGCTCGCCAAATAGCGCCGTGCCGACGCGAATATCGGTGGCGCCCAGCATGATCGCCGTTTCAAAATCCCCCGACATGCCCATGGAGAGCCGTTCCAGCCCTTCTTCCCGCACCATTTTCGCCAGCAGCGCGAAGAAGGGGGCAGGCTCGACATCGGCGGGTGGCACGCACATCAGGCCGAGCAGCGGAATATCGGCGTCTCGCGCCGAACGAATGAGCGCGGGAACATCGGCGATCGGACATCCGCCCTTTTGCGGTTCCGCGCCGATATTGACCTGAAGGAAGCAGGGCACGCGCTTGTCCGCCGCGTCCATCGCCTTGGCCAGCGTGGTCAGCAGCGATAGGCGGTCGAGCGAATGGATGACGTCGAACAGCGCAACCGCATCGCCTGCCTTGTTCGACTGAAGCTGGCCAACCAGATGCAGGATGAGATCGGGATGCTCTTCCCGCAGGACCGGCCATTTGCTTTCCGCTTCTTGCACGCGATTTTCACCGAAGACGCGCTGGCCTGCTTCTATCAGTGGGCGGATGGCGTCGGAGCCTTGCGTCTTGGACACGGCGATCAGGGTGATGTCGTCGGCGGTGCGGCCGGTGAGGCGGGCGGCGCGGCCTATGGCTTCGCGCACATGGGCCAATCGGTCTTGGGCCAGCCGGTTTGCGGCTTCGATGCTGTCGATCGTCATGGCGGCTGCTATAGGCTAGGGTCATGCAGCGCCGCCACCGCAAAAAACTGCCGACGATCTGGCTGATGACCGACGAACGGGTTGGGGAGGCGGCCTTGCTGGCCGCTGTCGCGCGACTGCCGATGGGGGAAGCGGGCGTCATATTTCGGCACTATCGCACGCCCAAGGCGGAGCGCCGGACCTTGTTCGACCGGGTGGCGCGGATTGCGCGATCGCGGCGGCTAGTGCTGATGCTGGGCGGAACGGCGCGCCAGGCGCGGGGCTGGGGTGCCGATGGCTGGCATGGGCGCGATCGGCTGGGCGGGGGAAGGGCGCTGCTTCATAGCATGCCGGCGCATGACGAGCCGGAAATGGTTGCGGCGTTGCGTGCTAGGGCCGATTTGGTCTTTCTCTCTACGCTTTTCCCGACGCGCTCGCATGTCGGTGCGCGGGCATTGGGGCGGGTGCGATTCGCGGCTCTGGCGCGGTTGGGCAATGGTCCGGTAATCGCCTTGGGTGGGGTGCGCGCGGCGCATTGGCCTATGCTGAGGGGAATCGGTGCGGCCGGCTGGGCGGCGATCGACGGCCTGTCGGTTTAGGGGTGATGATGACGGCTTTGGGTGGAGAGTGGACGGTCTGCGTCGCGCTGCTTTCCTTGAAGCGCATCGTGCTCCTGCCTTCGCAGGAACACATATCCGCTCAATGGCTTGCATTGGTCAAAAACAGGCAATATCTGACCCAGGCAAACCACCTAGCCAATATGCAGTCGCCCTTTAAAGGCCGCGTTTTAGAATTTGAAGATCGTGCCCAGATAGACGGCCTGCGCATCCTGGCGGTCGTCGGTCATCGGCGTCAGGCGGCCGGCGAAGCTGTTATTATAGCGCACGCCTGCCGTAACGTTCAGATTGCGCGTCAGCGAATAGGAACTCGCCAGATCGAGCGAATAATCCTTTTCCGCGCTGGGATTGCGGATCGTCGCGACCGGCTCGCGGCGGCTTTCGATCAGCACCTTCGTGCTGAAGCGATCCTTGCGACCCTGATCCAGCGAGAAATTCCTGGCGCCCGCGATCGGTTCGACCGAAACCGGGTCCAGTTCCTTGCGGCCCACCGCTTCGGGCAGGGCGAACTTGCGCCAATTATGCGCGCTGTTCAGGCTGAACGCGACGGGCGCGATATTCACCGGATCGAGCGTCCGGCTGACGGCGACCCGGTCATTCAGGTCGGCGGCGCGCACCATGACCGTGACCGAACGCTGGCCGCTCAGCGAACCGCTGGTGGGCGTGAAACGGAAATTCTGGCGACTCGCGGACGCGGCGATCTTCGCATAGGCTGCGGCCAGGCGGCTATCCTTGGTCGTCGGGGTGAAGGAGGAAATGCTGCCCAGCGCGCCCAACGATACCGGCGTCTCGGCACGCATGCGGACGAGATCGGTCGCCGCGCCGATGGCAGGAGACAGCATGAAGCCGGCCACGGCGATTGCCGAGCCTGCCAATGCGATATGTCCCCTTTTCAGGCGCATGTTACGAATCTCTTCCCCACCGACTACTTTTCTGCCTTCTCTCATATACGCAAGGCTCTGGAATTGGTAGAGCGCTACCGGTTTTTTGTCCGAGCTGTTGCACGGAACACACAGGACTCCTGCCGGCCGCGCGATGGGCTGTTGCCATGCGGTGCCCCGGTCCCCCTTGCCCATTGGCGCGGCTTCTCTATAGAAGCGGGGCGTTTTTCTTGTTTGATGGGACAGTAATGATGGTCCGCCGCCTTTCTTCGCGCCTTTCCGCCGGTCTGCTGCTGGCCGCACTTCTGCCGCTCGCCGCCTGCGGAGGCGGGGCCAAGGACCGCCCCAAGGCCGACCTTGCCGCGTCGAAGGTGACGACCATCGGCGTCAACGCCTATCTGTGGCGGGCGACGCTGGACACGTTGTCCTTCATGCCGATGGTGCAGACGGATTCCAACGGGGGCGTCATCGTCACCGACTGGTACGCCAATCCGAACAGCCCCAATGAGCGGATGAAGCTGACCGTCTCGATCCTTGATCAGGATCTGCGCGCCGATGCGCTGCGCGTCGCCGCCAGCCGTCAGATCAGCCAGAATGGGCAGTGGGTCGACGCCCCGGTGCAGGCCGCGACCGTTCAGAAGTTGGAAGAGATCATCCTGACCAAGGCCCGCGACCTGCGTCGCATGGCGATCGCAGGCTAAAGCCCTTTATCCGTCTATTATTTCAACAACGGGGCTGGGCTTGCAAAAGCTCGGCCCGAACGCATTTTGAGGACTAACCCATGCAAAGGCGCTTCAACCCGCTTGAGGCCGATGCCCGCTGGCAGGCCGTCTGGGATGAGAAGCAGACGTTCAAGGCGTCGGACAGCAGCGACAAGCCGCGCAGCTACGTGCTGGAGATGTTCCCCTATCCCTCCGGGCGCATCCATATCGGCCATGTGCGCAATTATTCGATGGGCGACGTGCTGGCGCGCTTCCGCCGGATGACCGGGCATGAGGTGTTGCACCCGATGGGCTGGGACGCCTTCGGCATGCCCGCCGAAAATGCCGCGATGGAAAAGAAGGTGCATCCGGGTAGCTGGACGCGCGAGAACATCGCGACGATGCGGGCGCAGCTCAAGAAGCTCGGTTTCGCGCTCGACTGGAGCCGCGAGCTCGCTACCTGCGAGCCGGATTATTACGGCCATGAACAGGCGCTGTTCCTCGACATGCTGCAAGCGGGCCTGGTCTATCGCAAGGAATCGGCGGTCAACTGGGATCCGGTCGACATGACCGTGCTGGCGAACGAGCAGGTGATCGACGGCAAGGGCTGGCGCTCCGGCGCGCTGGTCGAGAAGCGCAAGCTCTCCCAATGGTTCCTCAAGATCACCCAGTTCGCGGACGATCTGCTGAGCGGGCTCAAGACGCTCGACCAGTGGCCCGAAAAGGTGCGGTTGATGCAGGAAAACTGGATCGGCAAGTCGGTCGGCCTGCAATTCCGCTTCAAGCTGGACGCGCCGGTGGGCGAGATCAGCGATCTGGAGGTCTTCTCCACTCGTCCCGACACGATTTTCGGGGCCAGCTTCGCGGCGATCGCGGCGGATCATCCGATCGCGCTGGCGCTGGCCGAAAAGGATGGGGCGCTCGCGGCCTTTGCCGAGGAATGCCGCCAGACCGGCACCGCCGCAGCCGAGATCGAGACGCAGGAAAAGAAGGGCTATGATACCGGCCTGTCGGTGATCCATCCCTTCACGGACCGCAAGCTGCCGCTGTTCGTGGCGAATTTCGTGCTGATGGATTATGGCACCGGTGCCGTCATGGCGGTTCCGGGCCATGATCAGCGCGACCTCGACTTCGCGCGCAAATATATGCTGCCGGTCGAGCGCGTCGTCGCCGCGCAGGGCGATGAGCAAAAGGGGATCGGGGACGAGGCCTATGTCGGCCCCGGCAAGCTGGTGAATTCCGACTTCCTCGACGGCCTCAGCGTCGATGATGCCAAGGGCGAGGTGATCCGCCGCGCCGAACAGGGCGGCTGGGGCACCGGCACCACCGTGTTCCGCCTGCGCGACTGGGGCGTTTCGCGCCAGCGCTATTGGGGCACGCCGATCCCGGTCATCCATTGCGAGGATTGCGGGGTCGTGGGCGTGCCCAAGGATCAGCTTCCCTTGGTGCTGCCGGAGGATGTCAGCTTCGACATTCCCGGCAATCCGCTGGACCGGCATCCGAGCTGGAAGCATGTCGATTGCCCGAAATGCGGCAAGGCGGCGCGGCGCGAAACCGACACGCTGGACACTTTCGCGGATTCGAGCTGGTATTTCATCCGTTTCGCCAGCCAGCCCAAGGACAAGCCTTTCGACCGCGAGACGGTCGAGAAATGGCTGCCCGTCGGCCAATATATCGGCGGCGTGGAACATGCGATCCTGCACCTGCTTTATGCGCGCTTCTGGACCCGCGCACTCCAGCATATGGGGCAGATCGGCTTTGCCGAGCCGTTCACTGGCCTCTTCACCCAGGGCATGGTGACGCACGAAACCTATAAATCGCCCGAAGGCGCCTGGCTCGCCCCGCAGGATGTGGAACGGCAGGGCGACAAGGTGGTGATGCTCGACGGTGGCGCGCCGGTCACGATCGGCCGCGTCGAGAAAATGTCCAAGTCCAAGAAGAATGTCGTCGATCCCGATGACATCATCGCCCAATATGGCGCGGACGCGGTGCGCTGGTTCATGCTGTCCGACAGCCCGCCGGAGCGCGACCTGCCCTGGACCGAGGCGGGGATCGAAGGCTCGTGGCGCTTCGTCAATCGCCTGTGGAGGCTGTTCGGGGAAGCCGACAAGGCCGCAGAGGGCCAGGACAAGGCTCTCGACCGCAAGCTGCACCAGACCATCGACGGCGTGGCCAAGGACATCGAAGCTTTGTCTTTCAACAAGGCGGTGGCGAAGATCTACGAACTCACCAATGCGGTCGAAAAGGCCAAGCCTTCCGCCAGCCGCAGCGCGGCGATCCGGGCGCTGGCGCTGCTGGTCGCGCCGATGATCCCGCATCTGGCCGAAGAGGCTTGGGCGGACATGGGCGAACAGGGTCTGATTGCGGAAGCCGCCTGGCCGCCGGTCGATCCGGCGCTGCTGGTCGAGGATGAAGTCACCATCGCCTGCCAGGTCATGGGCAAGCTGCGCGACACCATCACCGTTCCCAAGGGCACGCCGAAGGATGAGCTGGAAAAGCTGGCTCTCGCCGCGCCCAATGTGGTGCGGACGCTGGATGGTGCCACGCCGAAGAAGGTGATCGTGGTGCCGGACCGTCTGGTGAATCTGGTGGTTTGAAAACGCCGTTCGGGCTGAGCCCTTCGTCTGCCTGCCAAGGCAGGCGCTCAGGATAAACTTGCCTTCGGCAAGTCGAAGCCTTGCCCTTCGACAAGCTCAGGGCGAACGGATATAGGATTGCTCATGAAGCCCTTATTGTCGCTGCTCCTCCTCGCTTCCCTCTCCGCCTGCGGCCTCCGCCCCGTCTATAGCGGGGGCAGCCAAGGCGTAGTCGCGCAGGCGCTGGGGCGTGTCGAGGTGCAGCCGATCGAGGGCAAGGGCGGCTGGCTGGTGCGCAATGCGCTGAACGACCGGCTGGCGGCGATGAGCGGCACTGGCCCCGGCTACAAGCTGGTGGTGAAGCTGGACGACAATATCAGCGGCTTCGGTCTGCGATCCGACGCTGCCGTCACCCGCGAGCGGCGGACCCTGCGCGCCCGCTATCAGCTTATCGACGACGCCACCGGCGCACAGATATTGGACGACACCGCCGGGTCGGATGTCGGCATCGACGTGGTTTCCAGCGAATATGCGACCATCGCGGCGGAAGACACGGCGCTCGAACGCCTGTCGCAGACCATTGCCGACCAGATCGTCGCCCGGCTCGCCCGCTTTGCGACGCGGGATGGTTCGCAGGACAAGCCGCGTTGAAGGCCAATCGCGGCCAGATCGAAAAGGCGCTCGACGCGCCGCCTGCCGACTGCCGCTTCTTCCTGCTCTACGGCCCCGATGAAGCGGGCAGCGCTACGCTCGCCAAGCGGCTGGAGCGCGCCATGGGGCCGGAGGCGGAGCGGATCGACCTCGACGGATCCACGCTGCGCGACGATCCGGCGCGGCTGGCGGATGAGGCGGCGTCCTTCTCCATGTTCGGGGACAAGCGCTGGATTCGCATCAACGGCATGGGGGAGGAATCGCTCCCCGCGCTGACCGCGCTGCTGGAGGCGGAGGTGGCGGGCAATCCCGTCATCGCCATCGCCGGCGCGCTCAAACCCGCCTCCAAGCTGCTCAAGCTCGCCCTCGACCATAAGCAGACGATGGCCTTCGTCTCCTACCAGCCCGACGCGCGCGAGGCGGAGCAGATCGCCATCGGCATTGCGCGGGAGGGGGGGCTGCGCCTTTCCTCTGATCTGGGCCGCCGCATTGCCGACCTCACCAATGGCGACCGCACGCTGATGGCGGGGGAGGTGGAGAAGCTGATCCTCTATCTCGACGCCGCGCCCGATCGCCCGCGCGAGGCGACCGAGGAAGCGCTGGATGCCCTTTCCGCCGACAATCCCGATAGCGACGCCGCACCTTTGGTCAATGCCGTGCTGGGCGGCGACCTGCGCGGCATGCACCGGGAATTGGGGCGCCTGGCCGAGGCCGGGACGGCGATGGCGGCGGTGCTGCGTCCGCTGCTCACCCGCGCCATGCTGCTCGCCAATATCCGCGCCGATTTCGATGATAGCGGAAGGCTGGAGGGCGCGGTCGAGATGGCGGGCAAGGCGGTTTTCTGGAAGGAAAAGGGTGTCGTCACCCGCCAGGTCCGCATCTGGGACGCGCCCGGCATCGCCCGCGTCATCCAGCGCCTGGCCCAGGCCGAGCGCGCCAGCCGGTCGGGCAGGGGTCTGGGCGACCTGATGGTCCGCCACGAACTGCTCGCCATCGCCCGGCAGGCGGCGCGGGAACGATAGGCTCTACATTGCTCCAATGGCCAGCGCGCATCCTAAGCGCTTGATCGTACGTCCCGCCATCGCCATATTGCTGCGCATGGACAAGCTCAACCTGACCGACGCCGAATGGCGCGAGCGCCTTTCCCCCGAACAATATCATATCCTGCGGGAGGGTGGCACGGAGCGGGCGTTCACCGGCAAATATAACAGCAACAAGACCGATGGCCGTTATTTCTGCGCGGGCTGCGGCACGGAGCTGTTCGACGCGGAAGAAAAATATGACAGCGGATCGGGATGGCCCAGCTTCACCGCGCCGGTCGATATCGACGCGGTCGATGAAATTCGCGACACGAGCCATGGCATGATCCGCACCGAAGTCCGCTGTTCGAATTGCGGCGGGCATCTGGGCCATGTTTTCCCCGACGGGCCGGGGGTCAACGGCCTGCGCTATTGCATGAACAGCGCGTCGCTCGATTTCAAGCCGCGCGACGAAGCCGAATGATGGTTCATCGCCTGTAAATCGTCCCTACTCTTGAGAATTCCCGATTTTTGTGCGGCCTGCATGGGTTTTCCACTGGCCGCTGCATTACATAGCGCATATCCGGGCGAACCATGGCACGATCAGGCAAGAGCAGCGAACCGCGGGGCAGAGTGAAGAAATGGCTGATGCGGGGTCTGAAGATCGGCCTCGTCGGCACGTTCAGCGCGCTCGTCGCGATCGTCGTCGCGGTGGTCATCGCCTATCAGTCGCTGCCCGATTATGAATCGCTCAAATCCTCGCCCAATGGGCAGATGATCCGCGTCCATGCGGCGGACGGCAGCGTCATCGTCTCGCTGGGGCCAAGTTTCGGCCGCTGGCTGAGCTATGACCAGATCCCGGCCGTCATGGTCGACGCGATGGTCTCGACCGAGGACAAGCGCTTTTATCTGCACCCCGGCGTCGACCCCATCGGCATGGCCCGCGCGGCCTGGGTGGCGATGGAGCGGCGCGGCAGCGGTCGCCGTTGGCAGGGCGCCTCCACCATCACCCAGCAGGTGACGCGCAACATCTTCCTCAACAACAGCTATAGCTGGGGCCGCAAGGTCCGCGAAATGGTGCTGGCGCTGGCGCTGGAGCGCAAATTCTCCAAGCGGCAGATTCTCGAACTCTATTTGAACAAGGTCTATTTCGGCGGCGGCGCCTATGGCATCGACGCTGCGAGCCGGAAATTCTTCGGCCATCCCGCGACCGGCCTGAACCTCCCCGAGGCCGCGATCGTCGCGGGGTTGGTCAAGGCGCCTTCCAGCTATTCCCCGACCGCCGATGCCGATGCCGCCATCGGCCGCGCGGGCGTGGTGCTGGAACTCATGCAGGAAAATGGCAAGATCAGCGCTGCCGAGCGTGCCAATGCCCATCTTCAGGATGTGAAGATGGCGCCTGAGCCGCCGCAGAACAGCGTGCGCTACTTCACCGACTGGGCGCTGCCGCAGCTCGATACGCTGATCGATGAGCCCAATGAGCCGCTGGAGGTCTATACCACCATCGACCTTGGCATGCAGAAGGCGGCGACCGCGGCGATCCAGGCCAATGTGCCCAATGGGACGCAGGGCGCGCTGGTGTCGCTCGACCGCGACGGCGCGGTGCGGGCGATGGTCGGCGGGCTGGATTATGTGAGTTCCAATTACAACCGCGCCACCACCGCGACGCGTCAGCCGGGCTCTTCCTGGAAGATCTTCGTCTATATGGCGGCGCTGGAGGCGGGCTATACCCCCGATACCGGCGTCACGGACAGCGCGGTCGACATCAACGGATGGAAGCCGCGCAACAGCAATGGCCGCTTCTCCGGCGACATCGACATCCGCACCGCCTTTGCCTATTCGGTCAATACCGTGGCGGCGAAGCTGGGGGTGGAGGTCGGCTTCCCGACGGTCGCGGACATGGCGCGGCGTTTCGGCATCACCACGCCGATCAACACCCATCCCTCGATGGTGCTGGGCACATCCGACGTGCGGCTGATCGACATGACCCGCGCCTTCGCCTC
Source organism: Sphingobium sp. TB-6 (assembly GCF_012927365.1). Classification (NCBI taxonomy): domain Bacteria; kingdom Pseudomonadati; phylum Pseudomonadota; class Alphaproteobacteria; order Sphingomonadales; family Sphingobiaceae; genus Sphingobium; species Sphingobium sp. TB-6. The sequence goes on along the minus strand of NZ_JABBGL010000013.1, from coordinate 38,586 downwards.
GATCGCGCGCAAGGGCGTGGCGGTGACGCCCTATGGCATCACCAAGGTGACGACCGCCGAAGGCCGGGTTCTCTATGAGCATCAGGACGACACCAGTCGCGTGCTGGTTGCGCCCTGGGTTGCGGCAGGCATGACCGACCTCATGCAGACCGCCGTCAGCACCGGCACCGGCAGGGCGGCGCAGATCGACCGCCCGGTCGCGGGCAAGACCGGCACCACCAGCAGCAACAAGGACGGCTGGTTTCTGGGTTTCTCCAGCGGCATCACCACCGGCGTCTGGATGGGGCGTGACGACGCCCGCGCCGTGGGCGTGTTGCAGGGTGGCCGGGCGCCGGCCCATGCCTTTGCCGACTATATGAAGGTCGCCGTCGCCAAACGCCCGGTCGAGCAGTTCGAGACGCAGGTGACTCTGCCCGAATGGCAGCTCGAACCCGATGACGAAGCCTATTACGGCCAGCCCGACAACGGAACGGACGGGGGCATGATGGTCGATGAAAATGGCTTGCCCATCGAGCGGGGCCAGCAGGCGTCGGAGGAGCGGCAGCAGCCGGACGACAGCGAACAGGCGGCGCCCAATCCCGTCGACCGGCCGCAGCCGCCACGCCTCGACCAGCAGTGGATCGACAATGTGCTGGGTCGGAACCGGCAGCAGCAGGCGCCGCGATAGAATTGTGACTTGGCGTATTCCTGCCCGAGCAGGAGCACGCCAAGAATCAACCCGCCGCCCTCCGCGTCGCCGCAAAGCGCGTCCGATCAAGCAACCCGGTATCGGGCAGCAGGAAATCCACTTTCCCCCGCCCGAAATCAATCGCCACCCGGTCGAAAACCTTGAGCGCGTCGATGCCGAGCAGCAGCGCCGGTTTATCCTGAAGGTCCAGTTCCGCGAAGGGCTGGGCGTCGGCAAACATGACTGGCGTGTCCTTCAGCGTCACCTGACCCATCCGCACCCGGTCGATCAGCCCCAACTGACCGACCAGCGTATCGCCCGTCACGCTGGTCAACGTCACGAGGTTCAGCGCCGGAGCCTTCTTCTTGCGCACCAGCTTGCTCATCAGCGCCATATTGCCCACGCTGATCGACGTGCCGGTGTCGAGGATGATGCTGACCTTCATTCCGTTCACGTCGGAATCGAGCAGGATCAATTGGCCCTTGCGCCGCCGCGCTTCGACGATGATGACGTTGGGATCGCGCCAGCTCTGCTTGCTGTTGCTGATCTCCATCCGCCCGGTGCGGAAATTGAGCAGCAGCCGCTTGGCATGCAATCCATCCAGTCCCAACAGCCCCGGCGCGCCGATATTCTCGCCCTCCAGCACCGGCGCCTCGATATCGTCCACCACCGTCTTGCCGAAGCCCAGGCGCGGCACAGCCACGGTATTCACCTCCGCCCGGCCCGTCATGCTGATCACCGTCACCCGCTCGCGCATCGGCAGCGCGAGCCGTTCGGCCAGATCACGCGAAATGACCGTCCGCTGCGATCCGGTGTCGATTACGAAGTTCCACGGCCCCTTGCCGTCGATCTGGATGGGAATGGTGATGCGGGTGTCGGGACCGGGAACCGTGCGGACGACTGCGGGCGGTTCGTCGGGGACGAGTGCCGGGCGATCCTGCGCGGCGAACGAAGGGCTGGCGATCGCGATGGCGATGCCCAGAGCGGCGCGCAGGCGTCCCATCTCCTCGATCCTCCTTATTATATTCTCGTATAGCATGAGCGGCCCCGTTCCGCCCATCCCATTTCATTCGCGGCAGGACGCATATCGGCAATTTTCTGTCGGTCCGAATGGCTCTGCCACCTTGACTTGGGCTAGGACAGATCGCTAAACGCCAAACATTCTATCCCGCCCGTCCGGCGCGGGTTCTCCCGAGTCATTGCCGGGTCAGCCTTCCCCCATCTTTCCTTTTCTCGTCTCTCATTCCATCGGACTTCACGCGAATGCATCTCAAGGATCTCAAGAAAAAAGCGCCCGCCGAACTCGTGACCATGGCGGAGGAACTGGGCGTCGAAGGCGCATCGACCCTGCGCAAACAGGATCTGATGTTCGCGATCCTCAAGGTCGAGGCTGAAAATGGCGAGCAGATCATGGGCGAGGGCACGATCGAGGTGCTGCCCGACGGCTTCGGCTTCCTGCGCAGCCCGGAAGCGAACTTCCTCGCCGGTCCGGATGACATCTACGTCTCGCCCAACCAGGTCCGCAAATTCGGCCTGCGCACCGGCGACACGGTGGAAGGCGAAATCCGCGCGCCCAAGGATGGCGAACGCTATTTCGCCCTGACCAAGCTGATCTCGGTCAATTTCGACGATCCCGAAGTCGTCCGCCATCGCGTCAATTTCGACAATCTGACGCCGCTCTACCCGACGCAGAAGCTGACGCTCGACGCGGTCGACCCGACGGTCAAGGACAAGTCGGCCCGCGTCATCGACATCGTCTCGCCGCAGGGCAAGGGCCAACGCGCGCTGATCGTCGCGCCGCCGCGCACCGGCAAGACGGTTCTGCTTCAGAATATCGCCAAGTCGATCACCGACAATCACCCCGAAGTCTTCCTGATCGTCCTGCTGATCGACGAGCGTCCGGAAGAAGTCACCGACATGCAGCGCAGCGTGAAGGGCGAGGTCGTCTCCTCGACCTTCGACGAACCGGCGCAGCGCCACGTCCAGGTCGCTGAAATGGTGATCGAAAAGGCCAAGCGCCTCGTGGAACATAAGAAGGACGTGGTGATCCTGCTCGACTCGATCACGCGTCTGGGCCGCGCCTACAACACCGTGGTGCCTTCGTCGGGCAAGGTGCTGACCGGCGGTGTCGACGCCAATGCGCTCCAGCGGCCGAAGCGCTTCTTTGGCGCCGCGCGTAATATCGAGGAGGGCGGTTCGCTCTCGATCATCGCGACTGCGCTGATCGACACGGGCAGCCGCATGGACGAAGTCATCTTCGAAGAGTTCAAGGGCACCGGCAACTCGGAAATCGTGCTGGACCGCAAGGTGGCGGACAAGCGCATCTTCCCGGCGCTGGACGTCGGCAAGTCGGGCACCCGTAAGGAAGAGCTGCTGGTCGACAAGGCCAAGCTGTCGAAGATGTGGGTGCTGCGCCGTATCCTGATGCAGATGGGCACGGTCGATGCGATGGAATTCCTGCTCGACAAGATGAAGGATTCCAAGACCAACGAGGATTTCTTCGATTCGATGAACCAGTAACCGGCCGGGCGGTTTGCGGTTCGGCAGGTCCGGAGGCGCAAACATATTGCCTGGCCAAGCGTTGCGATTTTTCGGGCCGTCAGACTCCGGTCTGGCGGCCGCTATTTTTTAAGGCCAATATTTCAGGGCCAGTAATTTCAGGGGACATCAGGCCGCCATGCTCGACCTTTTCGCCACAGCCGCCGCGGCCGCCCAAGGGATGGGTTCGCCCGCCGATATCTGGGCGCATATCGTCAATGATTTCAGCAATATCGGATCACCCGCCGCCTTGGCCGCCTTCGGCCAGGTGCTGATGATCGACGTGCTGCTGGCCGGGGACAATGCCATTGTCGTCGGCGCGCTGGCGGCGGGCCTGCCCGCGGAACAGCGCAAGAAGGTGATCCTGATCGGCATCATCGCCGCGCTGGTGCTGCGCATCGGTTTTGCGCTGGTGGTGACGCAGTTGATGCAGATCGTCGGCCTGATCCTGGCGGGCGGACTGCTGCTGCTCTGGGTCGCCTTCAAGATGTGGCGCGAACTGCATCCCAAGCGGGGGGGGGACACGCTGGACCCGAGCGACGACGACATATCCGGCCTGCGCCCAGCCAAGAGCTTTGCAGGCGCGGCCTGGGCGGTTGCGGTCGCGGACGTCTCCATGAGCCTGGACAATGTGCTGGCGGTGGCCGGTGCGGCGCGGGACCATCCTGGAATCCTGATCATCGGGCTTGTTCTTTCCGTGGCCCTGATGGGCATCGCCGCGAACATCATCGCCAAATATATCGAGCGCTTCCGCTGGATCGCCTATCTGGGCCTGGCCGTCATCATCTATGTCGCGATCAAGATGATCTATGACGGCATCGTCGATCATCAGGTCGGCATATTGACGCTCTTTATCTGAATCGTGTGGCGGACGGATCAGCCGTCCGCCGCGCCTTTGAGACCGAGGGTTGCCATGGCTGCTTGCTCCCAGCCACCAGCGCGGCAGAATGCGCCGCTTGGCTATGCGGGGCAGGCTCCAGACGTCCTATCCTTTGGCCGACCGGAATGGGTTGCGGCGGCCATAGGCCTAGATTTCCACTGCCGACCGCCGATACAAGCCCTGCGCGCTTCCACACGCCCCATCAGGGGATCAATAATGTGCTACCCGTGGTTTTCCGTGCTTCCAGCGCCCGATGCGCTTCAGCGGCGTCGGCCAGGGCGAAGCTTTGGCCGACGACGGCCTTTACCACGCCTCGCGCCATGCGGTCGAACAGTCTTTCGGCGGTCGATGCCAACTCTTCGGGCGTAGCAATATAGTCGTATAGGGTGGGACGGGTGACATAAAGCGATCCGCCCCGGCTGAGGTCGAGCAGGTTGACCGGCGGCACCGGACCCGAGGCATTGCCATAGCTGACCATCAGCCCGCGCCGTTTGAGCGAAGCCAGCGACGCGCTCCAGCTATCCTTGCCGACTCCATCATAGACAACGTCCACGCCACGGCCCGCCGTGATTTCCCGCACGGCTGCGGCAAGACTGTCGAAGGCGCCATGCAGGCTATGCTCGGCGTTTACCCGCGCCGCCTTCTCCGCCGATCCGCAATGGGCGATCACGATTACGCCCTTGTCGCGCAGCCAGGGCACCAGCACGGAGCCGACACCCCCAGCCGCCGCATGGACAAGCGCGAACTGACCGGCTTGCAAGGTGACGATGTCCTCCGCCAGATAGCAGGCGGTCATGCCCTTCAGCATCATGGCCGCGGCATCCTGCGTACTGATGGCGTCGGGAATCTTCACGGCCTGTTCCGCCCGCAGGAGGCGATGGGTGGCATAGGCTCCAAACCCCGTTGCGCAGCCCACCTTGTCGCCCACGGCAAAGCCGGTCACGCCGGGGCCGATAGCAGCGACGTGGCCCGCGCTCTCCGCCCCGAGCGGGGTCGGCAGCGGCGCTGGATAGAGGCCGGTACGATAATAAGTGTCGATGAAGTTGAGGCCGACGGCATCCTGCGCGATCAGAAGCTCGCCTTCCCCCGGCAGGCCGGGATCGAAATCCTCCCGCGCAATCACTTCGGGCCCGCCATGGCTGCGGGCCACCATCCGCCATGCCTGTGTCAATGCCGTCGCCTTCCTGTCAGAGATGAGCCGCGAAGAAATCGGCGGTGCGGCTGTCCGCGAGCTGTGCAGCCGCTTCATCGCGGCGGGCGCCCATTTCCGCGGCAAAGCCATGATCGAGTCCCACATAATCTTTCAGGGTCACATGGCGGTTGTCCTTCAACCCCTCATGCATTTTCTGCTGCGCTTCGGGCGGGACGAAACCGTCCGCGGTCGGAATATGCAGCAGCACCGGCTTGCCGATCGCATGCTGCTCGTTCAGCAGGCCGTCGATGCCGACGCCATAATAGGCGACGAAAGCATCGCCATCGGTGCGGCAGGCCGACATGAACACCAGCCGCCCGCCCAGGCAATAGCCGACCAGCCCCACCTTACCGTCTTGCCCCAGTTCGGCGCGGGCAGCCTTGATCGTGGCTTCGATATCGCGAATGCCCTGATCCTGATTGAATTTCTGCATATGGCCGATAGCTGCCTGAAAATCCTCGGCTATGTCGGCGTCCAGTTCGACATGCGGCTTTTCCCGCCAGAACAGGTCGGGCGCCAGAGCGAGATAGCCCGCCGCCGCCCAGCTATCGCATTTGCGGCGGATACCCTCATTCACCCCAAAGATTTCCTGGATCACCACAATGGCGGCCTTTGGCGTCCCTTCCGGCCGGGCAACATAGACATCGAATTGGGCGTCGCCCTCCAGCGTGGAGATGGATGTGAATGCTGCCATGGGATATCCTTTCCTTGCTTGTAGACTTCTATAATGGCGCTTGCCGGGCTCAGCGCAACCGTCCTTGCCGTCAAAAAATTTGCCTTGCCTGCCCATGTTGCGGCATGAGGCTTTATTAATGGGAGCCCGCAGCAAAAGGTAGCGAGATATGAAGGTAAGCGTGGACGTCGACTGCACTCCTGCGGAGGCTCGGGCTTTCCTTGGCCTGCCGGATGTCACCCCCATTCACGATAAATATGTGAAGACGATGCTCGACAGTTTCGATGGCGTTGCCAATGTCGAGCAGATGGAAACGCTGTTCAAAAGCTTTTCGCCGCTCGGAGACGCGGGCATGCGGCTGTTCAAGCAGATGATGGATATCGGCCTGGCGGGGATGCCGAGCAAGAATGGCGACAAGAGCTAGGGCTGACCCTTTTACGAAGACGCCGCCGTGACGGATACTATCTTCGCGCTGTCGAGCGGCGCGCCCCCGGCTGGCATCGGCGTGATCCGCATCAGCGGGCCGTTGGCTGGACCGGCTCTTGCGGCTTTGGCGGGGAGCTTGCCGCCGCCGCGCCGGGCGCGGCTTTCGTCCTTGACCGATCCGCGCGACGGCACTTTGCTCGACCGGGCGCTGATCCTGTGGTTTCCCGGTCCTGATACGGCGACCGGCGAAGACCTGGCAGAATTGCATTGCCATGGCGCGCGCGCGGTGATTGCCGCGCTGGAGGATGCGCTTGGTACGCAGCCCGGATTGCGCCGGGCGGAAGCGGGGGAGTTTACCCGCCGCGCTTTCGACAATGGCCGCATGGACCTCAACGCGGTGGAGGGTCTGTCCGATCTTCTCGCCGCCGAAACGCAGCAGCAGCGTCGCGCCGCGCTGTTGATGGCGGAGGGGCATTTCTCCCGCCGGGTGGAGGGGTGGCGCCGGACACTGCTTGATCTTTCCGCCATGACCGAGGCGGCCCTGGATTTTTCCGATGAGGATGATGTGCCCGATGAGGGGATTGAAGTCCGGATCGGGCAGGGCATCCGGACCTTGGCGCAGGACATCGAAACGGTGCTCGCCGCCCCCTCGGCCGAACGGCTGCGAGATGGGGTGCGCGTGGTTTTGGCGGGTCCGCCCAATGCGGGCAAGTCCACGTTGCTCAACTACCTCGTCGGGCGGGAAGCGGCCATTGTGTCGGATATTGCGGGGACGACTCGAGACCGGATCGAGGTGCCCGCCGCGCTGGGTGGGGTCGCTTTCCTGTTCACCGATACAGCGGGCCTGCGTGCCGAGACGGGCGATGTGATCGAGGCGATCGGCATGGAGCGGGCGCGAAGTGCGCTTGATGCGGCAGATATCATTCTTTGGCTCGGTCTGGCGGGAGAGGCGCCCCGTGGCGATGCCGTCCTGATCGCTGCGCAATGCGATCGGGGCGGAGAGGGGGAGCGACCTGGTCTTCAGCTCTCTGCGGTGACGGGGGAAGGGATGGCTGATTTGGTCGCGATCCTGCTCGACCGGGCGGCTGGCCTGCTGCCGGGGGAGGGGGACTACGCCCTGCACAAGCGGCAGCGGGATGCGGCGACCCTTTTGCGCTCCCATTTGATCTTGGCGGATGCGAGCCATGATTTGTTGATCGTAGCAGAGGAATTGCGGCAGTCGCGTAATGCCATCGATCAACTGACGGGGCGGGCGAGTACCGAAGATATGCTCGACCATCTGTTCGCCGGATTCTGTATCGGCAAATAGCATTGTTCCACGTGGAACAGTTTTGACCGGGGCGCCCGACATCTGTTAAGGGGCGCGCATGCGAACAAGCTATGATGTGATCGTGGTCGGCGGTGGCCATGCGGGCTGCGAGGCGGCATCTGCTGCGGCGCGCAAGGGCGCGTCGGTGGCGTTGCTGACCTTTGAGAAGGCGACTGTCGGCGCCATGTCCTGCAACCCCGCCATTGGCGGACTTGGCAAGGGCCATCTGGTGCGGGAGGTCGACGCGCTGGACGGATTGATCGGACGCGCCGCCGATGCCGCGGCGATCCATTACCGCATGCTCAACAGCAGCAAGGGTGCGGCTGTTCAGGGACCGCGCATCCAGGCCGACCGCAAGCGCTATCGCGCCGAGATTCATCATCTGCTCGATGCCCAATCGGGGTTGGACATCATCGAGGGCGAAGCGGTTGGCTTGCTTCTTTCTGAAGGCAAGGTGGCGGGGCTGGCGCTGGCTGATGGGCGGAATCTCGATGCGCCGGCGGTGGTGCTGGCGACCGGCACATTCCTGGGCGGCAAGCTTTTCAGGGGTGAGGAAACCACCATTGGTGGCCGGACCGGCGAACGGGCGGCAACGGCCCTGGGTGTTCAGCTTCGTGCGCTCGATCTGCCGATCGGCCGACTCAAGACGGGCACGCCGCCGCGTATCGATGGCCGCACCATCGACTGGGCACGGTTGGAGGAGCAGCCATCGGACGATGGGAGCTGGACGATGTCGGCTCTCTCGCCGGGTCGTGTCCTGCCGCAGCTCAGTTGCGCGATCACCCGGACCAATGATCGGACCCACGCCATCATTCGTGAAGGGCTGGGACGTTCACCGTTGTTCAGCGGGGCGATCGAAGGGCGCGGTCCGCGCTATTGCCCCTCGATCGAGGATAAGGTGATCCGATTCGGGGATCGCGACGGGCATCAGATTTTCCTGGAGCCGGAAGGACTGGACAATCATCTTGTCTATCCCAACGGGATCAGCACCTCGCTTCCCGCCGATGTTCAACTGTCGATGATCAGGTCGATGACGGGCCTGGAAAGGGCCGAGATTGTCGTGCCGGGCTATGCGGTCGAATATGACCATATCGATCCGCGCGCGCTGGAAGCGACATTGGAGGTGCGTGCAATTCCCGGCCTCTTTTGCGCGGGGCAGATCAACGGCACCACCGGCTATGAAGAAGCGGCGGCTCAAGGCCTGGTTGCGGGCGTCAACGCGGCCGCCTGCGCGAAAGGGGAAGAGCCGCTCATCCTGGATCGCGCCAGCAGCTATATCGGCGTGATGATCGACGATCTGGTGTTGCAAGGCGTGACTGAGCCTTATCGCATGCTGACGGCGCGTGCCGAATATCGCCTGAGGCTGAGAGCCGACAATGCGGGAAGCAGACTTGCGCCGATTGGCCGCCATCACGGCATTTTGGGTGCGCAACGCGCCGCACATTATGCCTTGCGCGATGCGGATCGGCGGACGGTGGAAAGCGAGCTGGGCCGTTCCTTGTCCGCAACCGAGATGGCCAGAGCGGGAGCTGCGGTTCGACAGGACGGCGCACGCCGTTCGCTGTTCGAATGGGCGCGCTTCCCCGAAGTGGGGCGCAATCTTCTGTTCGAGCTTGCGCCTGCCCTCTCTCAAATATCGGCGGATGTGCGTGACGAGATTTTGGAGGACGCGCATTACGCCCCTTATCTCGAGCGGCAAGAGGCGGAGATTTCCGAAATGCGGCGGAATGAGCGGGTGACTATCCCCGCCGATTTCGATTTCGCTTCGATTGGCGGCTTGTCGACGGAGATGATCGAGCGCCTCAATATGGCGCGCCCGGATACGCTGTCGGCGGCGGGACGGATTCGGGGAATCACGCCTGCTGCGCTGGCGGCTGTCCTTGTGCATATCCGGCGGCGCGCGGCGTGACGGAGGATGAAGCGCGGGAATGGCTCGCTCAACGGTTCGATATTCCACGTGGAACATGGGATAGGCTTGAACGCTATGTCGCCATTCTCCTGACGGAGATGGAGCAGCAAAATCTCATCGCGGAATCGACCCGTCCGCATATTTGGGCGCGGCATATCGTGGACTCCGCTCAGCTTATTCCCTTGGCGGAAGACGCCGGGGAGGGGCAGTGGATCGATCTGGGATCGGGCGCCGGGCTGCCCGGCATCGTCGTCGCGATCCTGACCGACCGGCCCGTCCAGATGGTCGAATCGCGCCGCAAGCGGATCGACTTTTTGAACGGCGTGATCTCTGAACTTGGCCTTGCCGGGGCCAGCGTTTTCGGTGGGCGGGTTGAGACTGTGCCTTCAACGCGGGCGGCCATCATCAGCGCCCGCGCTTATGCGCCCCTTCCGAAGCTATTCGAATCGGCGGTGCATTTGTCCGATGAAAAAACCATCTGGGTGCTGCCAAAAGGACGAAATGCGCAGAATGAACTGGAGGCGGCGAGTCGATCATGGCAAGGTGCGTTTCACGTGGAACGCAGTGTGACTGACGCCGACAGCGCCATCATCGTCGCACAGGCGGTCCGATCCGTCAGGAGGAAAGCCCGAGGATGATCAGTATTGCCATCGCCAATCAGAAAGGCGGCGTCGGGAAAACCACCACCGCTATCAATCTGGCAACCGGTCTGGCTGCCACGGGGTTGCGGGTGCTGCTGGTCGATCTCGATCCCCAGGGCAATGCCTCGACGGGTTTGGGCGTTGCCCAATCGGACCGGGCGCAATCGAGCTATGATCTTCTCGTCGGCAATTGCGCCCTTGAAGATGCAATCATCACCACCCGCGTTCCCAAGCTCGACATCGTGCCCGCCACCCAGGATCTGTCGGGCGCGGAGATCGAGCTGATCGAATATGAGGAGCGCACGCATCGGCTCGAGCGCGTGCTGGCGGAGGCGCAGCCCGGCCGCTGGGATATCTGCCTGATCGATTGCCCACCCTCGCTCGGCTTGCTGACCATCAATGCCATGGTTGCGGCACAATCGCTACTGGTGCCGCTGCAATGCGAGTTTTTCGCGTTGGAAGGTCTGTCGCAACTCCTCCAGACGGTTGAGCGCATTCGCGGACGGTTCAATCCTGGCCTCTCGATCATGGGCGTGGCGCTCACCATGTACGACCGGCGCAACCGTCTGACCGATCAAGTGGCGGACGATGTGCGCGCCTGTCTGGGCGATCTCGTTTTCTCCACTGTCATTCCCCGCAATGTGCGCCTGTCGGAAGCGCCCAGCCATGGCGTTCCGGCCTTGATCTATGATTTCCGCTGTTCTGGGTCGGAAGCCTATATGCGTCTGGCGCGTGAATTGATTGCGCGTCTGCCCCGCCAGGAGGTCGCTGCTTGAGTAACGAGAATGTGATGAAGTCCCCCAAGCGTCCTCACGGGCTTGGGCGGGGTCTCTCGGCTTTGTTGGGGGATGTTGCGCGGGAAGAGCCGGTGGCGTCGACGGCTGCCATCCCGCCCTCGACCAAGGCGATCCAGAGTATTGAAGTTGCCCTGATTCAGCCGCATCCCGAACAGCCCCGCCGGCATTTCGATGAAGGCGCCTTGCAGGAACTGGCCGACAGCATCGCCAAGCGCGGCGTCATCCAGCCGATCATCGTCCGTCCCCATGGCGGCGGGTTCCAGATCGTTGCGGGCGAGCGCCGCTGGCGCGCCGCTCAGCGTGCCCAGCTTCACCGCATTCCCGCCATCGTGCGGGATTTCGACGAAGCGGAAACGCTGGAAATCGCGCTGATCGAGAATATCCAGCGCGAAGACCTCAATCCGATCGAAGAAGCCGAAGCCTATCGGAAGCTGATCGCGGAATTCCAGCACAGCCAGGAAGCGCTCGGCCGCCTCGTCGGCAAGTCGCGAAGCCATGTTGCGAATCTGATGCGCCTGCTCGATCTTCCCGCGCCGGTGCAGCAGCAGGTGGTCGAACAGAAGCTCAGCATGGGTCACGCCCGCGCCCTGATCGGCGCGCCCGACTGCGAAACCCTCGCCCGGACTGTCGAAGCCAAGGGTCTGTCCGTTCGCGATACCGAGCAACTCGTCCGCCGCGCCAAAAAGGGGGATGACGCGCCCAGCCGAAAGCGCGCGGCTGCGTCCCGGGAGAATGATCCCGACATCGCGGCTCTGGAGCAGCATCTGGCCGACATATTGGGCGTGAAGGTCAATATCGACTATGGTCAGGGCGGTGGCGGCGTCCTGTCGCTGCATTATTCGACGCTGGACCAGCTCGATATGCTCTGTCAGCGCTTGTCGGGCGAACGTATCTAACCGCCAGAAAAAGCCAGTGGCCGCCCGCATTTCGGTGAGGCGGCCACTGGCCTTTTCTGCGTCGACTCCTTAGCCTGTGCGCATGGCAGATATTTCATCCTCCCCCCTCGCGCCCCATATCGTCCGTCGCGAAGAGTATCGCCCGCCCGATTGGCTGGTACCCGACATCGCCCTGGATTTCGATCTGGATGCAGCGGCGACGCAGGTGCGGGCGACATTGTCCGTTACCCGCAACGGCGATCATGACAGGCCGCTGAAGCTGGACGGAGACGGGCTTCTGCCGCTGGAAATCAAGGTCGATGGCGAGCCGCTGACGCCCGGCCAATGGTCGCTCGAAGCGGGAGAGCTGATCATCCCGCTTTCTGGCCCCGCGCACCAGGTCGAAACGAAGGTGGAAATCAGCCCTCAAGGCAACAGCAAGCTGATGGGGCTATATGCCAGCGGTGGCTTGCTCTGCACCCAATGCGAGGCCGAAGGGTTTCGCCGCATTACCTTCTTCCCCGACCGTCCCGACATATTGTCGCGCTATTCCGTTCGGATGGCGGCCGACAAGGCGCTTTATCCCGTGCTGCTCGCCAATGGCGATCCGGTCGAGCAGGGCGACCTGCCCGATGGCCGCCATTGGGCGCGCTGGAACGATCCCTTTCCCAAACCCTGCTACCTGTTCGCGCTGGTCGCGGGCGACCTTGCCTGCAATGCCGACCGTTTCGTGACGGTCAGCGGGCGTGAGGTGCAACTGGGGATCTGGGTCAAGGAAGCCGATCTTCCGCGCACCGCTCATGCCATGCAGGCGCTCAAGAACAGCATGGCGTGGGACGAGCGAGTCTATGGCCGCGAATATGATCTGGACGTGTTCAACATCGTCGCCGTAGCCGACTTCAACTTTGGTGCGATGGAGAATAAAGGCCTCAACATCTTCAATTCGCGCTATATATTGGCCGACCCGGAAACCGCCACCGACATCGATTATGACGGCGTGGAAGGCGTGGTGGCGCATGAATATTTCCACAATTGGTCGGGCAACCGGGTCACCTGCCGCGACTGGTTCCAATTGAGCCTGAAGGAAGGCTTCACCGTCTTCCGCGACCAGAATTTCTCCGCCGACATGGGGTCGCATGCGGTGAAGCGGATCGAGGATGTCCGCATCCTGCGCGCTGCCCAGTTCCAGGAGGATAGCGGGCCGCTCGCCCATCCGGTGCGGCCGGAATCCTATATGGAAATCAGTAACTTCTACACCGCGACGATCTACAACAAGGGCGCCGAGCTCATCCGCATGATGGCGCTGATGTTGGGCCCGGAGCGCTTCCGCGCAGGAACGGACCTCTATTTCGACCGGCATGATGGCGAGGCAGCGACCTGCGAGGATTTCGTCCGCGCCATGGAAGAGGGCGGGGAGATCGACCTCAGCCAGTTCCGCCGCTGGTATGAACAGGCCGGAACGCCCCATGTCCGGGCGTTGCTGACGCATGATCCGGCGACGCAGACCGCCACGTTGCTGCTGGAGCAGGCTGTTCCGCCGACACCCGGCCAACCGGAAAAGCAGCCCATGGCCATCCCATTGCGCACTGCCCTGTTCGATCGGGAAACGGGCAAGGATCGCGGCGACGAACTGCTGATGCTGACGGAGGCCAAGCAGAGCTTTACCTTCGATGACTGGGCAACGGCGCCGATCCTTTCGATCAACCGCGGCTTTTCCGCGCCGGTGATCGTGGAAACCAATCGCAGCCAGGCCGACCTCGCCTTCCTGTCCGCCCATGATGACGACCCCTTTGCCCGCTATGAGGCGATGCAGCAGCTCATGGTCAATGTGCTGGTCGGTCGCATCGGCGGGCAGGCGGTCGATGAAGATGCGGTGATCGCCGCGATCCGCAACACCGCCACCGATCCGCTGCTCGACCCCGCCTTTGTTGCGGAAACGATCCGTTTGCCGAGCGAAGCCTATTTGGGCGATCAGATGGCGGTGGTCGATCCCGATGCGATCCACGCGGCTCGCGATGCCCTGCAACGGCGGATCGGGGCTGAACTGGAGCCGTTGTGGCGCGACATCCATGGCAAGACCAAGGCCAACGCCTTTGCGCTGTCGCCGGCCGCCAAGGGCGCGCGCAAGCTGCGCAACACCGCCTTGCTCTTTCTCGCCGCATCAGGCGCGGGCGATGGCGCGGCTGTCGCCTTTGGCCAGTTCAGCGAGGCGGACAATATGACCGAGCGTCAGGCGGCGCTCGCCACATTGGCGAACGGCACCAGCGCGGAGCGGGAAGCGGCGCTCGACATCTTCTACAATCGTTACCGGGATGATGCGCTGACGCTGGATAAATGGTTCCAGACCCAGGCCTTCGCCTTCCATCCCGACACGGTCGATCTGGTCGAGGATCTGAGCCAGCACAAGGATTTCACCCTGGCCAATCCCAATCGGGTGCGGGCGCTTTACGGCGCCTTTGCGGGCAATCAATGGGCGTTCCATCATCGCTCGGGCAAGGGCTATCGCCTGGTCGCGGACTGCATCATCGCGCTCGACAAGCTAAACCCCCAGACTGCCGCCCGGCTGGTGCCGCCACTGGGCCGCTGGAAGCGTTTCGATGAGGGGCGCGCGGCGCTGATGCGGGCGGAGTTGCAGCGTATCCTGGGCGTGCCGGGGCTGTCGAAGGACGTCACCGAACAGGTGAGCAAGAGTCTGGAATGACTTAGATTGTGCTTCTGCGAAGGCAGGAGCCTAGTTCAGAGGGCAGAACTGGGCTCCTGCCTTCGCAGGAGCACGGGGTACAAGATTTCTAACGCCCCGAGGCCGCCAGCCAGGCGGCGACATCCGCCGCCACCTTGTTCGCCGCGGCGTTGAGCGGACCGCCCACGTTGTTCGCGTCGATCTTGCCACCGATCGGCGCGGTGGCGGTGAAGCGCTGCTTGGCGATCGCCGTGCCGCCCGGTCCGGCCAGCAGCGCGTCATAGGTCACGACCGCGCTGTTGCTTGCCTCGTCCACGCCGAAATCGACCAGCTCGCCCATCAGCCGCTGACCCGAATCGGCCGAATATTGGCCGGGATCGAGCACGATGCGGTTGCTGGTGGCGGCGATGGTTTCGGCCAGCAGCTTCTGGAACAGATGGCGCGGCGTGTCGGCCCACTGCACCTTGGTGACATAGGCCACCGAAGTGGGGGAGGTGATCACCGGCACCCGCACCGTGTCGAGCATCTTGGGCGCCTCCGGATCGGCCACCGTGATGGCCGTGCCCGCCGAAGCGCTGCGCAGCGTGCCCGGCGCGACCTTCTGCGTGGCGTTCAGCGACAGCAGCCGTTCGGGCGGCTTGCCCCCGAAGGACACGCAACCGGCCAGCATCAATGCGCCGAGGGCCACCGGCATCAGGCCCAGTTTCCTGTGAAACATCATCATGTCCCTCTTATCGCTTATAATCGGGCAGCTTGGGCGATCCGACGATCGACCCCGCGCCCTGCTGATCGAGTTTTTCGGCCACGCCGCGGAAGGAGCGCGACATTTCGCGCAGGTCGCGGACGAGCTGGTTGACCTCCGGCATGGTCTGGTTGCTGAAGGCGTGGACGCCCGGCTGCGCTTCCGCAATGGTCTTGTCGAGCGTGTCGATGCTGCGGGTGGCCGACTGGATGCTCTTGCGCAGGTCGGCCAGCAGCGGACGGCCCTCATCATTCACCATGGCGTCGGTGGACGCGGCCAGCTTGCCGATCTGCTCGGCGGCGATGCCGGTGCGCTGCACGGCGATGCGCGCCTCGGCCAGCGTGGCGGCGATTTCCGGGCTGCGGTCGGCCAATGAGCCGGAAATGCGCTCCACATTGGCGAGGATACTCGCGATCGACTGCTGATTCTTGTCGTTGAGCAGCTCGGTCAGCCGTTCGGTCAAGGTGGACAGCCGTTCCAGCAATTGCGGCGCATTGTTGAGCAACTCGCCCAGCGCGCCCGGCTTGGTCGGGATCACCGGCACGCCGTCCGGGCATGCGGCCAGGGGGTTTTCCGCCGGGCAGGCAATCGGCGGCGCGCCCTTGACCGCGCCATCCAGCACGATTTCCGACACGCCGGTAAAGCCCACACCCGCAATGGTCGCGGTCGTCCCCAGCAGGACGGGCGTGCCTTCCTTCACTGAAATGCGCACCTTCACGAAGCCGGGATCGCGCTTCCACAGCTCGATCTTCTCGACCTGGCCGGAAGGGACGCCCGAATAATTGACGCTCGACCCTTTGGCGAGGCCGTTCACCGACTGTTTGAAGAAGATGTCATATTCCATATTGTCGCCCTGGGAGAGGCGCGAGAACCAGAAAGCCGCGATCATGATCGCCGCGAGCAACAGCAGCGTGACCGTGCCCACCAGCACATGGTTGGAGCGGGTTTCCATATCCTATCGCCTCTTATTCTTTTCGCGATCGACCGCCGCCGTCGCGGCGCGCCCGCGCGGGCCGTTGAAATATTCCTGAATCCACGGATGGTCGGTCGCCAGCAGCTCATCGATCGTGCCGACCGCCGTCACCTTCCTGTCCGCCAGCACCGCCACCCGGTCGCAAATCGAATAGAGCGTGTCGAGATCATGGGTGATGAGGAAGACGGTCAGCCCCAGCGTCTGCTGCAATTTGCGCGTCTGATCGTCGAAGGCCGCCGCGCCGATCGGGTCGAGCCCCGCCGTGGGTTCGTCGAGGAACAGCAGGTCCGGATCGAGCGCCAAGGCCCGCGCGAGCCCCGCGCGCTTCTTCATGCCGCCCGACAGTTCGGCGGGATATTTGGGGCCGGCTTCGGCAGGCAGGCCGGTCATGCGAATCTTGTAGGCGGCGATCTCGTCACGAAGTTTTGGACCGATATTGGGGTAATATTCGCGGATCGGCACTTCGACATTCTCGGCCACGGTCAGCGTCGAAAACAGCGCGCCGCCCTGAAACAGCACGCCCCAGCGCTTGCGGATCGCCAGCGCCTCGTCATCCAGCCGACCGATCATCGATTCACCGAAGACGTGGATCTCGCCCTCATCCGGAGTTTGAAGGCCGATGATCGAGCGCATCAGCACCGACTTGCCGGTGCCCGATCCGCCGACCACGCCCAAAATCTCGCCCTTGCGCACGTCGAGGTTCAACCCCTCATGCACCACCTGCTCACCGAAGCTGTTCCGCAGGTTGCGGACCGATATGGCGATGCCATCCCGCTCCACGGCCTTTTCGACCCGCGCTTCCTCCGCGGTCATTTCTTCTTCGGGCTCCATCAGTTCCAGCCCACCCAGGTGAACAGAACCGCGAACATGGCGTCGAGCACGATGACGAGGAAGATCGCCTGCACGACCGCGGCTGTCGTGCGCAGGCCGACTTCCTCGGCATTGCCCTTGACCTGCATGCCCTGAAAGCAGCCCGCCAATGCGATGATGACACCGAAGACGGGCGCCTTGATCAGGCCCACCCACAGATCATGAATCGGCACCACTTCCCGCAATCGCTGGACGAAGGTGATCGGCGGGATGTCGAGCGACACGGCGCAGAGAAATCCGCCGCCGATGATCGCAACGACGGAGGAATAGAAGCCCAGCAGCGGCATCATCACCACGACAGCCAGTGTGCGCGGCAGCACCAGCGCCTCCATCGGCGACACGCCGATGGTGCGCATGGCGTCGACCTCTTCGGTCAGCTTCATCGTGCCCAATTGCGCGGCAAAGGCGGAACCGGAGCGGCCCGCGACCATGATCGCGGTCATCAGCACGCCCAGTTCCCGAAACGTCAGCCGGCCGACGAGGTTGATGGTCAGCATCTCCATGCCGAACTGACGGAGCTGTACCGAACCCTGCTGCGCGATGACGATGCCGATCAGGAAGCTCATCAGGCCGATGATGCCGAGAGCGGACACACCGACCACCTCGAACCGCTGGACCACGGCATTGATGCGGAAGCGGCCGGGGTGACGGATGACATTCCACGTCGCGACCAGCGTGCCGCCGAAAAAACCAAGCAGGCCGAGCAAGGTGCTGCCCGCATTGAGCACGGCCTCCCCGATCTGGCCGACCACGCGCTGCCAGGGCGGCACATAGTCGGGGCGGATGTTGACCGGCTCATCGACCCGGCCGACCGCCGCGATCAACCGCTCCGCGTCGCACTTGTCGCCTGTGATCCTGCAGTCCCAACGCTTGATCGTGCGATGCAGCACCCAGGCGCCGATCGTGTCCATATGATCCACGTCCGACAGGTCGATCGTATGAATCGGGCCTTCTATGGCGTCCAGCCGGTCGGGCAGCTGGTTGAGGCAAGCTATGGAAAGATTGCCAGAAAGCCGAATGACCGTCTCGCCGTCGCGGACTTCCTGAGCAAGATCAGCGGCTTTGTTCATCAAGGCGGAGATGTGGTCCATTATCGGTTGCACGGCAAGCCGAAACGGCCCATCCGCACGATCAAACGAAGGGACGCCCCAAAAAGTTTCGGACACGGCATGACGCACAGGCTCGCAATCTACGATATGGACCGCACGGTGACGTTCAGCGGCACCTATACCGGCTTTCTGCTGCACGTGGCGAAACGCATGGCGCCGTGGCGTCTGGCGCTGTTTCCCGGCGTGATCCTGCTGATGCTGGCCTATGTGCTGAAACTCATCACCCGGCAGCGGCTGAAGGAGCTGAACCAGGCGCTGATGATCGGTCATAATGTCGAACGCGCCCGGCTGATGCCGCATGTGGAAAGCTATGCGGCCAGGGTGGTGGCGAAAAATGTCCGCTCAGGCGCGCTCGACCAGATCGCGAAGGACAAGGCGGACGGCTATAGGCTGGTGCTCGCCACCGCCTCCTACCGCCTTTATGTCGAGCCGATCGCCCGGCGGCTGGGCTTCGACGCGGTGATCGCGACCGACCATCTGTCGCAGGATCTGCGTTATGTTCGCGCCAAGATCGCGGGCGAAAATTGCTACGACACCGGCAAGCTGCGGATGATCAAGGCGTGGATGGCGGCCGAAGCTATCGACCGGACGCAGGCGCATATCCGGGCCTATTCGGATCATGTTTCGGACGCGCCGATGCTGGAGTTCGCGGATGTTCCCTTCGCTTCGAACCCGCACAAGCCGCTGGCGAAGCTGGCGGCTGAACGCGGATGGAAGCGGGTGGATTGGAACTGAGGGGAAGGGCAGAGGACGATATGTTCACCTGACCGGCGAAACCAGCGGCTCCCCTGCGAAAAAGGCGGACAGGTTCGCCAACAGCATATCCCTCATCCGCCCGACCGCCTCATAGGTCGCGCCGCCCGTATGCGGCGTCAGCACCACATTTGGTACATCCGCCCAGCGCGCCGCAGGCGTGGGCTCGCTTTCGAACACATCCAGCGCAGCGCCGCCGAGCCGTCCTTCTCGCAAAGCCGCGATCAGCGCATCCTCATCCACCAACTGCCCCCGCGCGACATTCACCAGCAGCCCCTCGGGACCCAGCGCATCGCAGATCACCGCCGAGATCATCCCGCGATTTTCCTCATTAGCCTTGGCCGCGACCACCATGACGTCGTTGTCCCGCGCCAGCGCCTCCAGGCTTTCCGCCCTTGGCCAGCGCAATTCCGGCTTCTCCCGAGGGCTCCACCAGCCGATCCGCATGCGCATCGCCTCCGCCCGCTCGGCCAGCGCAACGCCGATGCTGCCCATGCCGACGATCCCGATCCGCGCGCCCGTCATCGACCGGGTGAGCATCTTCGCTCCGGCCGTCCATTCGCCCGAACGCACCTGCCGGTCGCCCATGAGAATCTGCCGGCGATGGGCGAGGATCATCCCGAGCGCATGATCCGCCGCATCCTCCGCATTGGCGTCCCCCGCATGGGTCACGGCCACGCCCCGCGCCCGCGCCCAGTCGAGATCGACGCCATCATAACCCACGGTGAAGCAGGCGATCAGCCGCAGCGCCGCCATCCGATCCAGCATCGCCGGATCGAGCCGGAACTCGCCCGCCGTCACCAATATCTCGGCCTCCGCCAGCCGCGCCCGCCCGCTCTCCTCCCACAGAGCCATGACGTCATATCGGGAGGAGAGCACGTCCAGCAGCGGCGCCAGATGCGGCTGCGCCACCAGGATCAGCGGGCGAGCCTTCATCCCACCGCCCGCAACGCCTGAGCGAAGTCCGCGATCAGATCCTCCGCATCCTCGCAGCCGATCGAGATGCGCACCATATTGTCGCTGATCGCCAGCGCCTTCTTGCGTTCGGCGGGCACGGAAAGATGCGTCATCGCCGCGGGATGGCTCGCCAGCGTTTCGGTGCCGCCCAGGCTGACGGCAAGTTTCGCGATCTTGAGCGCGTCCAGAAAGGCGAAGGCCTCCGCCTCGCCACCCTTCAGATAAAGCGAAAAGGTCGATCCCGCGCCGGTGCAATGCCGGCGGTAGATATCCGCCTGCCGCTCCGTTTCCGGAAAGCCGAGATAGACGACCTTCTCCACCTGCGGCTGGTCCTTCAGCCAAGTGCAGACCTTGGCCGCATTCTCGCCCGCCCTGCTCATGCGCAGTTCAAGCGTCTCCAGCGACCGCAGCAGCATCCAGGCCGAATGCGGGTCCAGGATCGTCCCGATCGTGTTCCGCATCAGCCGGATGGTGTTGATCAGCGCATTGGACCCCAGTACGCCGCCCGCAACCAGATCGCTATGCCCGCCCGCATATTTGGTGAGGCTGTAGATGACGAGATCGGCCCCATGGCTGAGCGGATGAAGCCAGAGCGGGCCAAGGAAGGTATTGTCGATGGCGATCGGCGGCCGATATTCTTCGCCTGCGAACAAAAAGTCGCGCCGCGCAACTACCGCCTCCAGATCGACCAGCACATTGGTCGGATTGGCCGGGCTTTCCAGGAAGATCAGCGCCACGCGGCCCAAGCCCTTGGCCTTTTCGATCACCGCGCCGATTTCCTCCTCGGTCGCGCCCGCCGGGAAATCCAGCCACTGCACCCCGAACTTGCCGAGAATGCGCCCGATCAGCGCTTCGGTCGCGGCATAGAGCGGCGCCGAATGCACGATCACGTCGCCCGGCTGCACGAGCGCCAGCAGGGTGGTCGCAATGGCCGACATGCCGCTGGAAAAGAGCAGCGCGTCTTCCGCTTCTTCCCAGACCGACAGCCGGTCCTCGGCAATCTCTTGATTGGGGCCGTTGAAGCGCGAATAGACCAGCCCTTCGGCGCCGCCGGGGCGGATGCCGGTCACGCCTTCGAAATGCCGCTTGCCCGCCGCCGCGCTTTCGAAGGCGAAGGTGGAGGTCAGGAAGATCGGTGGCTTCAGCGACCCTTCGGACAAAGTGGGGTCATAGCCATGCCCCATCATCAGCGTCGCGGGTTTCAGCTTGCGGCCCTCGATCTCCATGATCGGTTGCTTGGGGCGGCGGCGGTTGCGCGTGGGTTCCGCGCCCGTGAGGTCGGCTTCGGTTTCGCCGGTCATGTGATTCTCCTGCATGTCTGCGGTGTCTGTTGCGCCGCTCTATGGCAGGGAGTGTAACGCTTTTCGGGGGGAGGGGGCCAGAGCGGATTTGTTAGATTATTTCATGGAACCAAACTTAAATTACTAGGCGCTCCGTTTTGAGGTGAGGCCGCGTTGAACAGGATGACGTTTAAATGTTCTCATCCTACATCCCTCCCATGAACCAACGCCTACCCGAACCCTTGGAGCAATGGTTCACCTTGCGCGGCTGGACGCCCCGCCGCCACCAGCTCGACATGCTGACCGCCGCCCGATCGGGCAGCCATGCGCTGCTCGTCGCTCCCACCGGGGCGGGCAAGACGCTCGCCGGTTTTCTTCCGACCCTGACCGATCTGATCGAAAAGCCGGGCGAGGGTCTCCACACCCTCTATGTCTCGCCGCTCAAGGCTCTCGCCGTCGACGTCCGTCGCAACCTGCTGACGCCGATCGAGGAAATGGGCCTGCCGATCCGCGTCGAAACCCGCACCGGCGACACGCCTTCCGATCGCAAGGCCCGTCAGCGCGCCCGCCCGCCGCAGATCCTGCTCACCACTCCGGAATCGCTCTCCTTATTGCTAAGCTATTCCGACAGTTTCCTGATGTTCGCGGACCTCAAGACGGTCATCATCGATGAAGTCCACGCCTTCGCCACCCAGAAGCGCGGCGACATTCTCAATCTCTCGCTCTCCCGCCTCCAGAGCATCAACCCCGGCCTCCGTCGGGTCGCCCTGTCCGCCACCGTCGCGGATGTCGACGCCTATCGCGCCTGGCTCGCGCCGGATGGGGACATCAACGCCGTCACCCCGGTCATCGGTGAGGCGGGCGCCGACCCCCATGTCGCGATCCTCATCCCCGAAGGCCGCATCCCCTGGTCCGGGCATTCCGGCAAATATGCCGCGCGGCAGGTCATGGAGGAAATTGAGCGCCGCGCCACGACGCTGGTCTTCTGCAACACGCGGGGTCTGGCCGAACTCATCTTCCAGTCGCTTTGGTCGGTGAACGAAGCGAACCTGCCCATCGCCATCCATCATGGTAGCCTCTCCATCGAAGCCCGGCGCAAGGTCGAGGCGGCGATGGCGGCGGGAAAATTGCGCGCCCTCGTCGCCACCGCCTCGCTTGACCTGGGCGTCGACTGGGGCAATGTCGATTGCGTGATCCAGATGGGGGCGCCCAAGGGCAGCTCCCGCCTGCTCCAGCGCATCGGCCGCGCCAATCACCGGCTCGATACGCCCAGCGAAGCCATTCTCATCCCCGGCAACAGGTTCGAATATCTCGAAGCCCGCGCTGCACTCGACGCCGTTGAGGCGGGTGAGCGCGATGCCGACGATTTCCGCCCCGGCAGCCTCGACGTGCTGGCCCAGCATGTCATGGGTCTCGCCTGCGCTGCGCCCTTTCGCGAAGAGGAATTGCTGGCCGAAATCCGCTCCGCCACGCCTTATGGCGCGCTGACGGAAGAGGCCTTCGCCAACGTCCTCCACTTCATAGAGGGCGGCGGCTATGCCCTGCGCGCCTATGACCGCTTCAAGCGCCTGACCCGTGACGCGGATGGCACATGGCGCGTCTCCCACCCGCGCTTCATCCAGCAGCATCGCCTGAACGCGGGCATCATCGTCGATCAGCCCGCGCTTGCCGTCCGCTTCGCCAATGGCCGTAAGTTGGGCACGGTGGAGGAGGGGTTCGCCGCGACCCTAAGCCCCGGCGACTGCTTCTTCTTCTCCGGCGCCGCGCTGGAGGTGGTGCGGATGGACACCACCGACCTGATCGTCCGCGCCACCTCCAAAAGCGCGCGCATCCCAAGCTGGGGCGGCACTCGCATGGCGATGTCCACGCGCCTGGCTGATCGTGTTCGCCACTTCCTGGCCGAACCCGGCCAATGGTCCCGCTTCCCCGACGATGTGCGCGAGTGGCTGGAGGTGCAGAAATATCGTTCGGCTTTGCCCGAACCGGGGCAACTGCTCATCGAAACCTTTCCGCATGAAGGGCGCCATTATCTGGTCTGCTACAGTTTCGAAGGCTGGAACGCGCATCAATCCCTGGGCATGCTTCTCACTCGCCGCATGAATGCGCAGGGGCTGATGCCGATGGGCTTCGTGTCCAACGACTATGCGCTCGCCGTCTATGGCTTGAAGCCTATCACGGACCCGCAAAGCCTCTTCTCCGCCGACATTCTCGACCATGAATTCGTCGAATGGGTCGAACAGTCGAGCCTGCTCAAGCGCGCCTTCCGCGACGTGGCGGTGATTTCCGGCCTGATCGAGCGCCAACATCCCGGCAAGCGCAAGACCGGGCGGCAGGTCACTTTTTCGACCGACCTCATCTATGATGTGCTGCGCAAATATCAGCCCGATCATCTGCTGTTGAAGGCCGCATGGGCCGACGCCCGCGCCCGCATGACCGATGTGGGGCGTCTGGGCGACCTGATCGACCGCGCTTCGGCCACCATGCTGCATATCGAACTCGATCGGGTGAGTCCGCTCGCCGTTCCCGTGCTGATCCTCATCGGCCGCGAGCAGGTTGCCCAGCATGACGTGGAGGACGCCCTGCTGATCGAGGCCGAAGCCCTGGTGACGGAGGCCATGCGGACGGATTGAATCCGCCCTGTGGTGGACTCCGGCTTAACCCGCGATCAGGCGGATCGCGGCGCTCGAAACCCAGCCGCTGAGGCAGGGGCCGTCATAGGGTTGCTTGCGGTCCACCGGGTCGGAGACGCCGCAATCGGCGGGAGCCGCCGCATTGTCCGCCGCGGGTTTGGGGGCCAGCACGACCCCCAGCCATTTCTGGTCGATGCTGCGGGTACAGACCCAGGCGCGGCTCCCCTCCACTATCCGGGCGATTTCCTTCGCTTCGGCAAAGGGCGCGGCGCGCACGGCCAGACCCTTGGCGCCAACACGGACCACCTGTCCCATGGCGCCGCAGGCGTCGAGGCGCTGGCCGTCCTCCCCGATCATCACCGGGCGAGTCAGCGTCGATTCCAGGCGGGTTTCCGGCACATCCTCACGCGGCGCGCCGGCCAGCGAGCTGTTGGGCAAATCCTCCAGCACGTCGCTGCTTTTGGAACAGGCGGCCAGCATCAGGGCCAGGGCAAGGACGACACGCATAGCTGCCTGATAGACCTTGCTTCCCATGGGCGAAAGGCGGCATGTTTCGCTTTAGTTTCTTGGGCCTTTTCCCTATATGCTCGATATGAGCGAGGAAAGTCAGAACAGCCCCAACAGCAACGCCTATGGCGCCGACAGCATCAAGGTCCTGAAAGGTCTGGATGCCGTGCGCAAACGGCCCGGCATGTATATCGGGGACACCGATGACGGCTCCGGCCTGCATCATATGGTGTTCGAAGTCAGCGACAACGCGATCGACGAGGCGCTGGCCGGTCATTGCGACCGCATCCTCATAACGCTGAACCCGGACGGCTCGGTGAGCGTCGAGGATAATGGCCGCGGCATCCCCACCGGCATCCACAAGGAAGAAGGCGTGTCGGCGGCAGAGGTCATCATGACCCAGCTCCACGCCGGGGGTAAGTTCGAGAATACCAGCGACGACAATGCCTATAAGGTGTCGGGCGGCCTGCACGGCGTGGGCGTGTCGGTGGTGAACGCGCTCAGCGAGTTTCTGGACCTTCATATCTGGCGGGACGGTAAGGAGCATTATATGCGCTTTGCCTATGGCGACGCCGTGGCGCCGCTCAAAGTCACGGGCGATGCGCCTGCGGGCAAGAAGGGCACCCGCGTCACCTTCCTCCCCTCGACCGAGAAAGTGCCCGGCGACGGCGGCACCTTCAAGAATCACACCGAATTCGATTTCGAGAAGCTGGAGCATCGCTATCGCGAGCTGGCGTTCCTGAACTCCGGCGTGCGGCTGTTCCTGGCCGATGCGCGGCATGAGGAAAGGAAGGAAGTCGAGCTGTTCTATGAGGGCGGCATCGCGGCCTTCGTGAAATATCTCGACCGCAACAAGCAGCCGCTGATGCCCGATCCGATCGCGATTTCGGGCAGCCGCGACGATGTGACCATCGACGTCGCGCTGGAGTGGAACGATTCTTATTATGAGAACGTCCTCTGTTTCACGAACAACATCCCGCAGCGGGACGGCGGCACGCACCTTGCCGCCTTCCGTGCGGCGCTGACTCGGACGCTCAACAATTATGCCGACAAGTCCGGCATGTTGAAGAAGGAGAAGGTGTCGCTGACCGGCGAGGATATGCGCGAAGGCCTGACCGCCATCGTGTCGGTCAAGCTGCCCGATCCCAAATTCTCGTCGCAGACCAAGGACAAGCTGGTCAGTTCCGAAGTCCGCCAGCCGCTGGAAAGCCTGATGGCCGACAAGATGGCGGAGTGGCTGGAGGAGAATCCCGGCCACGGCAAGATGATCATCCAGAAGGTGATCGACGCCGCCGCCGCCCGCGAGGCCGCGAAGAAGGCGCGTGAACTGACCCGGCGCAAGGGGGTGATGGACATCGCCTCGCTGCCCGGCAAGCTGGCCGACTGTCAGGAACGCGACCCGGCCAAGTCCGAACTCTTCCTGGTCGAGGGTGACTCGGCAGGCGGTTCGGCCAAGCAGGGCCGCAACCGGCATAATCAGGCGATCCTGCCCTTGAAGGGCAAGATCCTGAACGTCGAGCGCGCCCGCTTCGACCGGATGTTGTCGTCCAAGGAAGTCGGCACGCTGATCCAGGCGATGGGCACCGGCATTCGCGACGATTTCAATCTGGAAAAGCTGCGCTACCACAAGATCGTCATCATGACCGACGCCGACGTCGACGGCGCGCATATCCGCACGTTGCTGCTGACCTTCTTCTATCGCCAGATGCCGCAGATCATCGAGGCGGGGCATCTCTATATCGCCCAGCCGCCGCTCTACAAGGCAACGCGGGGCCGGTCCGAGGTCTACCTCAAGAACGAAGCCGCGCTGGAGCAATATCTGGTCGACAATGGCGTCGAATCGATGGCGCTGGAAACGACCGGCGGGATGCGCTCTGGCGACGATCTGCGTTCGCTGATCGAGCATGGGCGGCGGATGCGCGCCGTGATGCGCTATGTGCCGCGCCGCTACAATCCCGCGATCATCGAAGCGTTGGCGATCAACGGCGCGCTCGATCCGGAACTCAGCCATGAGGCGCAGGCCGAACGGCTGGCGAACACCGTCCGCTGGATGCACGCGCAGGATGAGGAAGGGAGCTGGAGCGGCCGCATCGCTGAGGAAGGCGGCTTCCATTTCGAACGGCTGTGGCGCGGCGTCACCGATCACCACATGATCGAGGCAGGATTCATCGGATCGGCCGAGGCGCGCAAGCTGCACAGTTTCGCGGCGGAGGAAGCGGATAGCTATCGGACTACCAGCCGTCTGGTGACGGCCAAGGCTGCCGCCGCCGCCGAGGAAGCCGGGGACGACGATCTGCCGGTCGCTTCCAAGCGTTCAGTGGCCGTCACGCGGCCGAGCGAATTGCTGGAAGCGATCCTGGCGTCCGGGCGCAAGGGGCTGGCGATCCAGCGCTATAAAGGCCTTGGCGAGATGAATGCCGAGCAATTGTGGGAAACCACGCTGGACCCGGACAATCGATCCATGCTGCGGGTCGAGGTCGAGCAGGCGGATGTCGCTGACGAAATCTTCACCCGCCTGATGGGCGATGTGGTCGAGCCGCGGCGCGAGTTCATCCAGGACAATGCGCTGAACGTCGCCAATCTGGACGTCTGATCTCATGGAGCGGGTCCGTTGCGGCTGGGCCGGGACCGACCCGCTTTATTGCGCCTATCATGACGAGGAATGGGGCGTACCGGAACGCGATTCGCGGATGCTCTGGGAAACGCTGATGCTGGAGGGATTCCAGGCCGGGCTTAGCTGGATCACCGTCCTGCGCAAGCGGGAGACGTTCCGGTCCGCCTTTGCCGGTTTCGATCCGGACAGGGTAGCCGCCTTTGACGAGGCCGATATCGAGCGGCTGATGGGCGATCCCGGCATCATCCGGGCGCGGGCGAAGATCGAGGCGACGATTCGGGGCGCGCAGATCTTTTGCGCCATGCGCGACCGGCGCGAGGATTTTTCCGCCTATGCCTGGGGCTTTGTCGATGGCGGGCCGATCCGCAATGACGGCGTGACCTTTCCGGCGAAGACCGAGCTGTCCGAAGCGATCTCCAAAGACCTCAAGAAACGCGGCTTCAAATTTGTGGGGCCGACCATCGTCTATGCCTGGATGCAGGCTGTGGGGATGGTGAACGACCATGCCGCGACCTGTTTCCGGCGGGATCAAGTCGCAAAAGCATGAGACGGCTCTGGCCCTTGGCCTTCGCTCTTATGGTGGCGGGCTGTGATGGCGAGAAGGAAGCGCCCGCCGTCAATATGCAGTCTCAGGCTTCCGCACCGATCGTCGTTCAGAACGAGGCGGTGAACCAAGCCGACCAAAATGGCGCGGAAAGGGTTTCACGTGAAACGGACGTGGAACCGGCCCTCGTGCCTCCAGCCTCCGGTCGCCCTGCCAAGGATTATAGGGCGATCGGCACCGAGCCCTTCTGGGCGGTGACGGTGAAGGGATCGACCGCGACATTGGAGCGGCCGGACAGGGCGCCGCTCCGCTACGCGGTTTCGCGCAACGACGACAAGCGGGCGATCCGGTATCTGGGGGATGGCTTTTCAATGACCGTCACTGAAGGACCGTGCAGCGATGGGATGAGCGATGCCGTCTGGTCCGAACGGGTTGCGGTCGCCTTTGGCGAGGGGACGCTGAACGGCTGCGGCGGTTTGCGGGATGATCAAGGTCGGCCTTGAGATGGGCTTGATCCTTCGCCCGCATGGCACGGGGAGGAGGAAGATGTCCGCAAATGGCCAATGCAAGCCATTGAGCGCATCCGTGTTCCTGCGAAGGCAGGAACCCAGTTCTGCCGCTTGTGGATCATCGCACCGTAGGAACTGGGCTCCTGCCTTCGCAGGAGCACGATGCGCTTCAAGAAAAAGCGCTAAGCAGACCGTCCGCCTTCCACCCATTCCGCTCTACGGCGGGCATATCCAGCACGGCATTTCGACAGACGCATATGCAAAAAAAGGGCCGCGTAAAATCATCCACGCAGCCCCTTTTATCCACTATAATCGTTTGCTTTAAGCGGCCTGCTTGCCAGCCTTGTAACGCTCGATCGCTTCCAGCGTGATGCGGCGGGCGTCTTCCGCGCCGCCCCAGGTGCCGATCCGCACCCACTTGGTCTTTTCCAGATCCTTATAGTGGGTGAAGAAATGTTCGATCTGCTCCATCACGATGCCGGGCAGATCGTCCTTTTCATCGACGTCGCTGTAATAAGGGAAGGTCTTGTTGTCGGGCACGCAGACCAGCTTTTCGTCGCCACCGGCTTCATCTTCCAGATTCAGCACGGCGATGGGACGGGCGCGCACGACCGATCCGGGCACGAAGGGCGAGCGGGCGATGACCAGCGCGTCCAGCGGATCGCCATCGGGCGACAGGGTGTGCGGCACGAAGCCGTAATTCGCCGGATAGCGCATCGGCGTATGCAGGATGCGGTCCACGAACAGAGCGCCCGATGCCTTGTCGAACTCATATTTGACAGGTTCCCCGCCGACCGGAACCTCGATGATGACATTCAGGCTGTTGGGTGGATCATCCCCGACCGGGATCAGTTCGATATTCATGGGACTTCAAGCCTTTGTAAACGCGTTGGTCTTCGGGCGATTATGTTTTCGGTTTCAGCAGCCGGTCCAGGCTGCCTTCACCCTCTCCTGTCTTTTCGAGGCGCGGATAGCGCAGGCCGCCGGAATATGCGAGGGTCAAAGTGCGGTAATATTTATCTTGGCGTAGGATGATCTGGAGCGGCTTTCCGGACCTGATCGCGGCCTTGAACACATCGCCCGAATATTCGTCGCCGTTGATCGCGACGATTTTGGAGCCGATGGCGAGGCCCGCCTTGAAGGCTGGGCTGTCCCAGACGACGTTGGAAATCTCGCCGTCATTCTTGACGATCATGCCGATGCCGAAGCTCTGATCGGTGAATTTGCCCGACCCCTCGGCCGCCTTGGTGATGGCGCCCGGCGTGTCGCCATAAACCAGCTTGTAGCCGCCCAGCGCGAAGCCGCCCTTGGGCGTTTCCTTTGTCGTGCTGTCGACATATTTCTGGAAGAAGCCCGCCCAGTCATAGGGCGCGACGCCGTTCAGCGTCTTGATCACGTCGCCGCGATTATAGACGACCTGACCCCAGTCGCCCGGATTGATCCCGAAGAAAGCCTGGGCGAAATCATCCAGCCCCTTGGCGCCCTTGGTCTGCTGACGGATGATCGCATCCGCCTCCAGCCAGATCATCAGGCCTTCGTTGTAATAATCCTCCGACCGCTGCCAGCTCGACCAGCCTTTGGGCCGACGGGCGGAGATGATGGGATCATGGGTGGTGTCCTCCATCGGCCGCCATTCGCGGCCCTTGGCGGTGTCCAGCTTCGCCGCGATATGGGCATAGGCGTCCAGCGTTTCCTGCTTGTTGAACAGGCCTGACCGCGCACCCAGCACATAGCCCCAGAATTGCGTCTGCCCTTCATAGACCCAGAGCAGATTGTCCTGCATCGGCACGTTGAAATCGGGCGTCCACAAAAGGTCCGGGCGGCGGAACTTGCCGTCCCAGCTATGGGTGAATTCGTGCGGCAGCAGGTTGCGGTCCAGCAGCGCGTCGCCATCGCCCCATTTCTTGAAATAGCCCGGCTCGACCTGATTTTCGGAACTGCGGTGATGCTCCAGCCCGATGCCGCCCATCTCGTCGGTGATGGCGAACAGGAAGTCATAATGGTTGAAATGATAGGTGCCGAACAGCGCGCCTGCTTCGTCCACCAGCTTCTTGTGTTTGGCGATCTGGTCGGGCTTGGCATCCAGCTCGTCGGCATCGTCCGCAACGATGTTCAGCGTCACATTATGGCCAAGGTCGACGGGCTTGAAATACCGTCCCGCGAAGACCGGCGAATCCTGCAAGGCTTCATAATCGATCACGTCATAGGCGACCGTCGATCCGGTCTTCTTGCCCCGCAACGCCGTCGCCGCCTGCCAGCCTTCGGGATAGGTCACGGTCGCCTGCACCGGAATCTGGCGCGTATAATAGCCCGCCGGATAGAGCGACACCGACTCCCACTGGATGTTCAGCATCTTGGGCGTCACGACGACCCGGCCCTGATTGGGCTGGGTGGCGGACAGGAACTGGAAGCTTGCGACGACCTGCTTCGTCCCCTGCGGCACGTCGATCACAAAGCCGTAGACGTTGAGCGGATCGCGCTTCCACGCCAGCGGCTTGCCGTCGGCGGTGAAGCTGATGCCGTTGACCTTTTCAATGGCTCCGCGCGGCGCATGATTGCCCGGCAGCCATTGCGGCACCAGCAGCGTCATCGGGCCGGCGGCGGCGACGGGGATCGTCTCCTTGACGCGGAAGATGCGCTGCACCGTGTCGGTGGCGTCGACCTCCAGCTTGATCGTGCCGCCGGGATAGGGAATGTCCTTGGGCGTGGGCGCGGCATTGTCGACCGGCAGCGCCGTCGGCTTGGAGCGGATTGCATCCTGCGCGACCAATGGTCCTGCGATAGCCGTAGAAAGGAAAAGGGCGGCAGCAAGGCTGCGGATCATGAACATCTCCGAAAAAGCTTGTGGTCGAACGACCGTATAACAACAGAATGGCGAGCCAATCCGCTCTCGTCCACCCTGAACAATGCTCGCGACATATTGGGACAAAAAAGCGCGTTTCCTTGAAGCATCTTTATCGTTAAAGGCGCTCCCCCATGGCCAAGATTGAAACGCCGCGTCCGGTGCGCGGCACGCAGGACATGCTGGGCGGCACCACCGAAGCGTTCCAGGAACGTTTCGCGCACGTAGTCGCCACCTTTGAGCGGGTGCGAAAGCTCTATGGATTCCAGCGGGTGGAAGTGCCCGTCTTTGAATCGACGGCGGTGTTTGCCCGGTCGCTGGGCGAAAGCACGGACGTCGTTTCGAAGGAAATGTACACGTTCGAGGATCGCGGCGGCGACAGCATCACCCTGCGCCCCGAATTCACGGCGGGCATTTCACGCGCCTATATCACCGAGGGGTGGCAGCAATATGCGCCGCTGAAAGTCGCGACCCATGGCCCGCTGTTCCGTTACGAGCGCCCGCAAAAGGGCCGCTTCCGCCAGTTCCACCAGCTCGACGCCGAGATCATCGGCGCGGGCGAGCCGGGTGCGGATGTGGAACTGCTGGTTCTGGCGGATCAGTTGCTGCGCGAACTGGGCGTGTCGGAAGGCGTGACGCTCAATCTCAACACGCTGGGCGACGGGCCGAGCCGCGACGCCTGGCGGGCGGCGCTTATCGCGCATTTCGAGGCGCATCGCGACCAGCTTTCCGAAGAGAGCCTGGATCGTTTGCAGCGCAATCCGCTTCGCATCCTCGACAGCAAGGATCCGCGGGATCGCCCGGTGGCCGACAGCGCGCCAGACATCGACGCCTATCTGACCGACGAAGCCCGGACCTTCTTCGAAAAGGTGACGGCGGGCCTCGATGCGGCGGGCGT
This sequence comes from Sphingobium sp. TB-6, assembly GCF_012927365.1. NCBI lineage: Bacteria > Pseudomonadati > Pseudomonadota > Alphaproteobacteria > Sphingomonadales > Sphingobiaceae > Sphingobium > Sphingobium sp. TB-6. The sequence goes on along the minus strand of NZ_JABBGL010000013.1, from coordinate 6,771 downwards.
AGCGTGGGAGCGCAATGCCCGGCTGGTGCGCGGCCTCGATTATTATCGCCACACGGCTTTCGAGTTCATCACCGATCGCCTGGGCGCACAGGGCACTGTGCTCGGCGGCGGGCGTTATGACGGGCTGATCGAAAATCTCGGCGGTCCCTCGACCCCGGCGGTCGGCTGGGCGGCGGGGATCGAGCGGTTGGCGATGCTGGTGGATATGCCGGAGATTGCCGGACCCGCTGTAGCCGTCATTCCCATGGGTGAAGCGGCTGAAATCAAGGCCACCGGCATCGTAGCCGATCTGCGCCGCGCCGGCGTCGCCTGCGACATGGGCTATCGCGGCAATATGAAGAAGCGGATGCAGCGGGCCAATGCCTCGGGTGCGGCCTGGGCGGTGATCCTGGGCGACGACGAGCTGGCGCGGGGCGAGGCGGCTGTCCGCAATCTGGGTACGGGTGAGCAGCAGGCCGTTGCATTGGATGCACTGATCGAGAAGTTCGCGACACTCTGATGCACATTTCCGCCGAACGCATCGCGCAGATCGAGGCGCGCCGGGACGAGGTGCAGGCGTCGATGACGCGCGCCGACCTCGCGCCGGAAGAATTTGTGCGGCTGTCCAAGGAATATGCCGAGATCGAGCCGGTGGCCAAGGCCGCCCATGAGGTCCGCCGCCTGCGCCAGGAACTGAGCGCCCTCGAATATATGGCGGGCGGGGAGGATGCGGATGCCGATCCGCTGATGCGCGAAATGGCGCAGGAGGAGATGCGGCTCATCAAGGCCCAGTTGCCGGACGCCGAACGCGCCCTCGCGCTCCAGCTTCTGCCCAAGGATGCCGCCGATGCGCGCCCCGCCATGCTGGAAATCCGGGCGGGCACAGGCGGCGACGAAGCTGCTCTGTTCGCGGGAGACCTTTTCCGCATGTACCAGCGCTATGCCGATACCCAGGGCTGGAAGATGGAGATGCTCTCCGCCAATGCCTCGGAAGTCGGCGGTTTCAAGGAAGTGGTCGCCAGCGTCACGGGCACCGGCGTCTTCGCCAAGTTGAAGTTCGAAAGCGGCGTCCATCGCGTCCAGCGTGTTCCGGCCACTGAAAGCGGCGGACGCATCCATACTTCGGCGGCGACTGTCGCTGTGCTGCCGGAACCCGAAGAGGTCGACGTCCAGATTGCCGATGGCGACCTCAAGATCGACATCTACCGCGCTTCGGGCGCGGGCGGCCAGCATGTGAACACCACGGACTCCGCCGTGCGCATCACCCACTTGCCGTCCGGTATCGTGGTGACGCAGCAGGACGAACGCTCGCAGCACAAGAACAAGGCCAAGGCCATGCAGGTGCTGCGCGCCCGCATCTATGAAGTGGAACGCGAGCGCGCCCAGAGCGAACAGGCCGGCGCGCGCAAGGCGATGGTCGGTTCGGGCGACCGTTCGGAGCGCATCCGCACCTATAATTTCCCGCAGGGCCGGGTGACGGATCATCGCATCAACCTGACGCTGCACCGCTTGCCCGAAATCCTCGAAGGGCCGGGCCTGTCCGAAGTCATCGACGCGCTGATGGCGGAGGATGAAGCCGCCCGCCTCGCCCAATTGGATGGAGTGGCGTGAGCGTATCCGGCTCCGTCCATATTCCCGAAACCCTCCGCGCCACTAGCGCTCGCCTTGCCCCCATCAGCGGCACGCCGCGTCTGGACGCCGAACTGCTTCTCGCCCATGCGCTCGGGATCGACCGCAACGAGCTGCTGATGCGCCAGCGCGACCTTAGCGTCCCGCCCTGCTTCGAAGCCCTCATCGAACGCCGCCTCACCGGCGAACCCATCGCCTATATCATCGGCATGCGCGATTTCTGGACGATCAGCCTGCATGTGACGCCTGACGTTCTGATTCCCCGCCCGGACACCGAAACGCTGATCGAGGCCGCCGTCGACCATTTCGGCAGGAGGACGCCTGCCCGTATCCTCGACCTCGGCACCGGCTCCGGCGCGCTGCTGCTCGCCGCGCTCAGCCAATGGCCGCAGGCGAGGGGGACCGGGGTAGACATTTCGCCTGCCGCGCTGGCGGTGGCGCAGGGCAATGCCGATTGCCTGGGTCTTGGCGCGCGTGCCGACTTCCGGCTGGGCAACTGGGCGGAGGGGCTGGACGGCCCGTTCGACCTGATCCTCATCAACCCCCCCTATATCGCGCGCGACGTCGTGCTTGCGGGCGATGTCCTTCACGAACCCGAAGGCGCGCTTTTCGCCGGAACGGAGGGGCTGGACGATTATCGCCGGATCGCGCCGATGCTGCCGCGCCTGCTGGCATCGGACGGCATGGCCGCGATCGAGATCGGTTATGACCAGCGGACCAGCGTCTCGGCCTTGCTTGCCGATCAAGGACTTAGCGTTTCGGCGCGCCGCGATCTGGCCGGGCACGACCGCTGTCTGGTCGCGACGCCGGCACCCCTGGCGTGACCGGGTGAAGGATTTGCGCCGACACAAGCTAAAATTGCTTGGTTTATGGCCTGGAAGCCACTACATGGGGCTTAGGGACGGCACTATCCTGAGGATCTGCCCTGTGGGGCTGCGACAAGAAAAGGCCGTTTTCCCGCTCCTTCAAAGTCACGACGGCGCTGCTGCGCAAGCGCCTCTGGCAGGTCAAGGGCATGGGCCGATCGCTCGGCCCCTGTCCGGCGGAGCCTTACCCGGCCTGATGGTCAGGCCGTGCTGAAGGATGGCGACTGAACAGTGTTTTCAGTGAATGATGGCAAAGTGAACGCAAGGATCAGCTCTTGATCAACAACAGGCAGGCCGGCCGCCGCAATCGCGGCCGGAACAACAATAATGGTCGTCCCAATGGTGGCAATCGGGGCGGTGGTGACAACGGCAACCGGATCGACAACCGCGCGCGCGGCAATGCGGCCCAGCTTCTTGAAAAATACAGGAATATGGCTCGCGACGCCCAGATGGCGGGCGATCGGGTGAATGCGGAATATTATCTGCAATTTGCCGACCATTATTTCCGCGTCCTTGCCGATAACCGCGCCCGGCAGGAGGAGCAGCAACAGCGCTTCCGGCCCCGCGATGAAAGCTTCGACGAGAATTTCGACGATTTCGACGGTGGCTATGAAGGCGGCGAGGAAGTGCGCGCCGATCAGGTTCCCGATCGCGGCCAGGACTTTGATCGTCGCCGTGACGAGCCGCGCGACTATCGTGAAGGCCGGAACGACCGCAATCGGCGGGATCGCAATGACCGCAATGATCGCAACGAGCACCGCCGTGAGCGCCCGCCGGTTGAGGAAAGCGTCGTCGAGGAAGCCGTGAAGCAACCCCGGCCTAAGGTTGCTCCCGAACCGGTTGCCGCCGCGCAGCCGGCCCCGGCCCCGGAACCGCAGCCCGAAGCGGAGGCTCCCCGCGCGCGCCGCGGCCGTCCGCGCAAGGCGGCGAAGGAAGAGGGACAGGGCGGTCTGGATCTCGCCGTGCTGCCGCCCTCGATCGCTCGCGCCGACAATGATGCCGAACCCGTCGAGGAAGCGCCGCGCAAGCGCACTCGCCGCGCCCGGCCCGCGGCTGAAGCGGCCGAATAAATCCCGATCCCTGCCCGATGGCGGGATGATGAAAAAAAGGGGACAGTGCTGATGCGCTGTCCCCTTTTTTGTTGTCCTCCGGCACGGCTTTGACGGATCAGGCGACCGGCAACGGACGCGGCCGGTGATTTTCGTCCAGCGCGACGAAGGTGAACAGGCCGCTTGTCAGCTCGACCTTCGTCTCTTGCGGGCCTCGCGTCGCGATGACATCGATCCGGATGGCGACGGACGTGCGCCCCCGCCGTTCCTCATGGGCATAGACCGACACGATATCGCCCAGCAGGATCGGGGCAATGAACGTCATGCTCTCGATCGCCACCGTCGCCACGGCGCCCTGAGCGATCCGCGTGGCTACGATGCCGCCCGCAATATCCATCTGGCTCAGCACCCAGCCGCCAAAGATATGCCCGTTGGCGTTGATGTCCGTGATGTGCGGAACCACGCGCAACACCACTTCGCCCCTTTGTTCAGTCATCACTGGAAACCTCGTCTTTCATCCGGTCGATGACCTGTTCGTCATGCCCCGTTCCGCTCGACAGAAATGCCAATGCCATCAAACCCGTCCCCAGCATGAAGGTCAACCAGACGCCCAATATCGTCGCGATGATCATGTGGATCGGCATGGGCCCCGCCCATAGCCGCAGAAACAGCAAGGCGACCCCCACGCACAGCGCGCCGGCCAGCGCCATCCACCCCATGATCCGACGGAATCGCCGCCAGGCGACCCTTGCAATCTCCGGATCATCAAGGCCTTGTTTGTGCGTCATCCCTTTCCTTTGGGGTGTGAAAGTGGGATCATCAAGGGACTGAGGCATTTAGTCGACAGGGAGGGAGATGGATCATGACGATCGCGGCGATTTTGCAACGCAAGGGACAGGATGTCGTCCAGGCGCAATCGAGCGACACGGTCCTTTCCGTGGTGCAGTTGCTCGCCCAGCGGCGGATCGGCTGCGTGCCGGTGGTGGATGACGGCAAGGTGGTGGGCATCTTTTCCGAGCGCGACCTGGTCTATCGCGTGGCGCAGGAAGGAGCGGCGGTGCTGGAACGCCCCGTGGGCGAGATCATGACCGCCCCGCCGATCACGACCGATGATCGGACTCCCGTCATCCACTGCCTGTCGTTGATGACGAAGCGGCGCATCCGGCACCTGCCCGTCGTGGTCGACGGCGCGCTTGTCGGGCTGGTGTCGATCGGGGATCTTGTGAAGTTCCGCATCGACAGCATCGAATCGGAAGCGGCTTCCCTGCGCGACTATATCCAGACGGCCTGATTCGTTTCAGGCGGGCGCCTGCACCGGCGGCGCCCGCCGCACGACCAGCGCGACCAATTCCAGCAGAGTGCCCCGCGCGCACAGCATCAATGCGGCCAGAAAGGCGAGCCCGCCCGCCGGCACCAATATCCCCAGCCGAATCGGCGCGGCGAGTGGCGGCAATATCCGGTCGACCGCCATCACCGCCGCAGCCATCAAGAGGGAGCAGCCAAGCCCCGGCGCCGCCGCGCGCATCAGGTCGATCAGCCGCAGCCCCATCGGCGCACCCGCCAGCCGGGCGGTGATGAGCGTGAGAATCGGGAAGGCGCAAAGCCATGCCCAGGCCAGGCCGATGGCGCCGAATCGAATCCCGATGAAAAAGGCGGCCGGCATCAGCACCGCGCCCACCGCCGCCACCCGCGCGGTCGTCCCCGGCCTTCCCAGGGCATTGCTGACCGGCGCGAACATCACCTGCAACGTCATGAACGGCATGGCGAGAGCGAGAATCGCGACGAAGGGCGCCATATCCCGCCACTTCGCGCCGAACAGGGTTTCGACCAGCGGCCCGGCCGTCGCCGCCATGCCCAGATAGACCGGGCAGGAAATCAGCAGCAGCAACCGCACCGCCTTGCAGAAGGACCATGCGATTCGCGCCGGGTCCTTCTGCATCCGCGCATAGGCTGGAAAGGCGACGTCATTGAGCGGCGGGATGAATTTGCTGACGAAAATCTGCGTCAGGAACAGCGCTTCGGCATAAAGGCCCAATTGATGCGGCTCCAGCACCCGCCCGCCGATGAAGATATCGGCCTGGCTCTGCACGATCCAGAAAAGCTGGCCGCCCAGCAGCGACGCGCCATAGGCGACCATCGCCCCGGTCCCGCGAAAATCGAAGCTGGGAATCGGCCTGAACCTGGTCGCCAGCACATAGCCTATGCCCTTGACCCAAAACCCCGCAATGGGCGCGAATACCAAGGTCCACACGCCCCAACCCGACAGCGCCCCCGTCAGCGCCACAGCCGCCGAAGCGATGGCCGCGATCAGGTTGACCAGCGCGGGCCGCCGAAAATCCATCGCCCGGCCCATGATCGCCTCGGGAATCGAGATGAAGGGCGTGGATAGATATAGCAGCGCCTGCACGCGCAAGAGCTGCGCGACCATGGGCTGGTCATAATAGCTCGCAGCCAGCGGAGCGACCGCGAGCTGCGCCAGGGCAAGCCCGCCGTTCAGCAACAGCATGATCCCGAACGCCTGCCGCAGCTTATGCGTCTCGATCGTCTCGGACTGCACCAGGGCGCTCACCAGCCCATAGCCATTGAGGAAGGTCGCAAAGTTCAGAATCACCTGAGTCATCGCAAACAGGCCGTAATCGGCCGGATCGAGCAGCCGGATCACCGCCAGAGTCACGATCCAGCTCAGCATTTGCGCCACGATCTGGCTGCCCGATCGCCAGAGAATCGCGCTTCTTATCCTTGTGCCAAAACCGGCGTCGTCCGCGTCGGCGTCCTGCAAACCCATTGTCATTCCCAATTTCTGGAGCGTTGTGTCTCGTGAAACCGCTCTATCGGCCAAGTTCCAAAAAATTCTGAAACAAAAGTGCAAAAAGGGTTTGACGGTTCAGGAAGCCCTCCATATATGCCCGTCTCACCGGACGGGACAGCGCCACTGAGGCACTGGAATGGACGGTCGCCAACATAGACGGACGCCAAGTCCCTCGCACGAAAGTTCGAGGAAGATTGGTTGTCCGCTTCTGATTTTGGTGTGTTCTTTGACATTGTTGATTGATGAAGGGACATGTGGGCGGCGGCTCCGGGTCTTGGCGGCTTTCAGGCGCTGGGTACTCGGTTAAATTTAGCCAGACCTCACAATGTCCTTACGTAACCATGTAAGAAATTTGTGCAGGAATGGCTCCTGAAAATGAGCGGTTCATGTTTGGGCTTATTCCGCCTGGATATGGATCGGACATCAAACTTGAGAGTTT